>NZ_LKBW01000299.1 GCF_002699855.1 Pseudomonas amygdali | reverse complement strand
TTTGGTCGGCATACATGCACCTCTAGCTACATGTTATGCCCGAACACAAAATTTCTGACAGTCTCCCGGGGGGTCGTAAAAAGGGTCAACAAGGAGGCTGCAACCATGACTCTACCCAATCCAGTAGAAGTACCTGATCCAAACATCGACGATCCCGTTCTGCCCGAGCCAGTACCCGAGCAGGAGCCACCCCCCTCACCGCCTCTACCCGATCAAACACCGGTAGGCGACCCGCCCGCCAATGCGCCACCTGTAACGGTGTGACGAGTCAGTAAGCGGTATCTGAAGGCGCTTGCCAGACCATGCACGCCTTCAGCGCCCGCCCGCCAGATCGATGAACGTTCCTGTGGCATACGACGCATTGTCCGACAGCAGCCAGAGAATGGCCTCGGCCACTTCCTCCGCCGTCCCCCCACGGCCCATGGGCAGTGCGCCCTCGAGTTTGCTGACGCGGAACGGATCGCCGCTCAGGGCGTGAAAGTCGGTGAAGATGAACCCCGGCCGCACCGCGTTGACGCGAATGTTCTCCCCGGCCACTTCCCTGGAAAGCCCGATAGTGAACGTGTCCAGCGCGCCTTTCGAAGCGGCGTAATCCACATATTCGCCCGCGGAGCCCAGGCGGGCCGCGAGCGAGGATACGTTGACGATACTACCACCGTGCCCGCCGTGACTCGGCAGCATGCGTAACAAGGCATGTTTGCTGCACAGCATCGGTCCGACCACGTTGGTCATCATCATTTTGAGCATTCGGAATTCGGACATGTCCTCGACTCTTGAAGCCTGAGCGAGCGTGCCTGCATTGTTGACCAGATGGGTAACGCGGCCGAGTTCCGAATCGACCCTGGAGAACAGGCGCATGATCTCGTCTTCGTTGCTGACGTCCGCCTGCAAGGTGATCGCCTGAGCACCCAGGGCCCTGACCTGCCCTGCCGTCTTTTCGGCTGCGGCATGGTCAGACAGATAATTGATACAGATCCGATAGCCCTGTACAGCGGCCAGACGCGCAGTGGCTGCGCCGATTCCGCGCGAGCCACCGGTAATAATGAGGACTTTTTCCATGATTTTTCTCAGAAGCCAGCATCAAAGCGCAGCTAACACCCGCAGGTTAGCCAGACGTTTCTGATCGTGCCAGCCTTTGCCGTCCAGCGCCATCCATGCGCTTCAGAAAGCCGGTTGCCCAACATCGGGCACGTCGACTGCCGCTTTCGCCTCGGCGGCGCGAATTTCGTCGAGAAATTGCTCAGCCGGCAGAGGATAACCGAGCAGGAAGCCTTGTAGGGAGTGACATCCCAAGTGCGTCAGGAAGCGCTTCTGAACCGCTGTTTCTACGCCTTCGGCGACGATCCGCAGGTTCAACGCCTTCCCTACCGCAACGATGGCCGACACGATGGCGGCATCGTCGGTGTCATGCTCAAGGTCACGCACGAAACCTCGATCAATCTTGATTTCATTGGCGGGCAGGCGCTTCAGGTACATCAGGCTGGAGTAACCGGTGCCAAAATCGTCAATCGATAGATCCACGCCCATTTCCGACAGCCTTTGCAACACCGCCAGGCTGGCATCGGCGTCATGCATGGCCGTAGTCTCGGTGATTTCCAGGGTCAGGCAGTTGGCCGGGAGCTGATGTCTGGCCAGGGTATCCGCCACCGCAGTGACCAGCCCGGCATGACAGAACTGCAACGCTGACAGGTTCACCGCAATGCGCCAGTGCGCGTAGCCCTGGGTGTACCACTCACGCATCTGTCGGCAAGCCTCATCCAGTACCCACTCGCCGATCTGAATGATCAGGCCGGTTTTCTCTGCCATGGCGATGAACTGATCGGGGCCCATAACGCCTTGTTCCGGATGGTTCCAGCGTAATAGCGCTTCTGCGCCCAGGGGCAGTCCGGTCAAAGCGTCGAACTTGGGCTGGTAATAGATACAGAACTGCCTGTGCTTGATCGCCTTACGCAAGTCCTGAGACATCTGCAGCTGATTGCGTGCGTTGCTGTTCATCGAGGCATCGAAAAAGCTGTAGCCGTTCTTGCCGGCCGCTTTGGTGTGATACATGGCGGCATCGGCGTTGATCAGAAGTTCGTGCTGGGTATTGCCATTGCCCGGGTACATGCAGATGCCGATGCTCAGCGAGATCTGCAATTGATGCTCGCCGATGGTAAACGGATTGCCTATTTCATTGACCTGACGCGTTGCGACAGCCAACGCATCCTGCGGGTCATGCAGTTCGACCAGCAGCACGAATTCATCACCACCGATCCTTGCCAGCGTGTCGTGCCGGTGCAGGTTGTTACGAAGACGCAAAGCGACCTGCCGCAACAGCAAGTCCCCGGTATGGTGGCCGAATGCGTCATTCACCGGTTTGAAACCATCCAGGTCCATGAACATCAACGCAAAGCAGCCGCCGCTTTCGCTGACTTTCTTCATCGCCTGCTCGATGCGATCCGTCAACAACACACGGTTCGGCAGCCCGGTGAGGTTGTCATGCAGAGCCAGGTGGGTAAGCTCCTGATTGGCTTCAGTCAGGGAATTGGCCAGGACAGCGGTACGTGTCTCGAGGTGGGAGTCGAGAATACAACTGAACAGCGCGATACCCAGTATCGAAAGACTGGCGACCAGAACAATCCTGTCCAGTCCATTGCTGCTCAATCCATCGGGCAACGCACCACAAAAGCTGCCATCGGCAAAGGTGGCCGCCGCCATGCCGGTGTAATGCATACCGATGATGGCCGTTCCCAGCAGAATTGCCGCTACCGCACGCATCAGGTATATCCTGGGCCTTTGCTGGCGAAGACGAAACGCTATCCATAACGCCGCCGCAGAGGCGGCAATGCTGATCGCCAGGGAAAGCGCAAACAACCAGGGCGTGTATTCGATGCCGGGTTGCATGCGCATTGCCGCCATGCCGGTGTAATGCGTGGCGCTGATGCCAAGCCCCAGCAACAACCCACCCAGGCCAATCTGCGCGGCGGATAATAGCGGCCGGGCGGCCAGCCACAGCGCGAAACCGGAAGACAGTATTGCGATCAGCAAGGACAACAGTGCCAACGGCACATCATAGCCAACGTCGATAGGCAGGACGAATGCCAGCATACCGATGAAGTGCGTCGACCAACTGCCAACGCCCATTGCGAAAGCACCTCCCGCAATCCATACATAAACGGCGCGGCCCCTGGCCGAAATAATACGGCCAACCAGATCGAGAGCAGTGTACGCAGCAACAATTGCGACGAGAACGGAGACCACGACGAGCGACGGGGTGTAGCTGCCAATCAACATAAACGCACCTGGAGCCCAATGAGCGCGTCCATGCCGATACTGCGGGGGATGATTGTACGCAATAGCTGCCAAATGTCGCGGTATCTGGTCGAAAAGATGGCAACCAGCTATTGATTTTTCATTTATCACGAACAGTTCAAGAAAAACCGCCTTTGCTCCGTGAAGCACTCACTCCCTGAGGGTCAAACCTGTTTCGGCATTCCAGCCGCCACCCAATGCGGCAATCAACTGAACGCTGGCAATCAAGCGACTTTGCAGAACGTTCAGCACACTGCGTTCATTGCTCAAAGCAGTGGCCTGTACGTTGACGACGTCAAGATAACCGATCAGCCCGGCCTTGTACTGGTTGTTGGTCAGGCGCAACGAGTCGCGAGCCGATACCAGCGCTTCCTGGCGCACGGCGGCCTCCTGCTCGTAGACTTTGAGTTGAACGAGGTAATTTTCGACTTCCTGAAAACCATTCAGCACGGTCTGCCGGTACTGGGCGACAGTCTGGTCGTACACGGCCTCGGTACGATCAACTTCCGCCGTCCGCCTGCCACCGTCGAACAACGTCAACGCCAGTTGCGGCCCTACCGACCAGAAGCGGTTGGGCAGGCTGATCCAGTTGGCGAACGTACTGCTGCTGTAACCGCCGCTCATGCTCAGCGTGAAGTCTGGGTAGTAAGCGGCCTTGGCGACGCCGATGTTGGCATTGGCGGCCATGACCGAGCGTTCGGCCGCGGCAATGTCCGGTCGGCGTTCAAGCAACTGTGACGGCAGCCCTGGCGGGATCTGCGGCAATTGCGGAATCGAAGTGCTGGCCGGCAGATTGAAGTCAGCGGGCGCCATCCCCATCAGCACGGCAATGGCGTTCTCGAATTGTGCACGCTGCCAGGCCAGATCGATCAAGTCGGCCTGAGTACTTTTCAACTGTGTCAGCGCCTGGGCTACAGCGTCACTTCCTGAAATACCGGCGCGGTATTGATTCTGGGTGAGGGTCAGGGAGCGCTGATAGGTGTCCACAGTGGATTCCAGCAGGCGTTTCTGTTCGTCAATGACCCGCAATTGCAGATAATTCTGCACCAGCTCCGATTGCAGGCTGAGGCGCATCGCTGACAGGTCCGCAAGACTTGCCTGCGCACTGGCGGTGTCAGCCTCCAGCCCACGGCGCAACTTGCCCCACACATCGGCTTCCCAACTGACGCCCAGTTGAGCGTTGTAACTGTTGCGAATTCCCGAGGCGCCGGTATTCGTACCGGTATTGGATGTGCCTGTGCCCTGCCCCGAGCGGGTCTTGCCGGTGGTCAGATCCAGTGTCGGCAGAAATGCGCCTCTGGAGCTACGCACCAGTGCTTGTGCCTGCCGGTACTGCGCATCGTACTGGGCGACGGTCTGGTTGGAGGTGTTGAGCCGTTCGACCAGCGAGTTCAGTTGCGGATCCCTGTACACCTCCCACCATGCACCTTTGGCCATCGCGTCACCGGGTGTGGCTGCACGCCAGCCTTCGGCGGCCTTGAACTGCGCAGGCGCGGCCATTGACGGCGCCTGGTAATCAGGACCGACAGCACAAGCGCTGAGCAGCACAACGCAGAGCCCCAGCGCGAGTGGACGAATCAGCCCTGTCGGGCGGGATATAAAGGCCAGGCGTTCGGTCATAGCGGGGTTTCCAGAGCAGCATCGGTACGCACGCCACGCCATTTATTGTAACGGTGGCGCAGACGGTCGAGATAAAGGTAAACCACCGGGGTGGTGTAGAGAGTCAGGACCTGGCTGAAGATCAGTCCACCAATAATGGTCAGGCCCAGCGGTTTGCGCATTTCAGCGCCTTCCGCAGTACTCAGCAGCAACGGCAATGCACCCAGAATGGCGGCCATTGTGGTCATCAGAATGGGTCGTAGGCGTTGCAGACAAGCGCTGCGGATCGACTCTTGTGGCGTCATTCCCTGATCACGCTCAAGGTGCAGGGCCAGGTCGATCATCATGATTGCGTTTTTCTTCACCACGCCAATCAGCAGGAACAGCCCTAACAGTGAGATCAGGCTGAATTCGCTGCCCAACACGTAGATAGTCAGCAATGCGCCCACACCGGCCGATGGCAGCGTCGAGAGGATCGTCAACGGATGGATGTAGCTTTCATAAAGAATCCCCAGCACCAGATACACCACCAGCAACGCACCGAGAATCATCCAGGGCTGGCTTTTCTGGGTCGAGGCGAAGGCGTTGGCGGTCCCGGCCATCTTGGAAATGATGTCGGACGGCAGTCCGATGGCGGCAATTGCGCGCTCGATAGCCACCGTCGCCTTGTCGAGGCTGGCACCTTCGGCCAGATCAAAGGAAATGTTTTCGGCAGCGAACTGACCGTCATGCGAAACCCGATCATTCGCCAGACTGCGCTCGTAATGAGCAATGCTCGACAGCGGCACGCGCTGCCCGTCGGCAGTAATCACCTGAACCTGCTCCAGCGTCGCCGGGTCCTGAGCGTATTTGGGATTGACCTCCATCACCACCTTGTACTGGTTGAGGCTGTCATAGATGGTCGAGACCTGACGCTGGCTGTAGGCATTGTTGAGCACCGCCGTGACCATGTTCATATCGATGCCCAGCCGTTTGGCCGTATCACGATTGACCACCAGGGTCACTTGCTGCGCCCCGCGCCCTTCCCTGGCGTCGATAGCCGTCAGCTCCGGAATCGATTTGAGCGCCGCAACGATCTTCGGATACCACAGCCGCAGGCTGCTCAGGTCTGCACTTTGCACAATGTACTGATACTGCGAACTGGTCTGCTCGCGACCACCCCCCAGTTGCAGGTCCTGATCAGGCGCCAGGAATAGTCTGCCACCGGGCACATGCGGCATGTTCTTGCGCAAGCGCTCGACCACTTTTTCGGCAGACAGCTTGCGCTCGGCAATCGGCTTGAGGCGTACGATCATGAAGGCGTTATTGGTGCCACCGCTACCGCCGATAAAACCGGCAACGCTCTCCACCGCAGGGTCTGCCAGAATCGAACGGCGAAAGATTTCCATTTTCGGCTGCATGACCGAGAACGAAAGACCGTCGTCACCGCGTACAAAACCCATCAGTTGCCCGGTGTCCTGCTGTGGCAGAAAGGTCTTGGGCACCACCACATACAGCGCGACATTCACCACAACGGTAATCAGCAGGCTGAGCAGTGTCAGCCTGCGATGCCGCATGACCCAGCCGAGCGAGCGGTCATAGCCGGCGACCATGCGGTCGTTGACCCGCTCGCTCCAGCGCTGAAAGGCATTGTCCTTGCCCGAATCGTGGGGTTTGAGCCAGCGCGCGCACAACATCGGCGTCAGGGTCAGGGATACGATCAGCGAGACGACGATCGACACCGACAAGGTAATGGAAAACTCGCGAAACAGACTTTCGACCAGCCCACCCATGAACAGAATGGAAATGAACACCGCCACCAGCGAGACGTTCATCGACAGCAAGGTGAAACCCACCTCTTTGGCCCCCAGAAAGGCCGCTTTCATGGGGTCGAGACCGTTGTGAATGTGCCGGGAAATGTTTTCCAGCACCACGATTGCATCGTCCACCACCAGTCCGGTGGCGAGGATCAAAGCCATCAACGACAGATTGTTCAGGGAAAAACCGAGCAGGTGCATGATCGCAAAGGTGCCTACCAGCGATACCGGAACCGCCAGAGTGGGGATCAGCGATGCGCGAAAACTGCCGAGAAACAGAAATACCACCATCACCACCAGAACCACGGCAATCAGCAGGGTCATCTCTGCCTCGTGAAGCGTCGCCTTGATCACCGGCGAGCGATCCATCGCGACGTTGAGGCTCACGCTGGCAGGCAGCACGGCCCGCAGGGCTGGCAATTGCGCCTTGATCTGCGCCACGGTTTCAATGATGTTGGCACCAGCCTGGCGGTTGACGACCAGTAACACCGCCCGGTCATTGTTATAAAACCCGCTGTTGTAGCGATCTTCCACGGCATCGCTGACTTTCGCGACGTCCTTGAGGCGCAAGGTCGCCCCATCCTTGTAGCGAATGATCAGCGGCGCATAGTCCTTTGCGGTTTCCAGCTGGTCGTTGGCCTGAACCTGCCAGTTATGCTGATCATCCTCCACAAAACCCTTTGGCCGCCGCACGTTCGCACCGGTAATCGCGGTGCGCACGTCGTCAAGCGATACGCCGTACTGGGAGAGCATCTGTGGCTCCAGCTCGATACGAACCGCTGGCAGCGAACTGCCGCCGATCTGCACTTCGCCGACCCCGGAAACCTGCGACAGGCTCTGTGACAGGATGGTGGATGCCAGGTCGTAAAGCTGACCTTTTTCCAGCACCGTCGACGTCATAGACAGGACCATGATCGGCGCCTGGGACGGGTTGACCTTCTTGTAGGTCGGCATGCTGCGCATACCGCTGGGCAGCAGGTTGCGCGAAGCATTGATTGCCGCCTGCACTTCCCGCGCCGCACCATTGATGTTGCGATTGAGATCGAACTGCAGGATGATCCGTGTCGTGCCCTGGCTTGAATTGCTGGTCATGGTATTGACCCCGGCAATACTGCCCAGCGAACGCTCCAGCGGAGTGGCCACAGTGGAGGCCATCACCTCGGGGCTGGCACCCGCCAGACTGGCGGACACCACAATTACCGGGAAGTCCATGTTCGGCGACGGCGCGACCGGCAACAAGCGGAAGCTGACCGCGCCCAGCAGCAGGATCGCCAGGCTCAGCAGTACGGTCGCAACCGGGCGACGGATAAACGGCGCTGACAGGTTCATGCGTCAGCCCGTTCCAGCCGGTCCGGGTCGGCAGGCCTGCGACTCCAGCGACGGCCAAGCCGGTCGAAATACAGATAGATGACCGGCGTGGTAAACAGCGTCAGTACCTGGCTGACGAGCAGACCGCCGACCATCACCAGCCCCAGTGGCTGGCGCAACTCTGCGCCGGAGCCGCTGGCAAGCATCAACGGAATGGCGCCGAACAATGCTGCCAGGGTGGTCATGAGAATCGGCCGGAAACGCAGCAGCGCCGCTTCGTAGATCGCCGTTTCCGGTGCAACACCCCGGTTGCGCTCTGCGTCGAGCGCGAAGTCGATCATCATGATCGCGTTCTTCTTGACGATGCCGATCAGCAAAATGATACCGATGATCGCGATCATCCCCAGGTCATTGCCGCTGATCAGCAAGGCCAGCAAGGCACCCACTGCTGCCGACGGCAGTGTCGAGAGGATGGTGATCGGGTGGATATAGCTCTCGTAGAGCACGCCCAGCACGATGTACATGGTCACTACAGCCGCCAGAATCAGCAGCAACGTGCTCGACAACGATGCTTGAAATGCCTCGGCAGCGCCCTGAAACTGGGTCTGCACACCAATCGGCATGCCGATGTCGTGCTCAACCTGTTCGATGACCTGCACGGCCTTGCCCAATGCAACGCCGGGCGCAAGGTTGAACGACATCATCACTGCGGGAAACTGCCCGAGGTGAGCGATGGCCAACTGTGCCTGACGCTGCTCGACGCGTGCCAGGCTCGACAGTTTTACCTGTGCGCCATCGGTGGTCTTGACGTGTATCTGCTCAAGTGCGGCTGGGCCGAGCTCACTGCCCGACGCGGCTTGCAGCACCACGCGGTACTGGCTGGCCTGGGTATAGATGGTGGAAATCTGTCGCTGACCGAATGCGTCGTACAGCGCATCGGTAATATTCGCAACGGTGACCCCTACCCGACTGGCCGCATCACGATCGATGTTCAGATATACCTGCAGGCCCTTGTCCTGCAGGTCGCTGGCCACATCCGTCAGCTCGGACCGTTTGCCGAGCGCCTCGACCAGCCTTTCGCTCCACAGCGTCAGCAGCTCGGCGTCGGGCGATGACATGCTGAACTGATACTGAGTACGACTGACCCGGTCTTCAATGGTCAGGTCCTGCACCGGCTGCATGAACAGACGAATGTCAGAAAGCTTGTCTACCTCTGGCTGCAGGCGCTGGATCACCTCGGATGCGGTGAGGTCACGCTCTGAGTGGGGCTTGAGGTTGATCAGCAGACGCCCGCTGTTGAGCGTTGCGTTATCACCGTCAACACCAATGTAGGAAGACAGACTGACCACCGCAGGGTCCTTGAGAATGATGTCAGCCAGCGCCTGCTGACGCTGGCTCATGGCAGCAAAGGAGACCGACTGTGGCGCTTCCGAAATACCCTGGATCACGCCGGTGTCCTGCACCGGAAAAAAGCCCTTGGGCACAACGATGTACAGCAGCATAGTCAGTGCCAGAGTGGCCAATGCCGCCAACAGGGTCAGTGGTTGATGCCTGAGCACCCAGCGCAATCCGCCCGCGTAGATATCGATCAGCCAGTCGATCCAGGCACCGCTGGCACGATAGAAACGGCTCTGCTCTTCTTCCTTTGGCTCGCGCTTGAGCAAACGCGCGCACATCATGGGCGTCAGGGTCAGCGATACCACCAGCGATATCAGGATGGCGACTGCCAGAGTGATGGCGAACTCGCGAAACAGCCGCCCGACCACATCAGCCATGAACAACAGCGGGATCAGTACTGCAATCAGCGACAGGGTCAGGGAAATCAGAGTGAAACCGATCTGTTTCGCGCCCTTCAGGGCGGCCTGCAGAGGTGTTTCGCCCTCCTCGATATGCCGGGAGATGTTTTCCAGCATCACGATGGCGTCATCGACAACGAAACCGGTCGCGATGGTCATGGCCATCAGCGTGAGGTTGTTGACCGAGAAGCCCGCCAGGTACATGACGCCGAAGGTGCCTACCAGTGACAGCGGGACGGCGATGGAGGGAATGATCGTCGCGCTGAAACGACGCAGGAACAGGAAGGTTACCAGCACCACCAGGATAATCGCGATCAACAGTTCGTGCTGAACATCGGTCACCGACGCGCGGATCGTCTGAGTGCGGTCCGTCAGTACCACGACGTCGAGGCCGGCCGGAAGGTTCTCGGTGATTGACGGCAGCAATGCCTTGATCCGGTCGACCACCTCGATCACGTTGGCGCCCGGCTGGCGCTGAATATTCAGCAACACCGCCTGACTCCGATTGGCCCAGGCCGCCAGGCGTTCGTTTTCGGCACCGTCGACGATTTCGGCCACATCCTTCAGACGCAGGGGAGCGCCATCCTTGTAGGCCAGAATAAGGTTGGCGTACTCCTCTGGAGACTTCAACTGATCGTTGGCATCCAGCATCGAAACCCGGGTTGGCCCGTCGAAGTTACCCTTGGGCTGGTTGACGTTGGACGCGCCGATCAGAGTCCGCACATCAGACAGGTTCAGGCTGTTGGCGGCCAGCGCTTCCGGATTGACCTTGATCCGCACAGCCTGACGCTGGCCGCCGGCAATGCTGACCATGCCGACACCGCTGATCTGCGAGATTTTCTGCGCCATGCGTGTATCGACCAGATCATTGAGCTTGGGCAGCAGCATGGTTTTCGAGGTAATCGCCAGGGTCAGAACCGGCGTGTCTGCCGGGTTGACCTTGTTATAGACCGGCGGTGCCGGAAGATCGGTAGGCATAAGGTTGGTGGCCGCGTTGATCGCCGCCTGCACCTGCTGCTCAGCCACATCCATGTTGATTTCGAGGCTAAAACGCAAGGTAATGACCGACGCGCCGCCCGAGCTCGTCGAGGCCATCTGGGTCAAACCGGGCATCTGCCCGAATTGACGCTCAAGAGGCGCAGTGACGGAGCTGGTCATGACCTGCGGACTGGCACCGGGATACAGCGTCATCACCCGAATGGTCGGATAGTCGACCTGAGGCAGCGCCGACACCGGCAGCAAGGTGTAGGCGATCAGACCCGCCAGGACGATTGCCAGCATACTCAGCGTGGTGGCAACCGGACGCAGGATGAACAGGCGCGACATGTTCATACGTTTGGTTTTTCCACCTTGCCGAGTGCTGCCGACTTGTCTGTCTTGCTGTCAGGCTTGCCCTGCAGCTTCTGAACCGGACCCGCCGGTACATCCTTGCTGTCGTTGACGACCTCGACTTCAGCGCCGTCGCGCAGACGGTCGGTGCCTTCGAGCACGACCCGTTCTCCGGCTGCCAGACCTTCGGTGATCACCGTCGATGTCTCGTCGCTCGGGCCGGTCTTCAACAGTTTGAGTTTGACCTTCTTGTCACCGTCCAGGACATAGACAAAGGTCCCGTCGGTGCCGAACTGCACGGCAGCCGTTGGCACCAGTGTCACCTGTTTCAACGTATCGGCGCGCAGACGCACATTGACGAACTGGTTGGGGAACAGGATCTCGTCACCGTTATCGAAACGGGCCTTGAACTTCAGTGTGCCGGTCGTCACATCGATCTGGTTATCGAGGCTGGCGAGTACACCGGAAGCCTGCATTTTCGTATCGCCCCGGTCCCAGGCTTCGACGGGCAGCTTGTCGCCGGTGCGGTAGCGGGAAATGACTTTCGACAGGTCCTTTTCCGGGAGCGTGAAGGCGACCGAAATGGGCTGGGTCTGGGTAATTACCACCAGCGCGGTGGTGTCGTTGGCGGCAACCAGGTTGCCGACGTCCAGCTGTTTGAGGCCGACACGACCTGCAATAGGCGCACGAATGCGTGTGAAGTCCAGGCTCAGCTTCGCATCAGCCACGGCCGCCTGATTGGTCTTGATCGTGCCCTTGTACTGATTGACCAGCGACTCGGCAGTGTCGAGGGTCTGTTTGGCGATGCTGTCCTCGGCAAAAAGCCCACGGTAACGCTGTACGTCGAGCTGAGCATTCTTGAGCAGCGCCTGATTGGTGGCCAGCGTACCTTCGGCCTGCTGCAACGCCACCTGATAACTGCGCGGATCGATTTCCGCCAGCAGGTCACCCGCCTTGACCATCTGCCCTTCCTGGAAATAAAGCTTGACCAGCTCTCCCGCCACCCGGCTGCGCACATTGATGGTGTTCATCGCCGTTACCGTGCCAAGCGCCTTGTAGTAGATCGGGAAATCGCCTTCGGTTGCCGGGGCTACCCGCACCGGGACAGCGACAGCCGATGCACCGAAGCCAGGACGCGCCACGCCACCTGCGCCATGCTTCTTGCTCTCGGCCCCTTTGCCGGGAGTGGAGGCAGGCCATAACCACCAGCACAGGGCAACAATGGCCAACAGGATCAACAAACTGATCAACCAGCGACGGGATTTACGAGAGCCAGACGATTGCATGAATAAATCAACCATTACAGGTGGGGGCTTCTTCAGAAGGCTGAACAATAAGCACAGATGCGTTACAAGCAAAGCGCCTTTACCAAGCGCTTACTTTCGATAAACGTATGACGCACAAACAAAAAAACGGCCTGAGCGGATTCAGGCCGTCGAAGTGTTGCGGAAAGTTACTTAAGCACAGCCAATGCAGCGTCGTAGTCGGGTTCGTTAGCGATCTCTGTTACCAGTTCGCTGTGCAGCACTTTGTCGTTTTCGTCCAGAACAACCACCGCACGAGCGGTCAGACCTTTCAGCGGGCCGTCTGCAATTGCAACGCCGTAATGCTCGCTGAAATCGGCAGCGCGGAAAGAAGACAGGTTCTTGACGTTTTCCAGACCTTCGGAGCCGCAGAAGCGGGCCTGTGCAAACGGCAGGTCAGCAGAGATACACAGAACAACGGCATTGCCCAGCTCGTTTGCCTGGGCGTTGAATTTACGTACCGACGTTGCACAGGTCGGTGTATCGACGCTCGGAAAAATGTTCAGCACCTTGCGCTTGCCAGCGAAGTCAGCCAGGGTCTTGTCGGCAAGACCTTCACCCACCAGCGTGAAGGCAGGTGCCTTGCTGCCGACTTCAGGCAGCTTGCCATTGACTTGAACAGGGCCGCCTTTGAGGGTTACTTGAGCCATGAAACACATTCCTTTTTTGAGATGAATAAAAGAACCGGAAGTTAAACACGAAAGTGTGCCGTGTCCTATATAGGATAATTCCGAATTTTCTCAGGAAACCAGTCTGTCCCTGATATCTGGGTGGGCACATAATTCCACCAGCCAATCGACGAATACCCTGATCCGGCGTGACAACTGGCGATGAGGTGGGTAAAGCACCGTCAACGCCAGCGGCGGCGGACGATGCAACCGCAGCACCTCGACCAGTATGCCGCTGCGCAACTGTGCGGCGACATGGTAACGCGGCACTTGTATCAGGCCAAAACCCGCCTCGCAAGCCGCTACATAACCGTCGGCACTGTTGACCGAAATAGAACAGGCCAACGCTTGATCGACCTCCACGCCACCGGCCATGAACTCCAGACCATAGCGCTTGCCCGTGCTGGTCGAGAAATATTCGATTACCTGATGTTGCGCGAGGTCCGGCAGATTCAGCGGCGTACCGTATCGCTGCAGGTAATCGCGACTGGCGCAAGTGATCTGGGTCAGGCTGCCCAGCGGCCTGGCGACCAGCGTTTCGTCCAATGCTGCTCCGGCGCGCAAGACACAGTCCACGCCCTCGCGGATCAGGTCGACCGGTCTGTCGCTCATGCCGATTTCCAGCCGGATCTGCGGGTAGCGCCGGGCAAATTCAGGCAACGCGGGTATCACGATCATGCGCCCCAGGCTCACTGGCAGGTCAACACGCAGCAACCCCTTGGGCTCGGCACCTGCCGCAGAGAAGGAAGCTTCGGCGTCATCCAGATCGGCCAGCAGGCTTACGCAGCGCTGGTAGTAGGCCTTGCCGTCAGGCGTGGTGCTGACCTGACGTGTAGTGCGTTGCAAGAGCTGCACGCCCAGGTGAGCTTCCAGTTGTTTGATCAGAATCGTCACGGATGCACGGGGCATGTGCAGGCTCTCGGCCGCCCTGGCGAAACCGCCCAGTTCGACGATACGGGTGAATACGCGCATGGCGTTGAATCGATCCATGATTACCGGCAGCCTGAATAGAGAGAGCGTGTGATGGGTCACACTGTTTTAACAGGGTAAACCGGTTGAACGCAGGCCAGTGCCATTACAGCCGCTGGCCAGTATTCAGAAGTCTCTTTTATAGAAAATATCCAGCGAACTGGCAACACCGCTTGCAGCCTCAAGGTACACGCGCTTGCTGAGCAGATAGCGCAACGCAATGGTATTGGCCGGTTCAAACACGCCGACACCATAACGCAGGCTGAGCTTCTCGGTGATCTTGCCGCTGGCAACCACATTGGTCTTGTCGCCGGTTCCCGAGGTATCCAGCTCGAAGTCCTTGATACCCAGATTGTCCGCGAGCTTGCCGGTGGTCGACGAGCTACCGGCAACGCCAAGCGCCAGTGCAGCCTGAGCGACCATGTTGTTGTCTTCGCCCGAGGTACTCAGCGGTCTGCCCATGACCAGATAGGAGAGCGCCTGCTCCTGGCTCATCGCGGGTTCGGAAAACACTTCGGTGGTGGGTTGCTCGGCACTGCCGGTCAGACGAATGCCTGCGATCACGTCATCTGTCTGGCGAATGGCCTCGATATCCAGATAGGGCTGGTCCACAGGGCCTGCAAACAGCAGGCGCGCCTTGCGGATGGTCAGCCGCTGCCCGTAGGCACGGTAGCGGCCGTCGTTCAGGTTCAGCTCACCACGGGTGTCCAGGTTGTCGCCAATGTGCACCCTTCCGACCAGATTGGCAGTAAGCCCGAAACCGCTGAAGGCGAGCTTTTCCTGACCAACCTCCACATCGATATCCATGGCCACTGCCAGCGGTGGCGCGCCCTCCTCGGTCTGCTGCCCGACGATCACCGTATCGCCCGAGAGCTTGACCGTAGACGGCGGCAGCTCACGCACGGTGATCGCCCCCTTGGGCACCAGCACCTTGCCGGAAATGGCCAACCGCTCACCTTGCATGGAAATTTTCAGGTCAGGCGCTACCTCCACTTCCGCGTAGGGCTCGACATTGATCGGCAGACGCGCGCCCTTGAGGCTCACATCAACGTTCAGATTCTGCCCCCAGGCCACCTGACCGCCGATGCTCCCCTGCCCGGTGCTGCCACTTTTCCAGCCACCGGTGAGCTGTACGCTCTCCCCGGCGATCAACGCCTGCACCTTGAGGTCATGCAGTTCCATCGGCAACTCGGCACCCGCCACTTCACCGCCTTCAAGTGTCACGCTGCCGTTGACCAGAGGTGCCAGCAAGCTGCCTGACAATCGACCATTGCCGTTCAGGCGGCCATTGAGTTTCTGCACCATTGGCGCAAAGGGTCGTGCCACCGAGATGTCCAGCCCGGAGAGACCGAAATCGCCTGACAGAGGCTTGTCTTTGGCCAGCGGATCGATCTGCGCATTGACCAGCAACCGGCCCAGCTTTCCGCCTTCGAAATCCAGCCGCGTATCGATACGTCTGGGTGCCAGTGTGGTGTCGAGTTTGAGTGTCTGATACGGGAAGTCCAGCCACTGGTCATTGCTGCGCACCCGCAATGTGCCGCCTCCGGCATCAATCGTAACCTTGCCGGTGGGGCCTGCAGCCGGAAGATCAAGCTGAACGTCGGCATTCAGCGCGCCCTTCCAGGCAAAATCCTTTGGCATCCATTGCGCCAGACTGTCGAGTGGAAAATTCTTCAGCTGATAGCGCAAACGTGGCTCCGGCATCAGTCGTTGATCGCCACCGCACAGGCTGGAGGCACCGGACAGCCAGCAATGCGCACCGAAGTTCAGCCGACCGTCGGCCAGACGCTCGATCTTCGCAGGTTGCTGCAAACGCCAGTTCTGTCCGCCGCTCTGTACCGTGCCGCTGGCCAGCCGACCGCGCCAGTCGCCCTTGTCCAGGCCGCCGTCCAGTGCGATAGCAAGCTTGAGTAACGGCCCTTGCAGGTCCAGCTTCAATTGTTGCGCCTTGAGCGTACCCTGACCGTCCACCAGCAACGTCCCCAGCCCGGTGTCGCCGGCCTGAATGCCAACGCCCTTGAGGTTGATGGTCGCGCGCTGCGACTGATCCAGGCGGGCATTGAGAGTCAGGCTTTGCAGGCGATTGTCCTGCAGCGCGAGCTGACTGCCCTGCAACGCCAGTTGCCCTTGTGGTGCCTGAAGCGTTCCCGTCAGGTCGAGCCTGCCTTTGGCCTGCCCCTGCAAGCGCGGCCACAATTGAGCCAGACGCGGCAGGTCAAGGTCCAGCTGCCCTTTGAGACGCTCCTGCAAACTGCCATTACTCTGAACCCGGTTGTCACCCAATCGAATGTTCAGGTTGCTGACATTCCACTGCTGATCACGACCGTCAGCCTTGGCTTGCAGCAGCGCGGGCTGGCCACGCAGACGTCCCTTGAGGTCCAGGTCGGCAGTCAGTTCAAGCTCCTCGTTGACCCGTTGACCTTTGCTGCGCAAGGGCCCTGCCAGTGTGCCGGGCAATTCGGCAACCCAGAATGAAGGGTCCAGCGCGCTCAGATCAAGTGCAGTGTCCCAGCCGAAGCCATTGGCAAATTGCAGGTTCAGAAAACCGCTGGCCTTACCCTGCCCTGCGACCAGCTCCAGTTGCGGCAGATGGACTTCCTGCAAATTGCCGCTGAAGGGACTGATCAGCGTGAACGCACCAGCAGGTCCTTTGAGGCTGGCGTTGAAATTGCCAAGATAATTGCCGTCAGTGTAGGAAATTTCACCTTTGAAAGCGTGCAACGACACTTGCGGTTCGGACTCCAGCGGATACAGACGCTGCCAGGGGAAATCCAGCCAGTCGATGCTCGCATCAGCCGAGAAACCACTCTGCCAGTTCAACGTGCCGTTGATGGCCAGACGCTGTTGATGATTGGCGGCCAGATCAAGCGCTGCAATGGTTGCCCCGTTGGCATCCGTACGCCCCTGCAACGACAACGCCACAGGGACTTTTTCTGCGGGCAGGCTGGCAGTGCCGTTGATCTGGTAACCCGAGTCGAGATCGCCTTCGGCAGTCAACAGCAGCTGGTCGAGTTGCAGGGTATCGGGCAATGCTGCGCTGGGTTTGAAATGTTCTGCAGTCAGTTTCAATCGTGCTGGCACATGCTCAGCCAAAGGTTGCAGCTCACCGGTCAGTTGCCCTGGTAGATAGCCGCTGCTGTCAGCCTTGAGTTGCAGGGTCTTGAGCACGTCACCTTGAATATCCAGCGCCAGCGTCCAGGGCTTACCGTCCTGTGGCGGCAGTTGCAGTTGACCTTTTACGCTCAATGGCCAGTCGCCCTCGGGCTTCAGCAGACCATTGAGGTCCAGCACCAGCGCATCGCGTTGCAAGTGCGCGCTGTCTATCTGCAAGCCTTCGGCGGTCCAGTGCGCCGCCAGTTTGAGGTCGCGCAACTGTTCGACGCCATCCAGTTGCAGGCTGCCCAGCTGTGTATCACCCAGTTGCAGGGCAAGCGGCAACTTGACGGCGGGCAGGCTCAAAGGATCTTCGTTGCTCGGCGCACCGCTCGGAGGAAAGCGCAGCATTACTTGCCCCGCGTGCAGGCGATCAATGCATAAGGTCATCTTCAGCAGGCAGGCGGGCTTCCAGGCGAAATCGACAGAATGCACCTCGACACGGTCTGCGCCTTGCTGCCAAACCAGGCGCTCGGCACTCCACTGCCCGCCCAGGCGGCCCTGAAAGTTTTCCAGTTCCACGCCGGGCACGCGAGCCAGCGCCCACCGGCTGCCTGCCTGGGTTCCAATCAACACCCCGACGCTGACGATCACCAGCAGTAGTAACGCGATCACGCTCAGTCCGGCAATCTTTGCGCCACGCTTGATGTTCATTCTGTTCAAAGTTCCGGCCCCATCGAGAAGTGCAGGCGGATGCCACCGTCGTCATCCAAAGCATGCGCCAGATCGAGACGCAGCGGACCCACCGGAGATACCCAGCGCACCCCAAAACCGACGCCGGTTTTCAGGTCTGGCTTGTCGAGACTGTTGAATGAGTTGCCCTGATCGATGAAAGTCGCGAGCCGCCATTTATCCGCAATGGAATACTGGTACTCGACGCTCCCGGCAAACATGTAACGCCCACCAATGCGGTCGCCGTCCGAGTTGGTCGGTGACAGTTTCTGGTAGTCATACCCTCGTACGCTTTGATCACCACCGGCAAAAAAACGCAGCGACGGCGGTATCGAGGTGTAACCGTCAGTCAGGTTGCCACCCAGTTGCACGCGCCCGAGAAAGCGATGGTTCTGAGCGACTGTCGTCAGCCCTTTGAGCAGCACATTGGCATGCACCAGATTGGCATCCGACAACATGCCCTCCTTGGCCACCTGGGTGTCGAACTGTAAACGGTAGCCCTGGTGGGGATCGATACTGTTATCGCTGCGCAGGTACGAATAACTGATGCCGGGCATTAGCAGCGTGCTCAGACCCGAATCGTCGCCCAGCCGGTATTCTTCACGCTGCCATTTCAGTGAGATAACCCGTTCCCAGCCGCTGGGCAGTTTGCTGTGCCATTCAGGCCCGGCAGTCAGCAGCTTGCTGAGGCTGTCGGTTCCAGCAATCTCTTCGTATTGATAGCCACCGGCATAACGCAGTTTATCAGTCAACGGCGGATCGAGCGGCACGTCGTACCACAGGCCGACATTCTGCCGAGGCGCGGATATTTCCGATTCGAACCCGTAGCTGTGGCCCTGTGGATTGGCCCAGTGCCGGGTCCAGTTGGCTTTGCCACGCGGACCGACATCGGTTGAGTACCCCAGGCCAAGGCCCATGGTTCGGGGTTTACGGGTTTCAAGCTGAACGGTTACAGGAATGACCTGATGGTCAGCTGCAGTAGGCGCGGCATCGACCCGCACGCCTTCAAAATAGCCACTGCCCTGCATGGCCTGGGTCAATTCGGCGATCAGTTGTGAATCGTAAGGAGTATTTTCCTTGAACGGCACCATGCGCTTGAGCAAATCTTCATCGAAGGGCGCATTGCCACTGAACATGACCTTGCCCAGCGAGTAGCGCGGACCACTGTCATAGACCAGCTCGATGTCGGCAAGCCCGGCTCGCGGGTCAATAGCCAGGCGCTGGCTGGTAAAGTGGCCGCTGAAAAAGCCGTAACGCGACGCCTGATTCTGGATCAGGCGTTTGGCATCCTCATAGTTGCCATGATTGAGCACCGCGCCGGTTTTCAGCGCGTCGCTTTTGGGTACCCGAAAGGCTTTCAGCGATGCTGCCGGACCCTCGACGCGGATTACCACATTGCGCAGGTGAATCGGCTCGCCCGGCTGGATATTGATCACCAGACGCGGCTGGTCAGCGTCCTTGATCTCGCTGTCGATCTGCGCCTGATAATAGCCAAGCGCCTGAGCCGCTTTCTCTGCCTGCTGTTCGGCACCCAGGCTGAAGTTACGCAACGCCTGAACGTCACGCTCGCCCAGGTCCCCCACATACCCTTCGACGTTGGCCTTGAGTTCCGGGTTGGCGGGCTTGATCCTGACGTCGAGGCGGGCCTGTGCAAGCGCCGCTGCACTCATGGTCATCAGAAACAGGCTGCTGAATAGTCTGAAAAGCTTCATGGGCGTAGATGCTAACACGATCGACGGGCCGCACTGGAAGCCCACGAATTGTCGGAGATTCAGACCGTTACGTCAGGCACCGGCAGTGAAACCTGAGGATTGGGGTGAAAAAACACGTGCTCTCGGACAGGTCCTACCGCAATCTCGCCGATTTCCTCATAGCCTTGACGCTTATAGAACTCGAGATAACGAGGATTTCCCGTGTCTACGACGATGCCCTGAGAGTGCTCATCCACCGCGCACCAATCGTGCAACGCCCCAAGCAGTTGTTCGCTCAAATCCTGCCCCAGCTTCTGACCCTGAAATTCCGGATCCAGGCCTATCAACGGCAGCACATGCACGGTTTCGGACGGAACACAGGCCAGCACCGCGTTGTAATAAGCCAGATAACGCTGGGTGCAACCAAGGCCGGTGTCCATTACCATGCGCAGACGCCAGGCCCAGCTTTCAGTGACGCCCAGACGACGTTGCGGTGGCGCGATCAGCGCTACGCCGACCAGCCGATCCTGCAGAAACAGACCGAGTGCAGGCTGGTCTTGCAGGAAGTGTTGTTTGACCAGTTGGCGAATGGTCGCCAATACGCGTTGCTCATATCCCTCGCGCTCGGCATTGAACAGATAGGCGAACGTCGGATCGTGCCGATAGGCCCTGAACAGCAAGGAGCGGGTTTCACGGGAATAACCACTGTCGAGTTGACGAACTTCACCCGTGATGGCAGCAGGTAGGGACATAAAGGGCCTCGTGTTAACGGAACTGCGTCTGGCGCAGCAGTTTTGGCAAGCAGGCTTTCGAGTGATGGCACTTGATAACAGTTCCAACGATTTGTCCGGGCCTGTGTTTGCGCGGTGCCTTACACGGTGCTGGTCCTGAAACCACAGGTCAGCTAGCATCGCTGTTTGTTTTTGCTCAGGACCGCCGTTTTATGAAAATCGTCTCGTTCAACATCAATGGTCTGCGCGCTCGACCTCATCAGTTGGCGGCGCTGATCGACAAACACCAGCCTGACGTAATCGGCCTTCAGGAAACCAAGGTTTCTGACGAGCAGTTCCCCCACGCGGAAGTCGAAGCGCTGGGCTATCATGTGCATTTCCACGGTCAGAAAGGCCATTACGGTGTTGCCCTGCTATCACGCAATCCTCCGCTGGCCCTGCACAAGGGTTTTGAAGGCGACGACGAGGAATCGCAGAAGCGCTTCATCTGGGGCACTTATGCCGACAGCAATGGGCAGCCGGTCACCATCATGAATGGCTACTTTCCGCAGGGCGAGAGCCGTGATCACCCGACCAAATTTCCAGCCAAACAGCGTTTTTACGAGAATCTGCAGACCTTGCTGGAGAGCCATTTCAGCAACGAGCAGCCGCTTATCGTGATGGGTGACGTAAACATTTCTCCGCAGGACTGCGACATCGGCATCGGTGCCGACAACGCCAAGCGCTGGCTGAAGACCGGCAAGTGCAGCTTTCTCCCCGAAGAGCGCGAGTGGATGGAACGCTTGAAAAACTGGGGCCTGGTGGACAGCTTCCGTCATCTGTACCCTGAAGTCATCGACCGATTCAGCTGGTTTGACTATCGCAGCCGCGGCTTCGAAGACGAACCCAAGCGCGGCCTGCGCATTGACCTGATCATGACCTCCACCGGCCTGCAGCCACGCATCAAGGCGGCCGGGGTGGACTACGATTTGCGCGGCATGGAAAAGCCGTCGGACCATGCGCCGATCTGGCTGGAACTGAACTGAAAAAGCGCCCTATCGTGCGATCCGGCTTTATGCATAAACGGGTCGCGCGCGCAGTGGTCGAGCAATCGTCATACTCCGGAAATCTTTCTGTCTTATTCTCCCGGCACCCTCCCGTGACTCATGTTGACGCCGATGTTGCGCGCTTTGCTAACGGCGCTGACTCTGTCGAGCGCCACCCTGCCCGCCCTTGCGCTGGCGGCACTGCCGCTGCCCGCGGGTGAAATACCGGCCTTGCGCATTCAAGGCTCAAATACCATCAATGCCCAATTGGGCCCCGCACTGGCTGAAGGGTTGATGCGCCAGCAAGGCCTGCAATCAGTGCAGACTGTTGCCGGCAATGTCATGAATGAACAGCGCGTCGTCGGCACTACCGCCGCAGGGCAGACGGTCAGTATCGAAATCGCCGCACATGGTTCAGGCACCGGGTTTACTGCGCTCAAAGCAGGTAACGCCGATATTGCCACCTCTTCACGACCTATCAAGGATCAGGAAGCCAAGGACCTGGCTGGCCTGGGCGACCTGAAAAGCGCAGCAAGCGAGCAAACCATTGCCATCGATGGCGTTGCTGTGATTCTGCATCCAGGCAATCCGGTCAGACAGCTGGATACGCTGCAGCTGGCGCGCATTTTCAGCGGGGAAGTCAGGGACTGGGCAGAAGTGGGCGAAAATCCGGGAGCCATTCATCTTTATGTTCGCGATGAGAAGTCCGGCACCTACGAAACGTTCAAGGACCTGATACTTGTAAAGTACGGCAAGAACCTGTCCGGCACAGCCGCGCGCTTTGAATCCAGCGAGCAGCTCTCCGACGAGGTCAGCAAGGACATCAATGGCATCGGTTTTATCGGGCTACCGTCCATCAGGCATGCCAAAGCGGTGGCCATTGCCGATGGTGATTCCAGACCCATGCTCCCGACTGTCAGTCTTATTGCCACCGAAGACTATCCTCTGTCGCGACGGCTCTACTTTTATGTGCCTACCTCAGCTCATCAACGCTGGGCGCAGGCGCTGGTCCGTTTCGCGCAAAGCGCCGAGGGTCAGGCCATCGTCGCGCAGACCGTGCAGGCACTCAAGGTGCAGCCTACCGCGCAGATGCCTGCGGATTATCAGGCGCTGGCGCGCAAGGCCGAACGGCTGTCGGTCAATTTTCGCTTTGCCCAGGGCAGTGCGAAGCTGGATAACAAGGCGCAGCAGGACCTCAAGCGGGTGGCGGAGTACCTGAAAACCAGCAACCAGCTCAATCAACATGTCACGCTGGTCGGCTTTGGTGATGCCAAAAGCGATCCGGCTCGCGCAGCCCTGCTCTCAAGGCTGCGCGCCATGGCGGTGCGCCGTGAGCTGCTGAAAAGCGGCGTGACATTTCGCGACATCGTCGGCCTGGGGGATGAGATGCCGGTAGCTACCAATGACATCGATGACGGCCGAATCAAGAACCGTCGGGTCGAAGTCTGGGTGCAGTAGCCTGGGCGCAGTTATCGGCTACCGGCTCAGGACTGGCTGCGCTCCCTGTCTGCCGGCAGGTATTTGCCCAGTTCATACTTGCCGATAGCGGCGCGGTGTACTTCATCCGGGCCGTCTGCCAGACGCAGTGTGCGCTGCATGGCGTACATATAGGCCAAGGGGAAATCATTGGAAACACCCGCCCCGCCGTGCATCTGGATCGCCCGATCGATGACCTTCAGCGCCACGTTCGGCGCTACCACCTTGATCTGCGCGATTTCGCTTCTGGCGACCTTGTTGCCTGCTGTATCCATCATGTAGGCAGCCTTCAGGGTCAGCAGACGGGCCATATCGATCTCCATGCGCGAATCGGCAATCCTGTCGATATTGCCCCCCAGCCTGGCCAGCGGTTTGCCGAAGGCAACCCGGTCTACGGAGCGCCTGCACATCAGCTCAAGTGCCCGCTCAGCCATACCGATGGAGCGCATGCAGTGGTGAATGCGGCCTGGTCCCAACCGGCCTTGAGCGATTTCAAAGCCGCGCCCCTCACCCAGCAAGACGTTTTCAAACGGCACCCGGACGTTATCGAACACCACTTCGGCATGCCCGTGGGGCGCGTCGTCGTAGCCGAACACAGGCAGCGGCCTGACAATCTTCACGCCCGGCGTGTCGACCGGGACCAGAATCATCGAGTGTTGCTGATGGCGCGGCCCGTCAGGATTGCTCAGGCCCATGAAAATCAGGATTTTGCAGCGCGGGTCGCAGGCACCGGAAGTCCACCACTTGCGGCCATTGATCACCCATTCATCACCATCGCGCTCGGCGCGCGCGGCCATATTGGTGGCGTCCGATGACGCCACGTCGGGCTCGGTCATGGCAAAAGCAGAACGAATTTCGCCGCGCAGCAACGGTTCCAGCCAGCGGGCTTTCTGTTCCTCGCTGGCATAGCGAACCAGCACCTCCATGTTGCCGGTGTCAGGCGCAGAGCAATTGAACGGCTCGGGGCCCAGCATCGAACGCCCCATGATTTCCGCCAGCGGCGCGTATTCCAGATTGCTCAGGCCGGCACCCAGCGCAGACTCCGGCAAAAACAGATTCCACAACCCCTCGGCTCTTGCACGGGCTTTCAGTTCTTCCATGATCGCGGTGGGCTGCCAGCGGTCGCCTTCGGCCACTTGCTGTTCGAAAACCGGCTCGGCCGGATAAACGTATGCATCCATGAACGCGGTGACGCGCTCACGCAATGCCTGCACCTTCGGGGAATACGCGAAATCCATGGGCCACTACCTTCTCGATCAGGGTGTCGAATGCATGATCCTGATGCTAGAGAAACGCCGTACATTTATCTAATCTATTCTCGGCGTGTATAAACATTCATAACCGATATATGATCCATCACCGCTGCGGCGTCCCCAGCCTGCCGAACAGCGAATCAAAATAACAGCACGAGGCGCCCATCAATGAACCTGAGCAAGGTCGATCTCAATCTTTTCATTGTCTTCGACGCCATCTACACCGAAGCCAATCTGACCCGGGCCGGGCAGATCGTCGGCATTACCCAGCCTGCGGTGTCCAACGCCCTGGCGCGGCTGCGAGAGACCTTCAACGACCCGCTGTTTGTGCGAACGGCTCAAGGCATGGTGCCGACACCGATGGCACAGAACATCATCGGCCCGGTGCGCAATGCACTCTCATTGCTCAGGGTTTCGGTGCAGGAAAGCCGTATATTCAACCCGTTGCAGGCCAACAAGAACTACCGCATCAGCATGACCGACCTGACCGAGGCCGTGATCCTGCCGTGACGATCGAGAGCTTTCTGTCCAAGCGGCGGGAAACCACCAAGGAGCTGGCTGCCGGGCGCCTCGACTTCGCCGTGGATGCACCGCTCAATACCGACCCGCAGGTTCGCCACGTCAAGCTGCTGGAAGACCGCTATGTGTGCGGCATGCGCAAGGCGCATCCGCTGGCGAACAAGGCCACGTTGACGCTGGATGATTACATGAGCCAGGCACACATCCATATTTCCAGTCGGCGTAGCGGACTGGGGCACGTGGACCTGGCGTTGGGCAAGATGGGTATTCAGCGCAGGATTGCGTTGCGCTCGCAGCATTACCTGATGGCGACACAGGTCCTGCAGCAGACTGATATGGTCATGACCATACCTGAACGCTTCGCCCGCCGTAAGGATTTGCACTATGTCCACTTACCGGTCAACGATGTGCCTTCGGTCGAAACCCATCTGTACTGGCATGAAAGCACTGATCAGGCCCCAGCCAACCGCTGGATGCGCGAACAGATCATCGAGCTTTCACAGCGGGTCGTGGCGCAGGAACAAAGCCTCGAGAAAGCATGAGATAAAAACACCAAGCCATTGTTTTTAAATTAAATATTTAAATTTGTTAAAGTCGTTTCTAATTTGGCAGGCGCGGCTTGGCGCGCCTTGACAACACGACTTCTGCTTGACGCTTACGTAAAGCACGCCGTAGGTTGAGTGCTGAATATCTCGTTGAGCGACACCATGAGCAGTCAGACCTACAGCATTTCCGAGCTCGCCCGTGAGCTGGATATCACCAGCCGCGCGATCCGCTTTTACGAAGAGCAAGGCATGCTCAGCCCTGAACGCAAGGGACTGGAGCGCATCTACACCGCCCGTGACAAAGTCACCCTGAAACTGATCCTGCGCGGCAAACGCATTGGTTTTTCGCTGGCTGAATGCAAGGAACTAATCTCGCTGTACGACCCTGCCGGTGACAACCAGAAGCAGTTGCAGACCATGCTCGGCAAGATCGCCGAGCGCCGTGAACAGCTCGAACAACAATTGCTGGACATCCGGCAAATGCAACTGGAGCTGGACACCGCCGAAGAGCGTTGCCGGACTGCGCTCGATAAAACTGCTGCCACTTCACACTGACCACCAAAAGGCACTGCCATGTCTCTTCCACAAAAGGTAAATATCGTTGAAGTCGGCCCGCGTGACGGCCTGCAGAATGAAGCACAACCGATCAGTATCGACGACAAGGTGCGCTTGGTGGATGACCTGACGGCAGCCGGACTGAGCCACATTGAAGTCGGCAGCTTTGTATCGGCCAAATGGGTGCCGCAGATGGCTGGCTCCGCCCAGGTGTTCGAAAATATCCAGCGGCGTGCAGGCGTTATCTACTCTGCCCTGGCACCCAACCTGCGCGGGTTCGAAGATGCGTTGGCGGCCGGCGTCAGAGAGGTCGCGGTGTTTGCAGCGGCAACCGAAGGGTTCTCCCGGCGTAACCTCAATTGCTCGATCAGCGAAAGCCTGGAGCGCTTTGCGCCCATCATGGCGGCGGCGCAGATGCATGGTGTGCAGGTTCGGGGTTATGTGTCGTGCGTGTTGGGCTGCCCTTATGAGGGCAGTGTCTCGCCGCAGCAGGTCGCAGCCGTCGCCAACGAACTCTACGCGATGGGTTGCTATGAAGTTTCGCTGGGCGACACCATCGGCACCGGCACGCCGGGGGCCACGCGAGCGCTGTTCAACGCCGTCTCTGCGCAGATCCCGCGAGGCAAGCTTGCCGGGCACTTCCACGACACTTACGGTCAGGCGCTGGTGAATATCTACGCCAGCCTGGAGGAAGGTATCCAGGTCTTCGACAGTTCCGTGGCAGGCCTGGGCGGCTGCCCGTACGCCAAGGGTGCCAGCGGCAATGTTGCCACTGAGGACGTGCAGTACATGTTGCAGGGCATGGGTATTGAAACCGGGGTAGATCTGGACCAGGTCATCGCCGCAGGCCAGCGCATCTGCGGCGTACTGCAACGCAGCAATGGCTCGCGCGTGGCCAGGGCCCGGCTGTCTGCGTAACGACTATCACCTGTCGGTAACAGGGTGCGACAACTTGTCACACAGTGTTACCCTGCCCCGCGTACAGTCGAGACAAACGGGTAACACAGAAACACTCGGCAACTGAATCAGATGGCCCGATGCCCGAAAAAGACGTTCAGCTCCCGGTATTACGGGGCTTTTAAAAAACTGGCACGGGTCCTGCTATATCCTTTGTACAACAAAAATAAAAACACGCAGCAACCCAATAAAAACAACACGTACCGGCTCTGACACAACAAGAACAACACGGACAGAGACGTAGCTAACAGATTTTTTTGAAGTGGACAGCTTTTCTGAACTGCTTGCGTTGCAAGTCGTTCTGCAGCCAGACAGAGAATAACAAAACTGCCCCGAGGCAGCTCCCGAACTGGTGGATCACATGATGAAAGCTTGATCAGCGCTCAAAAAAATACGTTTGCTCTTGGTCCCGCATGCGGACCGCTCAAAAAAGCAGTAAAGGGCCAGGTCGCCAAAAACAACAACAGGCCACCCGAAAAACAAAAAAGAGCATAGAGACATACCTTGAAACATACCTTGAAACATACCTTGAAGGGGAGCCCAGGCTCCCCTTCGTGCTTTCCAGCGTTTGCTTTTGCCTCCCGACTCTCCCCCACCCTCTGCGCACAAGCCTGATTGACAGCACACATCCGCAGGTTTACGTTAACGTAAAGGTCATAGCCAGTCCGCATAGAATCATCTCCAAGAATAAAACAGGAACGCTACCCATGAGTTACCCCAGCCTGAACTTCGCCTTGGGCGAAACCATCGACATGCTGCGCGACCAATTGCAATCCTTCGTCGCCGCAGAGCTCGCCCCGCGCGCCGCGCAGATCGACAAGGACAACCTGTTCCCAGTCGACATGTGGCGCAAATTCGGTGAGATGGGCGTGCTCGGCATCACGGTCAGCGAGGAATACGGTGGCGCAGGCCTGGGTTATCTGGCGCATGTCGTGGCGATGGAAGAAATCAGCCGTGGCTCGGCATCGGTGGCACTTTCCTACGGCGCACATTCCAACCTGTGCGTGAATCAGATCAACCGCAATGGCAGCCCGGCGCAGAAAGCCCGATACCTGCCCAAGCTGATCAGCGGCGAGCACATTGGCGCGCTGGCCATGAGCGAACCCAATGCAGGCTCGGACGTGGTATCGATGAAGCTGCGCGCCGACAAGCGTGGTGATCGCTATGTGTTAAATGGCAGCAAGACCTGGATCACCAACGGGCCTGACGCCAATACCTACGTGATCTACGCCAAGACCGATCTGCAAAAGGCTGCGCATGGCATTAGCGCATTCATCGTCGAGCGTGACTGGAAAGGCTTCTCGCGCGGCAGCAAGTTCGACAAGCTGGGCATGCGCGGTTCCAATACCTGCGAGCTGTTTTTCGATGATGTCGAGGTGCCCGAAGAGAACCTGCTGGGCGCGCTTGATGGTGGTGTCAGAGTCCTGATGAGCGGCCTCGATTATGAACGCGTCGTGCTCTCTGGCGGGCCGACCGGAATCATGCAGGCCTGCATGGACGTGGTGGTGCCCTACATTCACGACCGCAAGCAGTTCGGCCAGAGCATCGGCGAGTTCCAGCTGATTCAGGGCAAGGTCGCAGACATGTACACCCAGCTCAACGCCAGCCGGGCCTACCTGTACGCCGTCGCCCAAGCCTGTGATCGTGGCGAGACCACGCGCAAGGACGCAGCGGGCGTGATCCTCTACAGCGCCGAACGCGCCACGCAGATGGCGCTGGATGCCATCCAGATTCTGGGCGGCAATGGCTACATCAACGAATTCCCGGCCGGTCGACTGTTGCGCGACGCCAAACTCTACGAGATCGGTGCAGGCACCAGCGAGATCCGGCGCATGCTCATCGGTCGCGAACTGTTCAACGAAACCCGTTGATTGCGGAGCTACCATGACCATTCTGCAGACTCGCATCAACGCCCGCTCGCCGGAATTTGCCCTTAATCGCACCACGCTGCTCAAGCAGGTCGAAGAGCTCCGTATGTTGCTGAGCATCGTTCGCCAAGGCGGCGGGCCCAAGGCACAGGAACGTCATACGTCACGCGGCAAGCTGCTGCCGCGCGAACGTATCAACCGTTTACTGGACAGCGGCTCGCCGTTTCTGGAGATCGGCCAACTGGCCGCCCATGAGGTATATGGCGAAGAGGTTCCGGCCGCCGGGGTAATAGCCGGTATTGGCCGGGTCGAGGGCGTCGAGTGCATGATCATCGCCAACGACGCGACGGTCAAAGGTGGCTCCTATTACCCGCTGACCGTCAAAAAGCACCTGCGCGCGCAGACCATCGCCCAGCAAAACCGCCTGCCGTGCATTTACCTGGTGGACTCCGGTGGTGCCAACCTGCCGCGCCAGGACGAAGTGTTTCCGGACCGCGAACACTTCGGGCGAATCTTCTTCAATCAAGCCAACATGAGCGCACAAGGCATTCCCCAGATTGCCGTGGTCATGGGTTCCTGTACCGCAGGCGGGGCCTATGTTCCGGCCATGGCCGACGAAGCGATCATGGTGCGTCAGCAAGCCACCATCTTCCTCGCAGGCCCGCCACTGGTAAAAGCTGCCACCGGAGAAATAGTCAGCGCTGAAGACCTGGGCGGTGCCGATGTGCATTGCCGCACCTCCGGGGTGGCCGATCACTATGCCGACAGCGACGAGCACGCGCTGGCATTGGCGCGACGCAGCATCGCCAATCTGAACTGGCGCAAGCAGGGTCAACTGAACACTGTCACACCGATTGCGCCGTTGTACGCAAGCGATGACCTGTACGGCATTATCCCGGCCGACACAAAGCAGCCGTTTGACGTACGCGAAGTCATCGCGCGGTTGGTGGATGGCTCGGTACTGGATGAATTCAAGGCGTTGTTTGGCACCACGCTGGTCTGCGGCTTCGCTCGCCTGCATGGCTACCCGATCGCGATTCTAGCCAACAATGGGATTCTGTTCGCAGAAGCTGCGCAAAAAGGCGCGCACTTTATCGAACTGGCCTGCCAAAGGGGAATTCCCCTGCTGTTTCTGCAGAACATCACCGGTTTCATGGTCGGTCAGAAGTATGAAGCCGGGGGCATCGCCAAGCATGGTGCCAAGCTGGTGACCGCCGTGGCCTGCGCGAAGGTGCCGAAATTCACGGTCATCATCGGCGGCAGTTTCGGCGCAGGAAATTACGGCATGTGCGGCCGCGCCTACGACCCGCGCTTCCTGTGGACGTGGCCCAACGCGAGAATCGGCGTGATGGGCGGCGAGCAGGCAGCGGGCGTGCTGGTGCAGGTCAAGTGCGAGCAGGCGGAACGTGCCGGCCAGGCCTTCAGCGCCGAGCAGCAGGCTGAACTGAAGCAGCCGATTCTCGATCAGTACGAGCATCAAGGGCATCCTTATTACTCCAGCGCCCGACTGTGGGACGACGGAGTCATCGACCCGGCACAAACCCGCGACATTCTTGCGCTGGCCCTGTCCGCCTCGCTCAATGCGCCCATCGAACCTACCACCTTCGGCCTGTTCCGGATGTGAGGCGGGAAATGACCATGACTTCGACCTCATTCGCGACCATAGAGTTGATCACCGACCCACGTGGTTTCGCCACGCTGTGGCTAAATAGACCGGACAAGAACAATGCCTTCAATGCGCAGATGATTCGCGAGTTGATCCTCGCGCTGGACCAGGTGCAAAGTGATGTCGGCCTGCGCTTTCTGCTGGTGCGCGGGCGTGGCAGGCATTTCAGCGCCGGTGCCGATCTGGCCTGGATGCAGCAGGCCGCAGAGCTGGACTACAACACCAATCTGGATGATGCCCGTGAACTGGCAGAGCTGATGTACAGCCTCGCCAAATTGAAAATCCCGACGCTTGCGGTGGTGCAAGGTGCAGCGTTCGGTGGCGCGCTGGGCCTGATCAGTTGCTGCGACATGGCCATTGCGACGGCAGATGCGCAGTTCTGCCTGTCAGAAGTACGCATAGGTCTGGCTCCAGCGGTTATCAGTCCGTTTGTGGTACAGGCCATCGGCGAACGCGCCGCGCGGCGCTACGCCCTGACCGCCGAGCGTTTCGATGGCCAGCGAGCGCAGCAGATGGGGCTGATAGCTGAGTGCTACCCGGCTGCCGACCTGCAAGCCCGCACGCAGGAGTGGATCGACAACCTGCTGCTTAACAGCCCGCAGGCCATGCGAGTCAGCAAGGAGTTGCTGCGCGAAGTCGGTAGCGGCGAACTCACACCCGCATTGCGTCGCTACTGTGAAAGCGCCATCGCGCGCATCCGCACCAGCGCCGAAGGCCAGGAAGGCCTGCGCGCCTTCCTGCAAAAACGTACACCCGGCTGGCAGCCACACGGCGATCAAACGCCAGCAGCGCTTGCAGCCCGGCAAGAATCACAGAAGGACTCGCAATCATGAGTACCCCAGAGCTGACCACGCTGCTGATCGCCAACCGCGGTGAAATTGCCTGTCGCATCATGCGGACCGCGAAAACCATGGGGCTCACCACAGTCGCCGTGCACAGTGCCATTGACCGTGACACACGGCATAGCCGAGAGGCTGATATCCGTGTGGACCTTGGAGGCAGCAAGGCAGCAGAAAGCTACCTGGCGATCGACAAGCTTATCGATGCGGCCAGGGCAAGCGGTGCACAAGCGATGCACCCCGGCTACGGTTTTTTGTCCGAAAATGCCGACTTTGCCCGTGCCATTGAAGAGGCAGGGCTGATTTTCCTCGGCCCATCCGCCTCGGCCATCGACGCCATGGGCAGCAAATCTGCCGCCAAGGCGCTGATGGATCAAGCTGGCGTGCCATTGGTGCCTGGCTATCACGGCGACGCACAGGACATCGAGACGTTCCGCAGCGCCGCTGAACGCATCGGTTACCCCGTGCTGTTGAAAGCCACGGCAGGCGGTGGCGGCAAAGGCATGAAGGTGGTGGAGCACAGCGGCGAAATGGCCGAAGCGCTGGCCTCTGCGCAACGCGAGGCGCTCTCATCGTTCGGCGACGCGCGAATGCTGGTGGAGAAATACGTCCTCACTCCGCGCCACGTCGAGATTCAGGTGTTTGCCGACCGCCATGGTCACTGTCTCTACCTCAATGAGCGCGACTGCTCCATTCAGCGCCGACACCAGAAGGTCGTCGAAGAAGCACCTGCGCCCGGCCTGACACCCGAACTGCGCAAAGCCATGGGTGAAGCGGCGGTCAAGGCCGCACAGGCAATCGGCTACGTGGGTGCAGGCACGGTGGAATTCCTGCTGGACGCGCGCGGCGAGTTTTTCTTCATGGAGATGAATACCCGCCTGCAAGTCGAGCACCCGGTGACCGAGTACATCACGGGCCTGGATCTGGTGGAATGGCAGATTCGGGTGGCCAGAGGCGAACCGCTGCCTATTACTCAGGAACAAGTGCCACTGATCGGTCACGCCATTGAGGTCCGGTTATACGCCGAAGACCCGGCCAACGATTTTCTGCCTGCGACCGGCACGCTGGAACTCTACAGAGAATCCGCGTCCGGCCCCGGCAAGCGTGTGGACAATGGCGTTAGCGAGGGTGACAACATTTCACCCTTCTATGACCCCATGCTCGGCAAACTGATTGCCTGGGGCGAAAACCGTGAGCAGGCCCGTTTGCGCCTGCTCGCTATGCTGGATGAGTTTGCAGTGGGCGGTGTCAGAACCAACCTCGCATTTTTGCGCAGAATCATCGCCCATCCGGCGTTTGCCGCCGCGGAACTGGACACCGGCTTCATCCCCCGCTATCAGGATCAATTGCTGCCGCAAGCGGGTGAACTGTGTGAGGAATTCTGGCAGGCCGCCGCCGAGGCCTTCAGCCAGAGCGAAACGGCACGCGTCGATCAAGCCGACCTGCACTCGCCCTGGGCGGTCACGACAGGCTTTCGCGCAGGCCTGCCTGCAGAGACGGATCTGCGACTGAGCTGCAATGGTCAAACCCGAACCGTCTACCTGCGCAACAGCAGCGACTCACCGTTCAAACTCAGCAACGAACATCTGGCTGTCGAGCACAACGGTGTGCGCCGCTCGCATCTGGCGATACGCCGTGGCAATGCGCTTTACCTCAAATGGCAAGGCGACCTACACACCATCACCCGACTTGACCCCATCGCGCAGGCCGATGCCAGTGATAGCCAGCATGGAGGCCTGACAGCCCCCATGAATGGCAGCATCGTGCGCGTGCTGGTTGAAGTGGGTCAGACGGTCGAGATCGGGGCGCAACTGGTGGTGCTGGAGGCCATGAAGATGGAACACAGCATCCGCGCTGCCAGTGCCGGCGTTGTCACAGCGCTTTACTGCCATGAGGGAGAGATGGTCAACGAAGGCGCAGTACTGGTGGAACTGACCTGACCACCAGCGACGGCCGCACACGAAAACGCCCTGAACAGTCAGGGCGTTTTTGCGCAGCAGAGAAAGGCTTAGTAGTAAGCGTTTTCTTTCTGCGTATGGTCGGTCACATCGCGAACACCCGACAGCTCGGGAATGCGCTCAAGCAACGTACGCTCGATACCTTCCTTCAACGTGACATCGGCCTGACCGCAACCCTGGCAACCGCCACCGAATTGCAGAACGGCAATGTTTTTCGCTTCTTCTTCAACCACATCGATCAGCGTGACCTGACCACCGTGACTGGCAAGGCCGGGATTGATCTCGGTTTGCAGATAATAATTGATGCGCTCGTTGATCGGGCTGTCGGCGTTGACCATCGGCACCTTGGCGTTTGGTGCCTTGATGGTCAACTGGCCGCCCATGCGATCAGTGGCGTAGTCAACCACGGCATCATCCAGAAACGCTTCGCTGAAACCATCGATCCAGGCGGTGAAGCTCTTCAGGCCGATAGCCTTGTCTTCCGGCGTTTCTTCACCCGGCTTGCAGTAGGCAATGCAGGTTTCAGCGTACTGAGTGCCGGGCTGGGTAATAAATACGCGGATGCCAATGCCCGGGGTGTTCTGCTTTTCCAGCAGATCGGCCAGATAATCGTGGGCGGCATCGGTAATAGTGATAGCGGTCATGAAAATTCCTCGCAGACGTGCCAGCAGTTTACGCCAATCGGCACCGTCACACAAAGTCCTAGTATTTTTGTCAGGTTAATGCCTGCGCCCGGCTGACCGCTCGGCGCCCGTCCAGCCAGCTCTTCATCCTTCGGTAAAGGCCCTTCTCGATCCATTCATAACTCACCCAGGCACCTATGGCGATGATCGGCACGCAGAACGCGAACACCACATAAGGACTGAGGCCAAAGCGTTGCGCCATCAGCAACCCGCCGTACAGCACCAGAACGTGCAGCAGGTACACCGAATACGAGCAGTCACCCAGCACCTTGAGCAGGCGGTTGCCCTGGAAATACGGTTCCAGCGAGATGCACGACAGCACGATCAATGCACTCGGCAGGCCCCAGTTGAGCAGACGCTGCTCATTGGTCAGGTGATTGATCGCATACAGCCCTACCGCAATACCCGCCAGCGGCAGCCATAGCGCCTGTTTGATCCAGCCACGGCGATAGAGGATGCCGATGCCGATACCCAGCAGGAATTCGTAAATGATGTCATTGCCGTAGAAGCGGCTGATCAGCCCGGCGCGAGCCAGAACCTCACTGACCGCAAACAGCGCTGCGGCAATGATCAGCGGCCGGTGACGCTGTTGGAAGAGGAATACCACCGAGAACAGCAGGTAGAAAAACATCTCATAGTTGAGCGTCCAGCCGACGTTAAGCGTCGGGTAAAGGCCATAACCACCGGGGTTTTCGGAAGGAATGAATACCAGTGACAAGAGGAAGTTCTGCCAGCCGATGACCTGATGCGGGAGCATCGGTGCTGCAATCAGCAACAACAGAGCCATGGCGGCGGTGTACAGCCAATAGGCCGGAACAATTCGAATCAGACGATGCAGAATGAAGCGCCGTGCAGGCATATCGCTGTTCTGCGTCGACAAAAAGATAACCAGACCACTGATGACAAAGAAGATATCAACGCCGACCGCGCCCTTCGACACAAAGAACTGTCCCACCGGGCCGCTGGCCTTGAAATCGAAAAAAATCTGCATGAAGTGATGACACACCACGACCCACGCTGCGAACGCCCGTAGCGCCTGAACTGAAATCAACATCACAAAAAACCTCTACTGCCTGACTTTCAATCATGGGTCGTTTGATAAACCGGCCTATGACGCGCACCATTTCGGACCACCTTTTTGGAAAAAAGATCGCACGAGATACATTTCGTTCAGGAAGTAAAGATGGCCGCAGGCCATGTTGCACAAGGGCCTGCGGCGTGAAGCCCCGGTTTTTCAGAGGTTCTCGTAGCGATTCATGTCCAGCACACCCGCTTCGCGTGGTTCAGTTTCCTGAACGTAGCGATTCAGATCGTGGAAGTAACTCCAGAACAGTGGATGAGTACGACGGATGCCCCAACGCTGGACGATTTTTTCGAAACTCGCCTGATCCTTGCTCTGCTGCATGGCATCGACAAAGGCCGGCACCTGTGCGACCGGAATATTGAAGATGAAATTCGGATAACTGCTGAGCACGCCCGGGTAGACGGTCAGTGTGTCCAGCCCCGGTATATAGCGATAAGACTCGCCCAGCAGAAACGCGACGTTACTGTGCGCACGGTTGCGCAGCATGCTGTAGATCATGCGTTTGCCGTCGCTGCCCTCGATGCGCAGCATGCTTGCTTCCGGCAATTGATCGATGACTTTCAGGCCCGCCGCCGGGCGTGAGGTCAAACGGCTCAGTGCCTGTTCCGCCTGGGCAAAACTGCTGTCGAGGTTTGGCCGAGAACAATACGCCCCGCTACAGCGGTTGATTGGATCAGGCGCGGCATTCAGGCTTCCGGAACGCTCGATCAGCTTGAACGCAAAGTCACGCTGCGGGGCCTTTTCATCGAGTTTGATACCGGTTGGCGTATCGTCATCGATCTTCTGGTAATCCAGCCACATCTTGATCTTGCCGCCATCCTGATAAAGATTGCTGAGTATGTCTTCCCGGCGATCGGCGGGCATCAGGCGCAGGAAGTTGATCTCGGCACCGTTGCGGATCAAATCGAAATACAGCCGGGTCTGTGCCTGATGTGAAACGTTGCCATAGACATCGAAGTTCACCGCCAACTGGTAATAGGTACGCTCCAGCAACGGGAAGTCGAACAACCACATGGAGTGCGGCACGTCGCCAATCAGGCCTTTATTGACCGAAGCGCTGTCGAAATGACGGAAAACGGTCAGCAAGGCATTGTCGTTGCCAGCCCACAGCGTGCTCCACCCCGGTGCCGGCATTTTTGCGTAACTGTCGCGGCGCATGTCTTCATATTGATTACGCCGGTCCCGGTACGACAGCCACAGGCTGAGCACGCTGCCGACGTCATCGTTCTGCCCCGGCATGGCCAGTAAAGGCGTGGCCTGCCCGCGATAAGCCGCATCGGTGATGTAGTGGTCGTGCGCCGGGGCCTGGAACAGTACCCAGAACTGATCGCGAATCACATCGGTCGCGATCTGCCCGCGACAGACCGGCCCGCGAATGAAGGTGCGGACGAAATACTCGGCGTTGTCGAGCATGAACTGATAACGCGCCGCTGCCGGGATCGCTTCAAAGGTCAGGAACGGATTGGCCCGATGGCCAGGGCCATAGCCAGGCAGTGCGTTGACCTTCCAGTCTTTACCGTAGAACAACTGCCTGACCCGCATCAGTTTCTGTGGGCTCATGGCATAGGTAATGTGGGTCTTGTGAACGATCACGCCCTGCACAGGGATCAATCGATAATAGAAGTCACTGCCCGGATCATCGTCGGGGCGACGAGTAGCGATCAGGTCCACAGGCTTGCCGCTTGGAGTTCGCGAGCGCACCCACTGGAAGAAGTGCCCCGCCTCACCGCCTTCGAAATAGATGTGCGCCAGGAACAGGTGCTCGAACAGCCAGCGACCGACCAGCGCCTGATTCGCGCCAGGCTCGTTGAGCTGCGCCTCCCAGGCATTGATCTGCGCGGCCTCGGTGACACTCGGGGTAATGGTCTGCTGCTCCACCGGCGCACCGGCAGCCAGCCAGCGCTGCAGCGTCTGGTATTCGGCATCGGTCAGGCCATCCACCGCCAGTGGCATGCCTTGTTGCGCATGAGCTGCGGCATAGGCGTTGAATTCGCCGGGCAGCGGGCAGACATTTTCGCGATTGATGCCCAGCGCGATCTCGTCCGGAATTTTGCTGTTGGCCGGCAACGGCGCGCTGCGCCCCAGATCGAGCATGCGCGCCATCAGGGCAGCCTGACTGCCCTGGGCCTCCAGCACTGAGTAAAACCCCTTGCCGCGCCAAGCCTCGGTATCACGCGCATCATAAAACAGTCGGGTCGGCGCTACCGCCTCACTGCGCTCGCCCTGGTAAACCGGGATCTTGCTGGCACCACGGCTCACGCCTTCCCCGCTGCCCAGGTTCAGCTGGCAGGGAGCGTCGTTGCAGGCATGGCAGGCAACGCATTTCTCGGTAAGGATCGGCTGAATATCCTTTACGTAGGAAATAGCCGGGCTTGCGGGTATGGCTGAGGGTGTCTGGGCCTGTGCAGCACAGCAGATAAAAAGCAAGGCGATGCTTGCCAACAAACGGTGCGGCATATCCCGTAGGCTCTGTCATTAAGAATGGCACAATTCTACTAGGCCGTAATTGCCTCCAACATGAATGATTTTCATGCAAAAGCCGCAGCACCACCAAAACCGCTCCAGTTTGCTATCATCCCGTCCTTTAAAGTATCGACCTTCTCAAGGTAGCCCCCATGTCTGACCGCAGCGCCCGCCATCAAGCCTTTCTCACTGCTCTGAAACAGAGGATTCTAATCCTCGATGGCGGCATGGGCACCATGATTCAGAGCTACAGGCTTGAAGAGCACGATTATCGGGGCAAGCGCTTCGCCGATTGGCCAAGCGATGTCAAGGGCAACAACGACCTGTTGATCCTGACTCGGCCTGACGTGATCGGCGCCATTGAGAAGGCTTATCTGGATGCCGGTGCCGACATTCTCGAAACCAACACATTCAACGCCACCCAGGTGTCTCAGGCCGATTACGGCATGGAATCGATCGTCTACGAGCTGAACGTCGAAGGCGCGCGCCTGGCGCGCAAGGTCGCAGACGCCAAAACCCTTGAAACGCCGGACAAGCCGCGCTTCGTGGCGGGCGTGCTGGGCCCTACCAGCCGCACCTGCTCGCTGTCGCCGGACGTCAACAACCCTGGCTATCGCAACGTCACGTTCGACGAGCTGGTCGAGAACTACAGCGAAGCCACCAAGGGGCTGATCGAGGGCGGTGCCGACCTGATCCTGATCGAAACCATTTTCGACACCCTCAACGCCAAGGCGGCGATCTTTGCCGTGCAGGGCGTGTTCGAAGAAGTGGGTTTTGAACTGCCGATCATGATTTCCGGGACCATCACCGACGCTTCGGGACGTACCCTGTCGGGACAGACCACAGAAGCCTTCTGGAACTCGATCAGCCACGCCAAACCGATCTCGGTCGGTCTGAACTGCGCGCTGGGTGCCAGCGAGCTGCGCCCTTACCTGCAAGAGCTGGCCAACAAGGCCAACACCCATGTATCTGCGCACCCCAACGCCGGTCTGCCCAACGCCTTTGGCGAATACGACGAGCTGCCGAGCCAGACGGCGAAGATCATCGAAGAGTTCGCGCAAAGCGGCTTCCTGAACATCGTCGGCGGTTGCTGCGGTACGACGCCAGCGCACATCAAGGCGATTGCCGAGGCTGTTTCGGGCTACGCGCCACGCGAAATTCCGGACATTCCAAAAGCCTGCCGCCTGTCGGGCCTGGAACCGTTCACCATTGATCGTCAGTCGCTGTTCGTCAACGTCGGCGAGCGCACCAACATCACCGGCTCTGCCCGCTTTGCCCGTCTGATTCGTGAAGACAACTACACCGAAGCGCTGGAAGTCGCCCTGCAGCAGGTCGAAGCCGGTGCCCAGGTGATCGACATCAACATGGACGAAGGGATGCTCGAATCGAAGAAGGCCATGGTGACCTTCCTCAACCTGATCGCAGGCGAGCCGGACATTTCCCGCGTACCGATCATGATCGACTCCTCCAAGTGGGAAGTGATCGAGGCCGGCCTCAAGTGCATCCAGGGCAAGGGCATCGTCAACTCCATCAGCATGAAGGAAGGCGTCGAGCAGTTCATTCATCACGCGCGGCTGTGCAAGCGATACGGCGCGGCCGTGGTGGTCATGGCCTTCGACGAACAGGGTCAGGCCGATACCGAGGCGCGCAAGAAGGAAATCTGCAAGCGCTCCTACGACATTCTGGTCAACGAAGTGGGCTTCCCGCCGGAAGACATCATCTTCGACCCGAACATCTTCGCCATCGCTACCGGTATTGAAGAGCACAACAACTATGCCGTGGACTTTATCAACGCCTGCGCCTACATCCGTGACGAGCTGCCGTATGCCCTGACCTCGGGTGGGGTGTCCAACGTTTCGTTCTCGTTCCGCGGCAACAACCCGGTGCGCGAGGCGATCCACTCGGTGTTCCTGCTGCATGCGATCCGCAATGGCCTGAGTATGGGCATCGTTAACGCCGGGCAGCTGGAAATCTACGACCAGATTCCCGCTGAACTGCGTGACTGCGTCGAAGACGTAGTGCTCAACCGCAATCCCGAGGGCACGGATGCATTGCTGGCAATTGCCGACAAGTTCAAGGGCGATGGCAGTGTCAAGGAAGCCGAAACCGAAGAATGGCGCAGCTGGCCGGTCAATCAGCGGCTGGAGCATGCGCTGGTCAAGGGCATCACCACTCATATCGTGCAGGACACCGAAGAGTCGCGTCTGGCATTCACCCGCCCCATCGAAGTGATTGAAGGCCCATTGATGGCGGGCATGAACGTGGTCGGTGACCTGTTTGGCGCAGGCAAGATGTTCCTGCCTCAGGTGGTGAAGTCCGCACGGGTCATGAAACAGGCAGTTGCGCACCTGATCCCGTTCATCGAGCTGGAAAAAGGCGACAAGCCAGAGGCCAAGGGCAAGATCCTCATGGCCACGGTCAAGGGCGACGTCCATGACATTGGCAAGAACATCGTCGGCGTGGTGCTGGGCTGTAACGGCTACGATATCGTCGATCTCGGGGTGATGGTGCCTGCCGAGAAAATTCTCCAGGTGGCGCGCGATGAAAAGTGCGACATCATTGGTTTGTCCGGCCTGATCACGCCGTCGCTGGACGAAATGGTCCATGTTGCCCGGGAAATGCAGCGCCAGGACTTCCATCTGCCCTTGATGATCGGTGGCGCGACCACCTCCAAGGCGCACACGGCGGTCAAGATCGAGCCTAAATACAGCAATGATGCAGTCATCTACGTCACCGACGCTTCACGTGCGGTGGGCGTGGCGACCCAGTTACTGTCGAAAGAACTGAAACCGGCCTTCATCGAAAAGACCCGCCTGGAATACGTGGAAGTACGTGAGCGTACCTCGGCACGCAGAGCGCGCACCGAGCGCTTGAGCTATGGCGCGGCGGTGGCGAAGAAGCCGCAGTTCGACTGGGAAAACTACACCCCTGCCCAACCGACCTTCACCGGCACCCGGGTTCTGCAGGATATCGACCTGAACGTGCTGGCCGAATACATCGACTGGACACCGTTCTTCATCTCCTGGGATCTGGCCGGTAAATACCCACGCATCCTGACCGACGAAGTGGTCGGTGAAGCGGCCACCGCGCTGTATGCGGACGCCACTCAGATGCTGCGCAAGCTGATCGACGAGAAACTGATCAGCGCCCGTGCAGTATTCGGCTTCTGGCCAGCCAATCAGGTCAACGATGATGATCTGGAAGTCTATGGCGACGACGGCAAGCCGCTGGCGAAGCTGCATCACCTGCGCCAACAGACCATAAAGCCTGACGGCAAGCCGAATTTCTCGCTGGCCGACTTCGTCGCGCCGAAAGACAGTGGCCTGACCGACTACATCGGTGGCTTCATCACCACAGCCGGCATTGGTGCCGAAGAAGTTGCCAAGGCGTATCAGGACAAGGGCGACGACTACAACTCGATCATGGTCAAGGCGCTCGCCGACCGTCTGGCCGAGGCCTGTGCCGAATGGCTGCACCAGCAGGTGCGCAAGGAATACTGGGGTTACGCGAAAGACGAGGCGCTGGACAACGAGGCGTTGATCAAGGAGCAATACATGGGCATTCGTCCGGCTCCCGGCTACCCGGCCTGCCCGGATCACACCGAAAAAGGCACCCTGTTCGCCCTGCTCGATCCACTGCCGGAAGGCACACCCGAACATACGCCCGGCAAAAGCGGCATGTTCCTGACCGAGCACTACGCAATGTTCCCGGCTGCGGCCGTCAGCGGCTGGTATTTTGCCCATCCTCAGGCGCAGTACTTTGCGGTAGGCAAGGTGGATAAGGATCAGGTCGAAAGCTATACCGCCCGCAAAGGCCAGGACCTGAGCGTCACCGAGCGCTGGCTGGCACCGAACCTGGGTTATGACGAGTAAGCCCGACTACTTGCCGCCTGGGCGATCAGGCGGCAACATGTTTTTCAGGGAAAACGGTGAGTCCTCGCCAAAAGCCCCCACGTTGAATGCCTGGATATCAAGCCGGTAGCGCTCCTCGCGGGTTGCGTTCAGAAAGCGTTGCGTGTCCTGCGGCTCGACCAGGTGCAACACATCGATAGTGCGTGCGCCGACCTGTTGCCGGGCTTGCCGCTGGGCAGTGTCATAGCGATGCAACAGGATGATTGCCCATCCACCCAGGTTGAAATGCCCGGTGGCCACTACGCTCAGGTTGCCATTGAGCTGGGCCTGCAATGACAGTGACGTGCCATTGATAGCACTGAACAATACATCTTCACCCGGTTTGCCGCCTTTTTCCCGCAATGCATCCATCGCACCAAACGCCATTTGCTCGTTGGCAGCCCATACCAGGCGTGTCTGCGGGTAGCGTTTGAACAACACGCGCGCCTGCTCGAGTGCGCGATCCCGACGCCATCCTCCCAGCGCAACTTGCCGCAAATGCACCTCCGGGTGCTCTGACAAGGCGCGCAGCATGCCTTTTTCACGCAACAGGGACACAGGCGTGGTGTTGGTGCCCGAGAACGCGAGCATTTCAACCTCCTGCCCGTCCATGACCGGGTAAGCAAGGCTGATAAGCCTTTTCGCCGTCAGGTAACCACCCTGCTCGTCGTTGCCGACCAGGCTGCCAATGAAATCCGGATAGCGCGACGGCAGATCACCCAGAATACGAATCTGATCCGCCGTCAGTGTATTGTTGACGGCGAACAGCTTGACCCCGCTGCCTGTAGACATACGCAGGATTTCAGGGGCGACATTCAGCTCATTGGAAAACATCAGGTAGTCCGGACGCACATACCCTTGCAGCGTATCGCGCGCCATGGCCAGCAACTTGCGGGTGTCGCGATCGGTATAGAGAATTTTGAGTGACATACCGGTGGTATCGGCGGCCGTCTGCATCACCCGGGCATGGCTCTGCCAATAGCCATCGGTCTCTGTACCGGGACTCAGAAATACCACCGAGGCGGCAAATGCGGATCCTGCCCACCAAAAGCCGAATAGCATTAGCCAGCCAACAAATAGCGCCTTCATATCAACGAACCTTGAGGTAGCAGGAATTTATCGCTACACGCGAGTTATCGGCTGCTACAGCAAGGTTCTGGAGACTCAGGCAAATTCTTTGTTCAGCCTGTCACTGGCTGCTGGCCCAGAACATCGCCGCGCCCACGGCCAGTATGACAATGAATAAAATGGCCAAGGTGTCCACGGATCTGCCCGGTTTGGTTACTTTCGGGTGCTTGCTCATCGCATCGCCTCTTGTCGGTCTTATGGGTGATTGCATATGAAAGGAAGGGTTACGACACTCATTCGGCATCGGTCAATGCACAGTTAAGTCGAGTCTTGCCCACACGGCAAGCAGGGATATGATCAAACCTTTTTTGCTTATCGCTTTTAGTGATTTGCATATATATAAACATCACTTTTATCGATATCTGCAAACTGCTATCGTCGCCTTCGCTCCCGACGGAGTGCGCGGCCGTGCGCGCAGAATTGACCAGATGAAGCAGGCTACCGCGAGTGACGAGCGTGTGCCCGGACTGACGCAACTGCCCTGCTTCATGACGAAGCCTGAGAACAGGACCTATATGTACGTATACGACGATTACGATCAGAAGATCATCGAGGACCGCGTCAAGCAGTTCCGGGATCAGACCCGACGCTATCTGGCCGGGGAACTGAGCGAAGAAGAATTTCGACCGTTGCGCCTGCAAAACGGCCTTTATGTGCAGCGCTTTGCGCCGATGTTGCGTGTGGCGGTTCCATACGGCCAGCTGACCTCGCGTCAGGCGCGCATGATGGCCAAAATTGCCCGTGACTACGACAAGGGCTACGCGCACATCAGTACTCGCCAGAACGTACAGTTCAACTGGCCTGCGCTTGAAGATGTACCGGATATTCTCGCTGAACTGGCGACCGTGCAGATGCACGCGATCCAGACCAGCGGCAACTGCCTGCGCAACGTGACCACCGACCAGTTTGCCGGTGTTGCTGCAGACGAGCTGGTGGACCCACGCCCATGGTGCGAAATCGTCCGCCAGTGGACCACGTTCCACCCGGAGTTCGCCTACCTGCCGCGCAAGTTCAAGATCGCAATCAACGGTTCGACCAGTGATCGCGCCGCCATCGAAGTACATGACATCGGTCTTGAACCGTTGCGCAACGAAGCCGGCGAGCTGGGTTTCCGCGTCCTGGTGGGTGGCGGCCTTGGCCGTACGCCGGTTGTAGGTGCCTTCATCAACGAGTTCCTGCCGTGGCAGGACCTGCTGAGTTACCTCGACGCCATCCTGCGGGTCTACAACCGTTATGGCCGTCGCGATAACAAGTACAAGGCGCGGATCAAGATTCTGGTCAAGGCACTGACGCCCGAGGTGTTCGCCGCCAAGGTCGACGCCGAAATGGCGCACTTGCGTGGTGGCCAGACCACCCTGACCGAAGCCGAAGTGCAGCGCGTTTCCCGGCACTTCGTCGACCCGCAATACAAGGCTCTCAGCGACCAGCACGCCGAACTGGCAGCACTGGACGCTCAACACCCAGGTTTCGCTCGCTGGCGTCAACGCAATGTGCTGGCCCACAAAAAGCCTGGCTACATTGCTGTGACCCTGTCGCTCAAGCCCACCGGCGTTGCGCCGGGCGACGTGACCGACAAGCAGCTTGACGCCATCGCCGATCTGGCCGATCGCTACAGCTTTGGTCAACTGCGCACTTCCCACGAGCAGAACATCATCCTGGCCGACGTCGAGCAGGCCGAGCTGTTCACCCTGTGGAACGAGCTGCGCGACAATGGTTTTGCCACACCGAACATTGGTCTTCTGACCGACATCATCTGCTGCCCTGGCGGTGATTTCTGCTCGTTGGCCAACGCCAAGTCGATTCCGATTGCAGAATCCATCCAGCGCCGCTTCGACGATCTGGACTACCTGTTCGATATCGGCGAGCTGGACCTGAATATTTCCGGCTGCATGAATGCTTGCGGCCACCACCACGTCGGCCATATCGGCGTGCTGGGCGTGGACAAGAAAGGTGAAGAGTTCTATCAGGTCTCACTCGGCGGCAGTGCCAGCCGTGATGCGAGCCTCGGCAAGATCCTCGGCCCTTCCTTTGCCCAGGAGGCGATGCCGGACGTGATCGAGAAGCTGATCGACGTCTACGTTGAAAAACGTACAGAAGACGAGCGCTTTATCGACACCTACCAACGTATTGGCATTGACCCTTTCAAGGAGCGCGTCTATGCAGCGAATCATTAAGAACAACGAAGTCATTGATGAAACCTGGCACTTGTTGCCGAAGGAAACCACCTTTGACAGCCTGTCGAACTGCGACGACCTGATCGTGCCGCTGGGACTGTGGCGCGAACACGCGCATGCATTGAAGGCACGCGATGGCGGTTTGGGCGTATGGCTGGACAGTGATGAAGAAGCCGAAGAGATTGGCGCAGATGTGGACCAGTTTCAGGTCATCGCCCTGAACTTTCCGGCTATCACTGACGGTCGTAGCTTCTCGAACGCGCGCCTGTTGCGTGATCGCTTTGGCTACAAGGGCGAATTACGTGCCATCGGCGACGTGTTGCGCGATCAGTTGTTCTACATGCGCCGCTGTGGCTTCGACGCCTTTGCAGTGCGTGCCGACAAGGACCCGTACGAGGCGCTGGAAGGCCTCAAGGACTTTTCGGTGACCTATCAGGCTGCAACCGACGAGCCGCTACCGCTGTTCCGGCGCCGCTGATTCAGGCGACCTGCATTATCGTCTCTGTGCTCACTTGAGATGACTATCGTGCCTGCGCTCCGCGTAGGCATGCAGTTCGTGGTTCTGTGGTGTCAGGTGATTGGCGTTCGGCTCAGATTCTCGTTCCCACGCTCCGCGTGGTAATGCCTTTCGTGACGCTCTGCGTCACACGGTCGTCCTGCGAGATCAGGCGCCCTGTCACTAACGTCGCACTCTGCGTCGACAGTGCCATCGTGATAAAAAGCGCTTTGGTTTATGTGCCGTGATTACGGGCAAGGCATGACGTTACGCGGCAGCCCAATTGTGACGCAGAGCGTCACGAGACAGCGTGACGACGCGGAGCGTCGCACGATAGTTGGAGATTATCGTTCCGCACGCTCCAGCGTGGGAACGCGGCTCTGGACGCTCTGCGTCCGATCTTGATGTGCGACGCAGAGCGCCGCACGATAGTTGAGGTTATCGCTCGCACCGGAGCATTGGCACAAGTCGTTACCCCCCTAAACAATGCCTACCAGAACCGCTGCTGAGTCAAACGTCCCCACCACTTAGCAGCCAACTGATCCGCCGAGGTGGCTGCAGCCATACCCATGCGCTCTTGCAGGCTCTTGCGTTGCACGTAGTGCAGGTGGAACACGTCTGCATCCTTGGCGCGCTCGGCCAGGTACTCGTCGCTGGTCTTGAGTTCGTCGACCAGCAGTTTGTCGACCGCTGCCATGCCCAGCCATATCTCACCCGTCGCCACTTCGTCGATAGACAACTGCGGGCGGTAGCTGGCAACGAAGTTCTTGAACAGGTCGTGGGTGATGTCCAGGTCCTGCTGGAATTTCTCGCGACCCTTCTCGGTGTTTTCGCCAAACACCGTCAGGGTGCGTTTGTATTCGCCTGCGGTCAGCACTTCAAAATCGATGTCGTGCTTCTTCAGCAAGCGATTGACGTTCGGCAACTGCGCCACGACGCCGATGGACCCGAGGATGGCGAAGGGTGCGCTGATGATCTTGTTGCCGATGCAGGCCATCATGTACCCGCCACTGGCCGCAACCTTGTCGATGCATACGGTCAGTGGAATACCGGCCTGCCGAATGCGTGCCAGTTGCGAGGACGCCAGACCATAGCTGTGCACCATGCCGCCACCGCTTTCCAGACGCAGGACCACTTCGTCCTTGTCGGTGGCCAGCGTCAGCAGAGCGGTAATTTCATGACGCATGCTTTCAGTAGCCGAGGCCTTGATGTCACCGTCGAAATCCAGCACATAGACACGGGATTTTGGCTCGGCCTGCTTTTTTTCTTTTTTCAGGGCCTTGCCCTGCTCCTTGCGCAGCGTCTTGAGGCGCTCTTTGTCGAGCAAGGATTGCTCGAGCCGCTCACGCAGGCCTTTATAGAAATCATTGAGCCGGGTGACCTGCAGTTGCCCGGCCGTTTTGCGACGCCCCTTGCCACGCATGGACGCAATGGCAACCAGCACCACCACGATGGCGATCACCAGCGTCACGGTTTTGGCCAGAAAACTTGCGTAATCGACAACGAAATCCACGAATATCCCTCATTTGCGTCAGGCCTTTACCAATCAAGGGCCGCAATAAATGCAGCATACCGACGCCCCGTGCGACGCACCAGCTATCGAGCCGTTACAAACCATTAAAACGATGATTTCAAACGAGCGTATGTTTTTTCATTGACAGTCGCCCGGCATCCCTCATAACCTCGACCCACCTTCAACGTACCGAGACAACACGGACGTGGGCAGCATCTATCTGATACGACATGGCCAGGCCTCATTTGGTGCAGACAATTACGACGTCCTGTCGCCCATGGGCATTCGTCAGTCACAAGTGCTGGGTGCTCACCTCGCGCAGTCGGGCGTGACCTTTGACCGGTGTGTATCGGGTGAGCTCCTGCGCCAGAAAGACACGGCACAGCATGTGCTGGGCCAGTACACAGAAGCAGGTATTGAAACGCCTCCCGTACAGCTCGACAGCGCCTTCGATGAATTCGACGCTGAAGGCGTGATCAGGGCGTTGATACCGGCGATGCTTGTCGATGAACCGCAAGCACTGGATATTCTGCGCGACGTGGCTGGCAACCCCGCAGGGTTTCATCGGTTGTTCAACCTGATTACCAAACGCTGGCTGAGTGGCGAGCAGGACACGCCGGGGCTGCAAAGCTGGCAAGGTTTCTTAGACCGCGTCAAGGCAGGCCTGGACAGAATTCTTCAGGACGCAGGTCCGCATGAGCGTATTGCCGTGTTCACCTCCGGCGGCACCATTACTGCCCTGCTCCACCTCGTTACCGGAATGCCTGCAGCAAAGGCACTGGAGCTGCACTGGCATATCGTCAACACTTCTCTGCATCAGCTCAAATTCAAAGGCAACGACGTTACCCTGGCTTCCTTTAACGGTTACACACACTTGCAACTGCTGAAGACGCCGACGCTCATTACCTATCGCTGAGCCCGGCCAATCGCGTCCTTGCGGACGCAAGTACTCACCACAAAAGGATCAAGACATGACCTCAGTAGCAGACGCCGTACAAACCATGAAGAACAAGTTCAACCCGGCTGCTGCTGCCGGTCTGGACCTGGTCTTCGGTTTCCATATCACCGACGAAGACAAACACTACGCCCTGATCGTCAAGGACAGCACCTGCGAATTGCAGGAAGGCGAAAACCCGGACGCCAACGTGACCCTGGTCATGGACAGCGAAACCCTCAAGGGCATTGTCAGCGGCGAGACCGATGGCATGCAGGCATTCATGGGCGGCAAGCTGCGCGCCGAAGGCGACATGATGCTGGCCATGAAGCTCAGCGAACTGTTCCCGGTTTAAACACCTGACACTTTGCAAGCTGCACCAAAAAAACCGAAGCCCCGCCGGCTTCGGTTTTTTTGTCTGTGCCGTTCTGTACAAAGCAGCAATCAGAGCCGCTGATTGCCCGGCAACACGCTAGTCTATAACGCTGCCGCGAGCTTGCTCGTGGTTCAGACGATCATTAGATTAGTCAATAGTTTGAGCTGACCATAATAAACACAAGGTATACGTATGGCACTGACTGACCAGTCCACCGGGATTCGCAGCGGCGAAGAACTGGACGCCTCCCTGATAGATCCGTACCTGAAGGCGCATCTGGCGGATCTGCATGGCACCCCGGCGATCAGTCAGTTCCCCGGTGGCGCATCGAACCTGACTTATCTGATTCAGTACCCCGAGCGCGAGTTAGTGCTGCGGCGCCCGCCGTTCGGACACAAGGCGCGATCGGCACATGACATGGGTCGTGAATACCGCATTCTCAATCAGCTCAAGAATGCCTTCCCCTATTGCCCGCAAGCGTACCTGCACTGTACGGATGAGTCGGTGATCGGCTCGGAGTTTTACGTGATGCAGCGCGTCAAGGGGATCATCCTGCGCTCTGACCTGCCGCCCGAATTGGCGCTGGATGCACGACAGACTGAAGACCTGTGCAAGAGCTTCATCAACAAACTGGTGGACTTGCACCGCGTTGATTACCAGGCGTGCGGCCTGGGTGATCTGGGCAAACCCCAGGGTTACGTGCAGCGGCAGATTTCGGGCTGGTCGGAGCGTTATGAAAAAGCGCGAACCCCGGACGCTCCGGCATGGGAGCAGGTCCAGGCGTGGCTGGCAGACAAAATGCCCGCCGACTCGCCCACCTCCAGCATCGTGCATAACGACTACCGCTTCGACAATGTGATCCTCGATCCGGATAACCCGATGAACATCATCGGCGTGCTGGACTGGGAACTGACCACGCTCGGTGATCCGCTGATGGACCTGGGCAATACCCTCGCCTACTGGGTCCAGGCTGACGACCCGCTGCCGGTTCAGTTGACGCGTCGCCAGCCGAGCAATGCCCCCGGCATGCTGACGCGCCAGGCGTTCGTCGACTATTACGCCGAACGTTCGGGCATCCGTATCGACAATTTCGACTTCTACTACACCTACGGCCTGTTTCGTCTGGCCGGTATCGTGCAACAGATTTACTACCGTTTTTTCCATGGACAGACTCAGGACAAGCGCTTTGCCCGGTTCATTGACATGAACAGGCTGCTGGAGCAGATGAGCCTGAATGTAATCACCAAATCCAGCCTTTGACCGCCAACGCCAAGACAAGGAAACGACATGTCCAGAACCCAGCTTTTCGACCTTGATGGCAAGGTTGCTTTTGTTTCAGGTGCGAGCCGGGGAATCGGTGAAGCCACTGCCAGGCTGCTCGCTCAACAGGGCGCGCACGTTGTTGTGTCGAGCCGCAAGCTCGACGGGTGTCAGGCGGTTGCCGACGCCATCATCAGCGAGGGCGGCAAGGCCACAGCCATTGCCTGCCATATTGGCGAGATGGAGCAGATAACCAGCGTTTTCGCCCAGATTCGCGAGCAATTCGGGCGCCTGGATATACTGGTCAACAACGCAGCCACCAACCCGCAGTTCTGCAATGTGCTGGACACCGACCTCAGCGCGTTTCAAAAGACTATCGACGTTAACATTCGCGGCTATTTCTTCATGTCGGTGGAAGCCGGCAAGCTGATGCGCGAAGGCGGCGGTGGCAGCATTATCAATGTTGCATCCATCAATGCGGTGTCGCCGGGTGCCTATCAAGGTGTCTATTCAATGACCAAAGCGGCGGTGGTCAACATGACCAAGGTGTTCGCCAAGGAATGCGCCGAGTTCGGAATTCGCTGCAACGCTTTGCTGCCCGGCCTCACAGATACCCGATTTGCATCGGCGCTGGTCAAGAACGATGCGATTCTCAATATGGCCCTGGCGCAGATTCCGCTGAAACGCGTCGCAGCGCCCAGCGAAATGGCTGGGGCGGGCTTGTATCTGGCGAGCGCAGCATCCAGCTACACCACCGGCGTTGCGCTTAATGTCGACGGCGGATTTTTATCCTGATGTCTGGAACTTACTACCACGCTGAAAAATGAATTAATTTTCCATATTTTATATTTATGGAATATATTTTCCGCACAACAACAATCCTCTCTGGAGAATGTCATGCGGGAAAACCCTTCTACGTCTCAGGCGCAACTGGGCATCGGGCTGATCGGCACCGGTTTCATGGGCCGTGCCCACGCCCTGGCCTTCGGCAATGCGAATGCCGCCCTTGATCTGCCGGCACGCATTCGGCTGACCGCCCTGGCGGATGCGGACAGCGTCAGGGCCGAGCAGTGCGCTAGCGCCTGGGGCTTCGATCACAGCCACGCTGACTGGCAGCACCTGATCAGTGATCCGCAGGTGCAGATCGTGGCGATCACAACGCCCAATCATCTGCATTTCCCCATGGCCATGGCCGCCATCGCCGCAGGCAAGGCAGTGTATTGCGAAAAACCGCTGGCGGTGAGCCTCGCCCAGGCCGACGACATGCGCCGTAGCGCCAAGGCCGCCGAGGTTGTTACTCAGGTTGGCTACAACTACCAGCACAACCCTATGATCGGCCTTGCCAGGGAAATGATCGACGCGGGCGAACTGGGCGATATCGTCAGTTTTCAGGGTGAGTTCAGCGAGGACTTCATGGGCAACCCGTCGTCCCCTTGGTCGTGGCGTTGCGAAGCGGCGCATGCGGGCGGCGCGCTGGCCGATCTGGGCAGTCACTTGCTGGCGATGGCTCGCCATTTGCTGGGCGATGTCGAAGCGGTCTGCGCAGACTCCAGCACCGTACACCGCCAACGCCCTGCGAGGAACGGAAGCCAGGAAATGCGCAGCATCGCAGTGGATGACCAGACCCACGCACTGCTGCGTTTTGCCAATGGTGCGCGCGGAACGTTCAGTAGCAGTTGGCTGAAACACGGCTACAAAAACCACCTGAGTTTCGAAATCAGCGGCACCAAGGGCACATTGGCATTCGATCAGGAGCGCCTTAACGAACTGCGCATCTATCGCACTGGCGCAGCTGGGCGCGATGGTTTTCAGCGTCTTCTGGCAGGCCCTGCGCAACCCGGTTACGCGGCATTCTGCCCGGCACCAGGCCATCAGCTGGGTTACAACGAACTCAAGGCACTTGAGGTACAGGCACTCATTCTTGCGGTATGCGGCAAGGGCAGCCGTGGTCCGGACTTCGAAGAAGCCTGGCAGATCGAGCGTCTGGCGACTGCCATTCGCCTCGCCGCCGCCGAGCAACGCTGGGTCGCGCTCAGCGATATCTGACTTCCTGCAACGCTTGGCAAGGGGGTAGAATGCGCCACATTCAGGCAGCCATTCTGCCCCCTCCCGCCTCCCCTATAAGCACGCTTGCCACCATGCCTTTTGAACTCAGCGTCGACCTGACCACCCTCGCCATTCTTGCTGTCGTTGCGTTCATCGCGGGTTTTATAGACGCCATCGCCGGTGGTGGCGGACTGCTTACTACACCCGCCCGGATGACAGCCGGTCTGCCACCGCATCTGGTGCTGAGCACTAACAAGCTCAGTTCGACGTTCGGTTCGGCAACCGCCAGTTTTACGTTCTATCGCCGCAAACTGTTTCATCCCAGACAGTGGATACACGCAGTGGTCGGCACTGCGGTGGGTGCCGCAGCCGGCGCGGTCATTGCTCATTACCTGCCAGCCGAATGGCTGAACCAGATGTTGCCGGTCATTGTGTTCGGTTGCGGGCTGTACTTGCTGTTTGGCGGCACGCCCAAGGCACCACTGGATAGCAATGCTCCGATCAAAAAGAAATGGCAACTGCCACAAGGGCTGGGGCTGGGCTTCTATGACGGTGTTGCCGGGCCCGGTACCGGCGCCTTCTGGACGGTCAGCACGCTGCTGCTCTACCCGGTGGATCTGGTCAAGGCCAGCGGCGTGGCGCGCAGCATGAATTTCGTCAGCAATGCCGTGGCGCTTTCGGTATTCATATTTTCCGGCCAGGTGGACTATATCATCGGCCTGAGCATGGGCCTTGCGGTAATGCTGGGTGCCTACTTCGGCGCAGGCACTGCAATCAAGGGCGGTGCCAAATTCATCCGCCCAGTGTTCATCACCGTGGTATTGGGCCTGACCGTGCGCCTAGCCTGGCAGCACTGGTTCGGGGGCGCCTGAGCGCTCGGCCAGATACGCCTCGATAAGATAGCGGGCGATAGAACGGTTGGCCGGTAACGGCGGCAAGTCATCAACATGAAACCAGCGTGCGTCCTCGATTTCTTCCGCCTGGGGCACTATGTCACCGCTATCATATTCGGCATGGAAGCCAAGCATCATCGAGTGCGGAAACGGCCAGCACTGGCTGCCCATGTATTTCAGGTTCTTGATGCGCACCTGCACTTCTTCCATCACTTCGCGGTGCACGCAGTCTTCGGCAGACTCGCCCGGCTCTACAAACCCTGCCAGCGCGCTGTACATGCCGGTGACAAACCGTGGTGAGCGGGCCAGCAGTATTTCATCGCCCCGCGTGACCAGCACGATCATGCTCGGGGAAATACGCGGGTACAGACGCAGGTTGTCGTGCTCGCAGAACATCGCCCGCTCTCCACGGATCTGCACCGTCGCACGACCGCAGGCTCCGCAAAAGCGATGTTCTCTGGCCCACGTACTGACTTGCGCGGCGTAGCCGAGCATCTGGAAGACCGCAAAATCGCCTTCCAGCATGAACTGACGCAAGCCTTGCCACGAACAGCCCTCCACCGCAACCGAGCGCTCAAGCACCAGCAGGTAGACAGGCTCACCCTCAAAATAGCCGATGCCGTGCTCGCTCTGCACTGGCAAATCCAGCCCCGCCAGCCAGCCTCTGGGGAACATTGCCCCATTGGTATCCAGCAAAAACCCCTGATCACTCTGGACCACAGCCAAACCACCACCGGCCTCGACATCCAGAACTGCAGTTGTCCAACGCTCCGGGTGCGCCATGGAAAAACTCCTTTGCTCAGATTCGAGCTCTATCATGAATCAATTATCGAAGACCGGCTTGTGCTTGTTCATCTGCGCAACCATCGCCAGCTTCAGGTCAGGTGATTGCAGCATGGCTGCGTTCCAGATGGCAACGTGTTCCAGGCCGTCCTCCACTCGGTGATCGCGCATGTAGCTGATCATTTGCTTGGTGCCTTCGATGGCAATGGGTGATTTGCCGGCTATCTCCCGGGCCACCGCGAAGACGCCCTGCAACAGACCTTCCAGGTCATCGAAGGTGCGATTGACCAGCCCGATCCTCTGCGCCTCTTCAGCTCCCACGGTACGCCCGGTATAAGCCAGCTCACGCAGCACGCCATCGCCGATGATTCGCGGCAGACGTTGCAGAGTCCCTACATCCGCTGCCATGCCCATGTCGATCTCGCGAATGGCAAACTGGGCGTCGGCGGCGGCGTAACGCATGTCACAGGCCGAAATCAGGTCTATGGCACCACCCAGGCAATAGCCCTGAAAGCAGCCAGAACCGGCTTTCGGCAATTTGCCACTGCAGTGAACGAAGCCTGCATGTCACGGATCTTGCGCCTCAACAGCCGGGCATTACGGCCTGGATCCTTGCCCATCTGGTTGGCAACAGAAGCCAGCAATGCCAGATCGATACCCGACGAAAAATGTTTACCCGCTCCGCTGAGTATTACTGCCCGCACTTCGTCATTGCGCTCAATCCAGTCGAATATGCCGATTATTTCAGTCCAGAACGCCTCGTTCATTGCGTTGAGCTTTTCAGGCCGGTTGATCTGTACGTGAGCAATGCTGTCAGCCAGCTCGACCCGGAAACTTTGATAATCGGTCACGACGTGATCCTCAGGGCATGTTGAGTATTCAGGCGCTGGACTATAACAGCAGCGACGCAATCATCGTAACCGGGCTTAAGTAACATTTGCCGGACCGACCGCCAGCCGCGTTTATATATTCGCTGTACCCGCTACCGTTAAATAGTGTGAACGGTCAGAATGCCGGGAGGTCCAGTAATCAGTGATAGCAAAACCTATATGGGTTATTAGAGGGCGATACTTGAATACGTCAAAAGCGGCAACCGGGATTGAAGGTCTGGATGACATCCTTGCGGGTGGTCTTTCACGCAGTCATGTTTTTCTCCTTGAAGGAGAACCCGGAACCGGCAAGACAACCGTGGCACTGCAGTTCCTGAAGGCAGGCGCAGCAGCGGGTGAAATATCGCTGTACATCACCCTTTCCGAGACTGAAAGCGAGCTACGCTCGGGTGCTGCCTCACACGGCTGGGAGCTTGACGAGCAGATCAATATTTTCGAGCTGACGCCGCCTGAAAGCTTGCTTGATGCGGATCATCATCAAAGCCTGCTGTACTCCTCGGATCTGGAGCTGGGCGAAGCGACGCGGCAGATATTCGAGGTGGTGGAGCGGGTCAAACCCTCTCGCGTGGTGATCGACAGCCTCTCGGAAATTCGTCTTCTGGCGCAAAGTTCATTGCGCTACAGACGCCAGATTCTGGCCATCAAACATTACTTCACGCGTTATAACGCGACGGTATTGCTGCTCGATGACCTGACCACCGAAGCGCTGGATAAAACCGTACACAGTGTGGCCCACGGGGTTATCCGTCTTGAAGCGCTGACACCCACCTACGGTGCCGAGCGTAGACGGTTGAAGATCGTCAAATACCGCGGCCAGAAATACCGCGGCGGTTTCCACGACTTCACCATCGCCGAGAACGGCATCCATGTATTCCCACGCCTGGTAGCGGCCGAACACCGCTCCAATTACGCCCGTACTCAGGTCAGCAGCGGCATCACAGAACTGGACGACCTGCTGGGCGGCGGCATAGAAAGCGGCTCCAGCACGCTGATTCTGGGCCCTGCCGGGACCGGTAAATCGCTCATTTCACTGGTTTTCGCGGCACAGGCAGTGGCACGTGGCGAGCGCGTGGGGCTGTTCGTATTCGATGAAGAAATGGGCCTGCTGTTCGAACGCATGCTCAAGCTCGGGATTGACCTGCGGGCGCTTCAGGAAACCGGCAATCTGGTGGTCGAGCAGATCGACGCGGCTGAGCTTTCTCCTGGCGAATTTGCGCACCGCGTAAGGCGCGCAGTGGACCGCAAGCAGATAAAGACCGTGATCATCGACAGCATCAACGGTTATCAGGCGGCAATGCCGGAAGAGAGCGCACTGGTTTTGCACATGCACGAGCTTCTGCTCTACCTCAATCGCCAGGGCGCATCGACCTTCATGACCGTTGCACAACACGGGCTGGTCGGTGACATGCGCTCACCGGTCGACATTACCTACCTTGCCGACAGCGTTATTCTGTTGCGTTATTTCGAAGCTTTGGGTCAGGTGCGTCGCGCGATATCCATCATCAAGAAGCGCACGGGCACTCACGAGTCCACTATTCGTGAATACCGCATCAGTGCCAACGGTCTGAAGATCGGTAAGCCGCTTGAAGCCTTCCAAGGCGTACTGCGCGGGGTGCCGTCATACTTTGGCGACAAGAAACCGCTGCTTGAGGATGACGACCTGTGAGTATTCCAGGACTGTTGTCGGAGCGCGCAATCATTCTGGCGCCCAGAGGTCGAGACAGTCAGATCGCTATGCGGATCCTCGATGAAGCCGGCTACCTGGCAACGGTGGCCCATGACTTGTTCGAACTGGTCAAAGAGTTGAGCTCGGGCGCTGGCCTGGCAATCATCGCCGATGAGGCGTTGCGCAATAGTGACATTAAACCGCTGCTGGACCTCATCAGTCGCCAGCCAGCGTGGTCGGATCTGCCGATCGTCCTGATGACTCATCATGGCGGTCCGGATCACAATCCGTCTGCACGGATGGGTAATCTACTGGGCAATGTGACCTTTCTCGAACGCCCCTTCCATCCTGCGACTCTGGTCAGCCTGGTCGTCACGGCCGTGCGCGGGCGCAGACGCCAGTATGAAGCACGAGCGCGCATGGAGGACCTGCACGAAAGTGAAGGCCGTCTGCAGAATGCGCTCAAGGCCGGCAGGCTGGGCTCCTGGTTGCTGGAAGCGGAATACCTCAAACTGACTTGTTCGGATATTACTAAAAGTCACTATGGCCGCAACGAACAGGACACGTTCAATTACGACGACTGGCTCGCCGCTGTGTATTTCGAAGATCAGCCCAGAATGCAGTCGGCGCTTCAGCGCAGCCTGGACACCGGTGTTGATCTGATCATCGAATACCGCAACGTCTGGCCGGATGGCTCACTCAGTTGGGTGGATGTGCGCGCCCGCGCCATTTGCGGCAAGAACGGTCTGGTCAGTTCTCTGGCAGGCGTGACCTCTGACATCACCGAACGCAAGCAAGCCGAGTCGCAATTGCGACGCCTCAATGAAACACTCGAGCAACAGGTTGAAGAACGCACCTCGCAGTTACGCCATAAGGAAGACATTCTTCGTCAGTCACAGAAAATGGAAGCAGTCGGCCAATTGACCGGCGGTATTGCGCATGACTTCAACAACATGCTGACCGGGATCATCGGCAGCCTGGAATTGATAAGAAGACGCCTGGCGCGCGGCAACATAGAGGACCTCAACAGCCTGATCGACCTGGGTGTGACCTCGGCGAATCGCGCCGCAGCACTTACCCATCGCTTGCTGGCATTCTCGCGGCGCCAGTCACTGGACTCAAAGCCGGTGGAGATGAACCATCTGGTCAATGCCATGGACGAACTGTTGCAGCGCAGTGTCAACGAGAGCATTCATTTGCAATTGCGCATGGCCAGCGATCTGTGGACTGCAGAAGCGGACCCTAACCAGCTGGAGAGCGCCCTGCTCAACCTGGTGCTCAACGCACGCGATGCAATGCCCGACGGCGGCACGCTGGTGGTCGAAACCTTCAATCAGCAGCTGGACAGATCGTTTACCAATGCCCATGAGAACCTGCTGCCCGGTGATTACGTGGTGCTGAGCGTCAGTGACAATGGCTGCGGCATGCCGGAAACAGTGATCAGCCGTGCGTTTGACCCGTTCTTTACCACAAAGCCTATCGGTCAGGGCACCGGTTTGGGTCTTTCAATGATCTATGGTTTCAGCAAACAGTCGCATGGTCATGTTTCAATCAAGAGTGAAGTAGGCCGAGGCACTACCGTACAGCTGTTACTGCCGCGCTTTAAGGGGCTTGCAGATGAAGCCGAGCAGAGTTTCCAGAGCAATGCCGTTTACGCCGAAAATGGCGAAACCGTGCTGATCGTCGAAGACGACCCGGCTGTTCGGACGCTGGTCAGTGAGGTACTCAGCGAATTGGGTTACACCTTCATCGAGGCCGGCGAAGCACTGGACGCCGTGCCGATACTGGAATCAGGCCAGCGTATTGATTTGCTGATCAGCGATGTAGGGCTGCCGGGCATGAATGGCCGGCAGCTTGCAGAAATCGCCAGGCAGCTGCGACCGGAACTCAAAGTGTTGTTTATCACCGGTTACGCAGAGCATGCCGCCGTCCGCGGAGGCTTTCTGGAGAACGGTATGCAACTGATTACCAAACCCTTTGCGTTCGACCACCTGACCTCGAAAGTGCGGGAAATGATAGAAGCCTGAGAAACGCTCAGGCTTTGCATGACTCCGGCCTGTAAGACGGCCTGCTCACTCGACGGTTAAAGCGCGTCTTCAGGCCAGCAGTTCCTGAATACGCGAATGCAGCGTTTCCATGGTGAACGGTTTGGCGAGAATGGGTGCCTTCAGCGCAATCGGGCTGCCTGAATCGAGTATTTCCGCCGGATAGCCGCTGATGAAGATCACTTTCAACTCCGGTCGAAGCATCACCGCAGGCTCGGCAATCTGTACACCCGAGACACCACCCGGCAATCGATAATCGGTGATCATCAGGTCAAGGTGGGGTTTGGTCGCCAGAATCTCGAAAGCCTGCTCACCATTCTCGGCTTTCAGGACTCGATAACCCTCACCAGACAGATAATCGGCCAGAAGCATCAGGATCAGGGGTTCGTCTTCGACGATTAATACGACGTTTTCTGCATCAGCGCTCATTGAACTGCCTTTGATCTTATAAATAGCTGCCATTACGACCACGGCATGCATGGGAGGTTGCGCCGATGTGTGATTAAACTTGATTGCCAGTGGCTATCATCTACATCGCCAACGGCTGTCACCTGTATCGACAGCAGCTGTCATCTATAAAGGCAGGCAGATACGAAAGACGGAACCCTTGCCTTCTTCGCTCTCCCCCTCGATACGACCGCCGTGAGCCATGACGATCTGATCGGAAATGAACAACCCCAGGCCAAGCCCGGCAACAGCGTGATTGCTCGATACTCGCTCGAATTGCTGAAAGATGCGCTTCTGGTTTTCAGCAGTAATACCGATGCCTTGATCCCGAACCTCAATGAAGGCTTCGCCCTCCCTGCTGTACACATGCACTTCAATCGGTTTGCGCGCACCGTAGCGCAGCGCATTGGTCAACAGGTTGGCAACCACTTGCTCGATACGGAACTCATCCCAGACGCCGATCACGGGCTCTTCGGCAAACCGGGTGACCGTCGAATCGGCGGCGGCAATCTGTGCGGCAAAGCTTTCCAGCAACTGACAGACCAGTTCGCTCAAGTCAAACGGGCTCGGCCTGATAGACAGCTTGCCGGTACGAATTCTGGAGACATCAAGCATGTCTTCTATCAGGCGGATAAGGCTCTGAATCTGCCGCTCGTCACGGTCGACCATTGCCCGCAGCTTTTCCATGGTGAACGCTGAAGCGTTGTCTTTGGCCAGGTGAAGTTTGCGCAGCTGGGTCTCCAGAATCAGACCGTTGAGCGGCGTACGCACCTCGTGGGAAACGATGGACATGAAGTCATCACGCATACGGATCGCGTGTTCCAGTTCGCCCTGGGTCGACTGCAGACGCTTGAGCAAGGCTTCCTGCTCCTGGCGACTGCGCTCCAGCTCTTCGACCTGTAGTTTCATGGCCTTGCGCTGCCGATACAGATCAACGAAAACATTGACCTTGCTCTTTACCGCATGGATATCCAGCGGCTTGTGCAGGAAGTCCACGGCACCACTTTCATAGCCCTTGAAGGCATAATTGAGCTCGCGACCGGCAGCGCTGACGAAAACGATCGGTATGCTCTTGGTCTTCTCGGTGCTGCGCATCATCTCGGCCAGCTCGAACCCGTTCATTCCAGGCATCTGGACGTCGAGGATGGCCAGCGCGAACTCGTGCTGCAACAGCAGTGACAACGCTTCGTCCGCCGAGAGTGCCTTGTAGACGAGTCGATCACCGCGCTTGATCAGCGCCTCGAGGGCCAGCAGGTTTTCCGGCAAATCATCGACGATGAGCAGTTTTGCCTGAATTTCACTTAACATGCGGTTCGTTCCAACTCGACCAGCAAGCGGCCAATATCGTTCAGGGAAAGAAGGTAATCCGGCGAGTGCAACGCCAGGCCCGCCTCGGGCATGGTCGACGCCTGGGCCTGCGAGGGGTCTTGAATCACCGTGAAACCACCATACTTCTTGATCTGCAGCAAACCTTGTGCGCCGTCATTATTGGCACCAGTCAGCAATACGCCAGCCAGTCGCGGGCCGTAGGCATCCGCGGCCGAACCGAACAAAATGTCGATACTGGGCCTTGAGTAAAACACCCTGTCTTCCTGACTCAATGACAGTGAAAAGTCAGACTCCACCGAGACGTGGTAACCCGCTGGCGCAACGTACAAAGTCCCCGGCACGATATCTTCCTTGTCATCGGCTTCCTTGACCGGGATCGCCAAGCGATTCTGGAATACATGGGCCAACTGGCTGCGCCGGTCATCCGGCAAATGCAACACCATCAATATAGGCAGACTTAAACCCGGCCGCAGGTTTCTGAATATTTTCAGCAGGGCCTCTACACCACCCGCTGACGCGCCTACGACAATAGCATCGACCACGGGCAACGGGCCGCAGGACAGGTCATCGTCAAAGGTGGTTCTCATAATTTCCGGTAGATCCGCTCGGGTTTCACCAGCGTCTCGAACGCCCCGCCGTAGGCAGAGAAATCCAGGGTTTCCTTACTGCCCAGCGCCAGAAAGCCGCGATGACACAGCGAGTCATGAAACAACCCGAAAGCTCGATCCTGAAGTTTTTTGTTGAAGTAAATCAGTACGTTACGACAGGAAATAAATTGCGTTTCGGAGAATACACTATCTGTGGCCAGACTGTGATCGGCAAAAGTGACGTTCTCGCACAGTGTCTTGTCGAAGATCGCGTAATCGTAGGCAGACGTGTAGTAATCGGCGAAATTGCGCTGCCCTCCCGAGTTACGGTAGTTCTCCGTATAGGTGCGCAGGTTATCCATGGAAAAGATGCCCTGCTTGGCCTTCTCCAAAGAGCTGGGATTGATATCGGTCGCATAAATGATGGTCCGCTCCAGCAGCCCCTCTTCGCGCAATAGAATAGCCGTTGAATAAACCTCCTCACCCGTACTGCAACCGGCAATCCACACCTTGATCGACGGATAAGTGCGTAGCACCGGCACGACCTCGTTGCGGATCGCCAAAAAGTGCGAGGGGTCACGGAACATCTCACTCACCGGGATGGTGAGAATCTGCAGCAGCTGCATGAATGCTGCCGGGTCATGAAGCACACGCTCCTGCAGGGCCGAGATGGTCGCGCAATCGAACTGACGCAACGCATGGATCACGCGGCGCTTGATCGACGCACCGGAATAGTCGCGGAAATCGTAGCTGTACTGGAGGTAGATAGCCTCTATCAGCAGGCGCAGCTCGATCTCTATGCTTCGATCAAGGTGCATGATGCCATCCGTTTTTGCGCCCCGGAAAGCACGGCCAGTGACCCCTCATTCAAATGCGCTCCATCTTCGGCAGCCAGACGCGAATCAGTGAAAACAGTCGATCCAGGTCAATGGGCTTGGCCAGGTAATCGTTGGAACCTGCCTGCAGACAACGCTCCTGATCATCTTTCATGGCCTTGGCAGTAACGGCGATGATCGGCAGCTTGCGCCAGCGCGGGTCTTTGCGGATCTCGATGGTGGCTTCGTAACCGTCCATTTCAGGCATCATCACGTCCATCAGGACCAGATCGATGTCTTCGACCTCATTGAGCTTTGCAATCGCTTCAAGACCATTGCGGGCAATTTCCACCACTGCCCCCTTGTGCTCTAGGGCGCTGGTCAGGGCGAAGATGTTACGCACGTCGTCATCGACCACAAGGATTTTGCGCGCTTCAAAGACCTTGTCACGGCTGCGCGCGGTCTTGAGCATCTTTTGTCGCTCGTTGGACAGTTGCGACTCGACCTTGTGCAGGAACAGCGTGACCTCGTCCAGCAGGCGTTCAGGCGAGCGTGCGCCCTTGATGATGATAGAGCGCGAATATTTCATCAGCTCGGCTTCTTCATCACGGGTCATGTTGCGCCCGGTATAGACAATCACCGGCGGAAAGGCGCAGATGTCTTCAGTGGACATGCGCTTGAGCAGCTCATTGCCGAGCATGTCCGGCAGTTTCAAGTCGATGATCATGCAGTCGTAGACATTCTCGCGCAGCAGGTCCAATGCCTCCTGGGCAAAACCCACCGCAGTGATTTCAATATCATCGTCGCCGATAAGGCGAGCAATGCTGTCACGTTGCAGCGCATCGTCTTCGACCAGCAGGATGCGTTTGACCTTCTGGGTCAGTTTGGCCTCCAGCTTGGCAAATACATCCTTGAGCTCTTCGCGGGTGGTCGGCTTGACGGCGTAGCCAATGGCGCCCATGTGCAGCGCAGCTTCCTGGCGATCCTCGACCGAAATTACATGCACCGGAATGTGTCGGGTAGGTGCCAGCTCCTTGAGACGCTGAAGCACGGTCAGGCCCGAGTGATCCGGCAGGCGCATGTCCAGCAGGATCGCGTCCGGCGTGTAGCGTGACGCCAGGTTGAACCCTTCATCCGCAGCATGCGCGACCAGACAGTCATAGCCCAGCTCATGGGCCAGATCGAAGAGGATCTGAGCGAAGCGCACTTCATCTTCGATGACCAGAATGCAGCGCCGCTGAAACGGTGCCTTGTCACGATCATCGGCAAACACGGCTACAGGTGTTTCCACCGGCACCGGGGCCGGGGCCGACTGCTGGATGACCGGCGCGGCAGGAACCGGCAATGAAGGCGCGGGAGGCGCAAGCATGACCGCAGACTCATTGCCTGGCTCTTGAGGGCCTTGCTCGACATAGCTTTCCGGCAACACCAGGCTGAAAATACTGCCCTGCCCTGGCGCGCTGGTCACACTGATGGATCCGCCCAGCAATGCCGCCAGATCGCGGGAGATCGACAACCCCAGCCCGGTACCGCCATAACGCCGGTTGGTGGTGCCATCTGCCTGACGGAATGCCTCGAATATACCCTGCTGATGCTCCTCGGCGATGCCGATGCCCGAGTCGCGCACGATAAACACGATGCCTGCACCCGGCTGGCGCGAAACGACCATGCTGACGGCGCCCGCTTCGGTGAATTTGATCGCGTTGGACAGCAGGTTCTTGAGAATCTGTTCAAGACGCTGGCGGTCCGTGAACAGCATGGTCGGCGCGCCTGCCTGTATGTCGACCGTGAACGCCAGCTTTTTCTCGGCGGCAAGCGGCTGGAACATGCTGCGCAGGCCTTCGACAAGGCGAGATACGCTGCTGTTTTCCGGGCGCATTTCGAGCTTGCCGGCTTCAACCTTGGAAATATCCAGAATGTCGTTGATCAGGTTCAACAGGTCATTACCCGCCGAATAGATCGACTCGGCAAACTTGACCTGTTCGGCGGTCAGATTTTCGCCCGGATTTTCGGCCAGCAGCTTGGCCAGGATCAACGAACTGTTGAGCGGCGTGCGCAGCTCATGGGACATGTTGGCAAGGAACTCGGACTTGTACTTGCTGGCGCGCTGCAGCTCGTCCGCACGCGCCTGCAACTCGGCCTGAGCGATGCTCAGTTCCTCGTTGTTGCGGTCCAGCGCATCACGCTGATCGGCCAGTGCCTGACTCTGATCGGCCAGCTGCTCGTTGGTCTGTTCCAGCTCGGCCTGCTGAGTTTCCAGGTGTGCCTGAGACTCCTTGAGAATACGCGACTGCTCTTCCAGCTCTTCGTTGGCCGTGCGTAATTCTTCCTGCTGCACCTGCAATTCTTCGTTGAGTTGCTGGGTCTCGGCCAGCACCTCTTGCAGACGCTGGCGATAACGGGCCGCTTCAATCGAAGTGCCAATGTTGTCCGCGATCAGCTCAAGAAACTCTAGATCCTGCTCGGTAAGCGGGCGCAGAAAGCCCAACTCGATCACCCCGTTGACCTGATCGTCATTGCTGGTAGGCACTGCCACTATGCTGCGCGGCGAGCCTTCACCCAGACCGGAAGCCACTTTGAAGTAGTTTTCGGGCAGTTCATCCAGCGTGATGATCCGGTCCTGTTGTGCGGCCTGCCCCACAATGCCTTCATCGCTGTGAATGGTCTGATCCTGCTGCTCCTGTTCGCGAGAGAAACCGTAGGAAGCAGCACGCGTCAAGCCGCCGTGATCCTGGCGAATATAGACCGCCGCCACCGACGCGCCCAGATAATGAGTCAGAAACTGAAGGATGTTTCGACCCAGCATATTGAGTGTCAACTGACCCAGTACCTGTTCGGCCAGTTCGCTCTGACCGTTGCGCAACCAGGCGACTTTTTGCAGACGCTCGGCATTGATTTCCTGCTGCCTGAGGTTTTCGCTGTAGGTGGCCGAAAGCGACAGCAAATCACGTCGTCCGATATACGCCAGGATAGCGCTGACAATCACCACGAATATCAGATACAGGCAGACGGAAAGAATGGTACTGCGCGTGACCTCTGCGTTACGGGTCAACCGAAGTTGCTGTTCCATTTCGACAGCCTGATCGTACTCGGTGCGGATCTGATCAGTAATTCGCTTGCCACGTCCGGCCAGCACAGCAGTTTGATAGTCGCCGTTGTTGCGCCGCAGATTGATCATCTCCTGAGCAAACGCATTCCACTCCTGCTGCATCGTGGACAGACGCCTGAACCGGTCCTGTTGCGTCGGGTTGTCTTCGACCAGACTCTTGAGTCCGTCCAGCTCGGCAACCAGCAACGGTTTGGCGATTTCATAGGGGTCGAGAAAGTGTTGATCGCCGGTCAGCAGAAAACCGCGCATGCCGGTTTCCATGTCTATCGACAGTTTCATCGAACGGTTGGTGTTATTGATCACCCGGTCAGTATGCTCGACCCACTGTATGGCCGTGAGCAGATAACTGATCAGCAAAATGAAGAAAACGGCGCTCAGTACCCCCACACCCAATGGCAAGCCGACGTTACGCCCCAGCAGTTTTCGAAAGCGTTGCTCATCGACAACAGACGTCCGATTCATGAAATATCCCTGACGAGTGGATCAAAACCGTAGAGTTTGCCGTAAACCCACGAAAAACACTCTTATTTCTGACATAGAGGATTGAAATTTCACACATAAATCGGTGATAAGCTCACGCACATATCGCGTTCATTACGTAAAGCCATCAATCACCCTCACAATTCACCGTATTTGTGCGCCGATTGAACTTCCACCCGGTTTTTATTTACTGATACAGGGACAGTATCAACAGTGGACAGGACGGCGCTCGGTTACTCTGAGCTGCCGGAATAAGGAAGCATCGCATTCCATGCTGTCTGCGCTATCACCATTTTTCAGGTTTAAGGAGTCAACAATGCCGGACACAGCCCGCACCATTCTCGTGGTCGAAGACGACGCCATTGTGCGCATGCTGATTGTCGACGTGCTCGAAGAGCTGGAATACAAGGTACTGGAAGCCGAGGACGCCACTTCAGCCCTGACTTTCGTTGTTGACGATACCAGGCACATCGACCTGTTGATGACTGATCAGGGGTTGCCCGACATGAAGGGCACCGCGTTGGCTAAAAAGGTCATCGAACTGCGGCCTCAATTGCCGGTACTGTTCGCCAGCGGTTACTCCGAGAACATCGATGTGCCGCCAGGCATGCATTCGATCGGCAAGCCTTTTTCAATCGACCAGTTGCGTGACAAGGTAAAAAGCATCCTTGACTGACATCAAAGCTGCTTTCAGTCACACCGACACGCACGCCACCACACGTGTATTGATCATCGGCTACGTATGGCCCGAGCCACGCTCTTCGGCTGCCAGCGGGCACATGATGCAACTGATCCAATGCTTCCTCGAGCAGAACTGGCAGATTACCTTTGCCAGCCCTGCCACTGAAGGTGAACATAGGGCCGATCTGGTCAGCCTGGGCATCGAGGAAGTACGAATCGCGCTCAATGACAGCAGTTTTGACCTGTTTGTCAGCAAATTGCAGCCCGATATCGTTGTTTTTGATCAGTTCATGATCGAAGAGCAGTTCGGCTGGCGCGTCGAGCAACAATGCCCCGACGCCCTGCGCATTCTGGAAACGTCGGATTTTCAAAGCCTGCGCCATGCACGCCATCAGATGTTGAAGGACTCGCTGAACAGCGATTCCGCGGGTGATCCGAGCGATATTTGCGACACTTCAACGCCGGGGCTTTTCAAGCAGATCGCCTCCAGTGAGCTGGCGCAGCGCGAGGTCGCATCGTTGTATCGCTGCGACCTGAACCTGATGACATCCGACGTTGAAATGGCATTACTGACCGGTTCGTTTGGGCTGCCCGCCTCGCTGCTGCACTGGTGTCCGCTAATGATTGACGGCGTTCCCGACAGCGTTCGGCCTTTTGCAGAACGCGCGCACTTCCTCAGCATAGGTAATTTCCGTCACGCCCCCAACTGGGATGCGGTGCTATGGATGAAAACCGCACTCTGGCCGCTGATCCGTCAGCAATTGCCTGAAGCGCAGCTGCATATTTACGGTGCCTACACGCCACCCAAGGCAACAGCGCTGCACAATGGCGCTCAAGGGTTTCATGTGAAGCACTGGGCTGAAGATGCGTTGCAGGTCATGTCATCAGCACGCATTTGTCTTGCGCCGTTGCGTTTCGGTGCCGGCATCAAGGGCAAATTGATGGATGCCATGCTCTGCGGCACTCCGTCAATCACCACTGTGATCGGCGCAGAAGCCATGAGCGGCGGGCTGCAGTGGCCTGGCGTCATCGCCGATAACCCGAAAGACATCGCTGATGCTGCGGTCAGACTCTATCAAGACCAGACCCGCTGGCTAGAGGCGCAAAACGCCGGGCTGGCGTTGCTGCAGGCGCGTTACCAGCATCGGCAACACTGTGCGAGCCTGATCGAGCGCATTCAGACCCTTCGTAACCAGTTGCCCGAGCATCGTCTGGCGAACTTCACCGGCGCCATGCTTCGCCATCATCACCACAAGAGCACCAAGTACATGGCGCAGTGGATCGAAGCCAAGAACCGTAACAAGGCTGAAGATACGGTCTAAGCTGGTTTGCGCAGCAGATAGGTATCCATGATCCACCCCCTGCGGTCGCGCGCTTCGGCGCGCAACAGCTTGATCTGCTCACACACGTCATCGAGCCTGCCAGACACCAGTATCTCGTCCGCGGTGCCCAGATAAGCGCCCCAATAGATATCCAGCCCGTGCCCGACGTAACGCTCGAATGTGCACTGTGCATCCAGCATCACCACGACATTGCTGTGTTGCTCAAGCGCTGCCGCCGCCAGGCGTCGCCCTGTGGTGATGTGAATCGACTCACCAATACGATTGAGCGGTATCCGGTGTTGCGCCACCAGGCTCTGGACACTGGTGATGCCGGGAATCACCTGATATTCGAATGTTTCCCTGCCGCGCGCCAATACGCGGTCAAGGATGCGCATGGTGCTGTCATACAGTGACGGATCGCCCCAGACCAGAAATGCACCAACCTGATCTGCGCCAAGCTCATCGGTCAACAGCCGTTCGAACAATGCAGCGCGCTGCTCGTGCCAACTCTCGATACCCCGCTCGTAGACGTCAGGGTCGCCTTCGCGCCGTGGGTCCTGAACCTGTACCAAACGGTAGCCCTGATGAGTGATATGGCGCTGGCAAAGCGCTTTGCGCAGGCGCAGCAGCTCATCGTCGACATAGCCCTTGTCGAGGATGAAGATCACGTCGGCACGGTTCAGCGCGGCAATGGCCTGCAAGGTAATCTGCTCGGGATCACCGGCCCCCATGCCGATCAGCAGGATCTGTTTCATCGGATAACCACTCCACTGTGGCAAATCATGTGAGACGCGTGATCGTAGGTGATTTTTGTCAGCGACCGGGCATTGAAGCTGAAAATCAGGCACATTATCGTTCTGGCAACTGCTGAACACGACATAGCCATGAGTAAAACAACAAGAATCGCCGACCCTTCCTACGAATTGATGGACGACCACAACGGGCTGTCGATCATTTATCGCGAGCACGGATTCCCCTGTCCGCTGGTGCGCTGGCACTTTCACAAGGAATACGAGCTGCATTTGATTGTGGCCAGCTCAGGCAAGGTATTTGTCGGCGATTACATCGGCAATTTCAACCCTGCCAGCCTGTTTCTGACCGGCCCCAATCTGCCGCATAACTGGATCAGCCAGATCGATGAGGGTGAAGTTGTGGCCAAACGCGACATGCTGGTCAACTTCACCGATGAACTGCTGGAAAGTGGCAATCAGGTGTTTGCCGAACTAAAAACCCTGACGCCATTACTGGAACGCGCCCGCTACGGCATCGAATTTCGCTGCAAACGTACGATTCGTCAGGCCATGAAGCTGATGCAGAAGATTGCCGACTCACGGGGCATCACCCGCCTGGGTCATTTCTTCATTCTTCTCGAGTTGCTGGCAGCCAGCGACGACTATCAGTTGCTCTCTGGCACTGCGGTCGCCCATACGACTGACGAGCACAGCGTCGATCGCACCAACCGGGCGGTGGATTACATCTTTGCCCACTATGGCCGGGAGCTGCCGCTGGAGGAAGTGGCCGAGTATCTGGGCATGAAGCCAACCTATTTTTCCAGAGTGTTCAAGCAGGCCACGGGGCGATGCTTTGTAGAGTTCGTCAATCGACTGCGCATCAGCAAGTCGTGCGAATTGCTGGCTGATGGCGACAAACCGGTCACTGATGTGTGCTTTGAATCCGGGTTCAACAATATCTCCAACTTCAATCGGCGCTTCCAGCAACTCAAGGGCATGACGCCCTCGCATTATCGCCGCCTGGCCGTGCAGCGCCTGACCGAACAAAACCTGTACTGATTCACCCTGCCCTTGCGCCTATCGTCTACGCTGCAGTTGCGGCGAAGCCAGCCTATGGGCGATTCGGCTCTATCGGCCTTTCGTGCATCAGTGCAAAAAAGTATCAGTCAGAGTGCGGCGCAGGATTTGTCTTTCCGACCGAACGCCGGTGTAATCAATCCACATCTTCCTGACCTCCGGAAGAGAAAAAAACAATAACCATCCTTCTACTGCTCACTGGGCGTGGAAGAGGAGTGATCAATGAAGAACTCAGCAAAACTTCTGCTCGCCAGTTCCGTGCTCAGCACCTGTTTCGTCTTCAGTGGCAGCGCCACGGCAGGCACCGTGACCATTGCCACGGTCAACAACAGCGACATGATTCGCATGCAGCGCCTCTCCAAGACCTTCGAAGAAAAGCACCCCGACATCAAGCTCAACTGGGTCGTGCTGGAAGAGAACGTCCTGCGCCAACGACTGACCACCGACATCGCCACCAAGGGCGGCCAGTTCGATGTGCTGACCATCGGCATGTACGAAGCCTCACTCTGGGGCAAGAAAGGCTGGCTGCAGGAAATGAAAGACCTGCCTGCCAGTTATGAACTGGACGATGTCTTCCCCTCGGTGCGTGAAGGCCTGTCGGCGGATGGCAAACTGTTCGCCCTGCCGTTCTATGCTGAAGCTTCGATCACTTACTACCGCACCGACCTCTTCAAGGCCGCCGGCCTTACCATGCCCGAGCGCCCTACCTGGACACAGATTGCCGAATTCGCTGGCAAACTGACTGACAAGTCCAAGGAACAGTACGGCATCTGCTTGCGTGGCAAGGCTGGCTGGGGCGAAAACATGGCGCTGATCACCACGCTGGCCAACGCTTATGGTGCAAGCTGGTTCGATGAGCAGTGGACGCCACAGTTCGATCAGCCAGAGTGGAAGAATGCGCTGAATTTCTACGTCAACACCATGAAGCAGTCCGGCCCTCCGGGTGCCTCCAGCAATGGCTTCAACGAAAACCTTGCGCTGTTCAATAGCGGCAAGTGCGCCATCTGGGTCGACGCCAGCGTTGCCGGTTCGTTCGTGACCGACAAGAAGCAGAGCAAAGTGGCCGACAGCGTCGGCTTCACCTACGCCCCGCATGAAGTAACCGACAAGGGCTCGTCGTGGCTGTATTCGTGGTCGCTGGCGATCCCGACCAGCGCCAAGAACACCAAGGATGCTGCCGAGTTCACCCAGTGGGCCACCTCGAAAGAGTACGCCAAACTGGTTGCCGATACCGACGGTGTGTCCAACGTGCCGCCAGGCACCCGTGCCTCGACCTACACCGATGAGTACAAGAAAGCCGCACCATTCGCCAATATTACGCTTGAGTCGCTGAAGAAGGCCGATCCCAAATCGCCATCGCTCAAAACAGTGCCTTACGTAGGTATTCAATTGGTCACCATTCCTGAGTTTCAGGCCATCGGTACCAGCGTCGGCCAGCAGTTCTCCGCAGCACTTATAGGCCAGTCCACTGTGGATCAAGCCTTGCAGAATGCGCAAACAGCGACTGCACGTGACATGAAACGAGCGGGTTACCCGAAAAAGTAACCGTCACGCACCAGGGCGAAAGCCGATGCTTTCGCCCTGCCGCTCAACTGCGCAACAACTCTGGTGCAATCCGGTTCGGAGCTCTCCATGAATACCTCAGCCTCCCCTGAACGCACGGACCTGTCCGGCGAACAGCAACCGCTCAAAAGCCGTCGATTCAAGCCGGGCTGGTTTCTGGTCAGTCCTTCAGTGGCGCTTCTGCTGGTGTGGATGATCGTGCCGCTGGGCATGACCATTTATTTCTCGCTGATCCGCTACAACCTGCTCTCCCCCGGCGAAAACGAGTTCGTCGGGCTGGAGAACTTCCAGTATTTCGTCACCGACAGCGGCTTTCTGCCCGGTGCCGGTAACACCTTGCTGCTGGTCGGCAGCGTGCTGGCGATCAGTGTAATCCTCGGCGTGCTGATCTCGGCGCTGCTCGAAGCCAGTGAGTTTTTCGGCCGCGGCATCGTCCGCGTTCTGCTGATCTCGCCCTTCTTCATCATGCCCACGGTCAGCGCGCTGATCTGGAAAAACCTGATTTTCCATCCGGTGTCCGGCGTACTCGCGGCGGTGTGGAAGTTCTTCGGTGCGCAGCCCATCGACTGGTTTGCCCATTACCCGATGCTGTCGATCATCATCATCGTGTCCTGGCAATGGCTGCCGTTCGCGATTCTGATCCTGATGACCGCCATGCAGTCGCTGGATCAGGAACAGAAAGAGGCGGCGCGTCTGGATGGAGCCGGCCCCATCGCGATCTTCTGGCACCTGACCCTGCCGCACCTGGCACGGCCGATTGCCGTGGTGGTCATGATCGAGACGATCTTCCTGCTCTCGGTGTTCGCTGAAATATTCACCACCACCAATGGCGGCCCCGGTTTTGCCTCGACCAACCTGGCATACCTGATCTACATCCAGGCGCTGCTGCAGTTCGACGTGGGTATGGCCTCGGCGGGCGGACTGATCGCCGTAGTAATCGCCAACATCGCGGCGATCATCCTGATCCGGATGATCGGCAAAAACCTCACCGACAAGTCATGAGGACCTTGCCATGATGACCCTCAAACAATCACGCCGCCTGCAAAGCCTGCTACTCGGGAGCCTGTCCTGGCTGATCGCTGCGCTGGTGTTCTTCCCGATCTTCTGGATGGTGCTGACCAGCTTCAAGACCGAGATCGACGCATTTGCGACGCCGCCGCAATTGTTCTTTACCCCAACACTGGAAAACTACCTGCACATTCAGGAGCGCAGCGATTACTTCCACTTTGCCTGGAACTCGGTGCTGATCTCCTTCAGCGCCACCGCCCTGGCCATGCTGATCGCCATTCCTGCGGCGTATTCCATGGCGTTCTTCGAAACCAAACGCACCAAAAGCACCCTGCTGTGGATGCTCTCGACCAAGATGCTGCCGCCAGTGGGCGTGCTGATGCCGATCTACCTGCTGGCCAAGACCTTTGGCCTGCTGGATTCGCGGCTGGCGCTGATCATCATCTATACGCTGATCAACCTGCCGATCGTGGTCTGGATGATCTACACCTATTTCAAGGATATTCCCGGTGAGATCCTCGAGGCCTCACGGCTGGACGGAGCCAGCACCCGCCAGGAGATCTTTCGCGTGCTGATGCCGATCTGCAAGGGCGGGCTGGCCTCTACAGCACTGCTATCGCTGATCCTGTGCTGGAACGAAGCGTTCTGGTCACTGAACCTGACCTCGTCCGCAGCGGCACCGTTGACGGCACTGATCGCCTCCTACTCCAGCCCCGAAGGGCTGTTCTGGGCCAAGCTGTCGGCGGTCTCGACCCTGGCGTGTGCGCCCATCCTGATTTTCGGCTGGATCAGTCAGAAGCAGCTGGTTCGCGGCCTGTCGTTCGGCGCTGTCAAATAGCCCGCCTCAAAGAACAAGAAGGAATCCAACATGGCTAACCTGAGCATCCGCAACCTGCAAAAAGGCTTTGATGGTCATCAAATCATCAAGGGTATCGATCTGGACGTGAATGACCGCGAGTTCGTGGTCTTTGTCGGGCCTTCGGGCTGTGGCAAATCCACCCTGCTGCGGCTCATCGCCGGGCTTGAGGAGGTCACCTCGGGGACCATCGAACTCGATGGCCGCGACATTACCCAGGTCACGCCGGCCAAACGCGATCTGGCGATGGTGTTCCAGACCTACGCGCTTTACCCGCACATGACGGTAGGCAAGAACCTGTCATTCGCGCTGGACCTGGCGGGTGGCGACAAGGCCGAGATCAAGAAGAAGGTCGATGAAGCCGCGCGTATTCTGGAGCTCGGCCCGTTGCTGGAACGCAAACCCAAGCAGTTGTCCGGTGGACAACGACAGCGTGTTGCGATTGGCCGGGCCATCGTGCGCAATCCGAAGATTTTTCTCTTCGATGAACCATTGTCCAACCTCGACGCCGCGTTGCGCGTGCAAACCCGCCTGGAGCTGTCGCGCCTGCACAAAGAGCTGCAGGCCACGATGATCTATGTGACCCACGACCAGGTTGAGGCAATGACCCTGGCCGACAAGGTGGTGGTGCTCAACGGCGGCAAGGTCGAGCAGGTCGGCTCGCCGCTGGAGCTTTATCACCACCCGGCCAATCTGTTTGTCGCAGGCTTTCTCGGCACGCCGAAAATGGGCTTCCTCAAGGGCAAGATCAATCGAGTGGACAACGCCGGCTGTGAGGTCGAGCTGGATGCAGGAACGCGCATCAGTCTGCCGGTCAACGGCGCAGGGCTGAGTGTCGGAGCGCCGATAACGCTGGGCATTCGCCCGGAACACCTGAATCTTGCCCAAGGCGAAGATTGCCAGTTGCAGGTGATTGCCGATGTCAGCGAACGCCTCGGCAGCGACACCTATTGCCATGTGCGCACCCGCTCGGGCGAGGCGCTGACCATGCGTATTCGTGGCGACCTGGCCAGCCGATACGGCGAGACGCTGAACCTGCACCTGGACAGTGCCCAATGCCACCTGTTCGACGATCAAGGTCTGGTGATTGCCAAAGCCTTGCAGACTGTCGCCGCCTGAGTTCCGGAGAGCCCTTCATGAAACTGACCAAAAACAATCTGTCCCGACTGGACACCGACATTGCCCTGCCCGCCTACACCGTCGACAGCACTCGCCAGGGCATTGCCCATATCGGCGTTGGCGGCTTCCATCGGGCGCATCAGGCGTTTTACACCGATGCACTGATGAACAGCGGCGAAGGCTTTGAATGGAGTATATGCGGCGTCGGTCTGCGCCCTGAAGACAAAGCCGTACGTGACGCACTGGCGCAGCAGGACTATCTGTACACGCTCTACGAACTGGGCGACACGCCAGATACCGAAACCCGCGTCATTGCCTCGATCAGCGGCATGCTGCTGGCCGAAGACAGCACTCAGGCGTTGATCGACAAGCTAGCCAGCCCGGACATTCGCATCGTCTCGCTGACCATCACCGAAGGCGGCTATTGCATCGACGACAGCAATGGCCAGTTCATGGCGCATCTGCCACAGATCCAGCATGACCTGGCAAACCCGGACCAGCCAAAGACGGTATTCGGCTTCCTCTGCGCTGCACTGGCGCGCCGCCGTGCCGAAGGTACGCCAGCCTTTACCCTGATGTCCTGCGATAACCTGCCGCACAATGGCGCAGTCACTCGCAAGGCGCTGCTGGCATTTGCCACCTTGCGCGCTGCCGACCTGCATGACTGGATCAAAGACAACGTCAGCTTCCCCAACGCGATGGTCGACCGCATCACCCCCATGACCAGCGCTGCTCACCGGCTGAAGCTGGCAGACGAAAAGCACATCGACGACGCCTGGCCGGTGGTCTGCGAACCGTTCGTGCAATGGGTGCTGGAAGACAAGTTCGTCAACGGTCGCCCGGCCTGGGAAAAGGTCGGCGTGCAGTTCACCGATGATGTAACGCCCTATGAGGAAATGAAGATCAAGCTGCTCAACGGCAGCCACCTTGCCCTGACATATCTAGGCTTCCTCAAGGGTTATCGTTTTGTCCACGAAACCATGAATGACCCGCTGTTCGTGCGCTACATCCGCGCTTACATGGACCTGGACGTCACGCCGCAGCTGGCGTCGGTGCCGGGCATCGACCTGGAAGGCTATAAAGACACACTGATCAAGCGCTTTTCCAACCAGGCGATCGCCGATCAGCTGGAACGGGTCTGTTCGGACGGTTCGTCCAAATTTCCCAAGTTCACTATTCCGACGATCAATCGTCTGATCGTCGATCAGGGTAATTTCGAACGCGCCTCGCTGGTCGTTGCCGCGTGGGCGCTGTATCTGAAGGGTGTCGACGAGAACGGCACGACCTACAAAATTCCAGACCCGCGCGCCGAGTTCTGTCAGGCACTGGTGGCCGACGACGCGCTGATTACCCAGCGGCTGTTGCAGGTTGAGGAAATATTTGGCGTTGCCATTCCGAAATCAGCCGAGTTTGTCGCAGCGTTCGAGCAGAACCTCAATGACCTGCGCACGCTGGGCGTCAGTGGCACGCTGGAAAAACTTCTGGCCAACCGCCTTTGAGGTGCGCCCATGTTTCTTGGAATTGACTGCGGCACCCAGGGCACCAAGGTGCTGGTGCTCGATACCGAAAGCGGTACTGTGCTGGGCGAGGGTTCGGCCTCGCATAGCCTGATCAGCGACCATAACGGCCGCCGCGAGCAGGACGTAGGGCAATGGCTGAATGCGCTGCAACAGGCCACCCGCGATGCCTTGGCACAATCTGGCGTGTCGGGGCAGCAGATTCTCGGCATCGGCGTATCGGGCCAGCAACATGGTCTGGTGCTACTCGATGCTCAAGGTGAGGTGCTGCGCCCGGCCAAACTGTGGTGCGACACCGAATCGGCTCCTGAAAACCAGCGCTTGCTGGATTACCTGGGCGGCGCGCAGGGTTCCCTGCAACGCCTTGGCCTGGTCATTGCGCCGGGCTATACCGTGTCCAAACTGCTGTGGACCAAGGAACAGTACCCGCAGCTGTTTGAGCGTATAGACAAGGTGCTGCTGCCCCACGACTACCTCAACTATTGGCTGACCGGCCGCTGCTGCACTGAATTCGGAGACGCATCGGGCACCGGTTATTTCAATGTGCGCACCCGTGAGTGGGACCTGCCGCTGCTCGCGCACATCGACCCGAGCGGCCGTCTGGGCAAGGCGCTGCCGCAATTGGTGCAAGCACACGAAGCGGTTGGCGTGCTGCATCCTGAAATCGCCCGACTGCTGGACCTGAACCCCGCAGCACTGGTGTCCAGTGGTGGCGGCGACAACATGATGGGCGCCATTGGCACGGGCAATATCCAGCCCGGTCTGATCACCATGAGCCTGGGCTCGTCAGGCACTGTCTATGCCTACGCCGATGAGGCGCGGGTCAGCGAGCATGAGTCGGTCGCTACCTTCTGCTCATCCTCTGGTGGCTGGCTGCCATTGATCTGCACCATGAACCTGACCAATGCGACTACGGCAATTCGTGAGCTGTTCGCTCTGGATATCGCTGGTTTCAACCAGACCGTCGCCGAGGCTCCGATAGGGGCCGAAGGCGTGCTGATATTGCCTTTTCTGAACGGTGAACGCGTGCCCGCCCTTCCTGATGCCACTGGCAGCATCGTCGGGCTGGACAGTACCAATCTGACCCAGGCCAACCTGTCCCGCGCCGTGGTCGAAGGCACCACCTTCGGCCTTCGCTACGGATTGGATCTGCTGCGCGACAGTGGTATCAAAAGCGAGAAAATCCGCCTGATTGGCGGCGGTTCCAAAAGTGCGGTATGGCGGCAGATCGTAGCTGACATCATGAATACTCCGGTGATCTGTACCGACCACGCAGAAGCCGCCGCGCTGGGCGCGGCCATTCAGGCCGCATGGTGCTGGTCGCATGCCGACGGCAAGGCTGAGGGCCTGCAGCAACTGTGCGAACGCTGTGTAAGTCTCGATCAAAACAGTGAGACGCACCCCGTGGTGCATAATGTGGCCGCCTATCAGCAGGTCTATCAGCGTTATCAGGCGCAACTGCGCAAGTTTTGAACCGTTTTTTCATGGAGCTCTTATGTTTCTGGTTTGTGGCGAAGCACTGTTCGATATTTTTACCCGCGCTGATGACAGCGGTTCCCTGAACAGATTGGGGTTTGATGCGATTGCCGGCGGCTCTCCATTCAACGTTGCGATCGGACTGCGCCGCCTGGGTGTGGAGGCAGGCTTCTTTGCCGGGCTGTCCACCGATTACCTGGGCCGCCGTCTGCGTGCCGTGCTGGAAAAGGAAACGGTCAATACCGATCACCTGGTTGAGTTCGACGCGCCCACGACACTGGCCATGGTCGCCGTGGGCAGCGACGGCTCGCCGACTTACAGCTTTCGCGGCGACGGCTGCGCGGACCGGCAGTTGCGCCTTGAACATCTGTCGGAACTCGATGCGCAGGTACGCGGCATTCACGTCGGCTCGTTTTCGCTGGTGGTGCAGCCGATTGCCGACACACTGCTGGCGCTGGTCGCCCGCGAAAGTGCGACGCGCCTGATTTCACTGGACCCCAACGTGCGCCTCAACCCGGCACCGGACATTCAGCGCTGGCGCAGCCAGATCGCAGCGTTCGCCGAACATGCGCACCTGATCAAGGTCAGTGACGAAGATTTGCACCTGTTGTACCCGGACAGCGATCCACAAAAAATCGCCGAAGGCTGGCTCGGCAAGCGTACGCAACTGGTCATCGTCACCCGCGGCACGCAAGGTGCCAGCGTCTTTACCCGGCAGCATGGTACTTGGTCAGTGCCGGCAAAAACGGTGGTCACCGCCGATACCGTCGGGGCCGGGGATACTTTTCAGGCGGCGCTGCTGACCTTCCTCAGCGAGCGTCAGCTCGATACGCCAGAAGGCTTGTCGACGCTGTCACGGGAAACCCTGGACGAGATGCTGAATTTTGCCGTCGGCGCAGCCGCGCTGACCTGCACAAAGGTCGGACCGGATCTGCCGTATCGGCATCAGTTGGGGTGATTCAGTTTTCGACGAGAAACAAAAACAGCGGTACATCCGCAACATGTAACGCATGAAATAAAGTCTTCGTGAGCAAGCTCACTCCCACATTCCGAACCTGTTCCAAGCGGGAGAAGTTTCAGGATTCACTCCCATTTGGAAAGCATTCCATTTGTGGGAGTGAGCTTGCTCACGAAAGAGCCATTACAGTCGCCGAACAAGCAACCGAACCCACTGCCTGGTCAAGCCACCATCCCGGCCTTGATACCTCTGATGCGGGTGTTGATGTCATCCGCAACGTTGTTCTGCTTGTCCTTGAGCGCGTCCTGGACTTTCTGGTCAATGGCCAGTTGGTCCTGAGGTGCCATGGCGTCGTAGTCTTTCTGGGTGACGCCCGTCAGCTTCTCGCGCACTTTCTCTTCGGCCGTCTGCTTCAGAGAGTCCATGAACTTCTGTTCTACCGAACCCGTCGATGCAGTGTCAGTGGTGCTGGTGGCGCTGGCCACTGAACCGATGACACCGTTGTCGCGATCAGCCGTCTTTTCCGACAGTGACGAATCACCGGCAGACTTGAGATTGATCATCATCCGCGCGAAGGATTCGTTGTAACCGCTGTTGTCCTGCTTGCTGTCTTGCGATGTTGAATTGCTGACCGGCATGGTAACCGGTGCCGAACCTGATGTCAGGCCAGCGGCGGCAACCGAGCTGAATGCGTCCTGAGACACCTCATCTACGGTTTTGCGCCCAACCACAGCCCGGGAAACAAGCTGCTCAAGCGCACTCGTGCCAATAATCATCTTTCACCTCCTGATGAACCTGTTGCGCAGGTTCAACAGCAAGTCCAGTGCCAAGTGCACAGTAAATCCATAAGTTACTGATTTTTATAACTTAAATTCAGATACTCATGATCGGCACTGTCAAAAAAACCCATACATTCTGCCGTTTGCGGCAAACATTCACCGACACAGGCTGATTTCAGCCTGCCGCACGACCGGTATTGACGTTCAACAGCTCGATCGGCAAAGGTTCAGAGAAGTAGTAACCCTGCGCCTGGGTCGCGCCGATCTCGCGCAGCAACTCGAGTGTTTCCAGATCTTCGACACCTTCGGCGACGACGTTCAGATCAAGGGATTCGGCCATGCGTACGATGGCCCGCACGATGGCCCGGCTGCGTATGCTGGAGGCCAGTCCGAAGATAAACGATTTGTCGATTTTCAAGCCGCTGAAATGGTACTGATGCACATAGCTGAGCGAAGAAAACCCCGCGCCAAAATCGTCCAGCATGACCGACATGCCCTGCTCGGCCAGTTGCTTCATTGACAGGCGTGCCTGCTCGGGGTCGGCCACCAGTGCCCCCTCCGTAAGTTCCAGGCACAGACGCCAGGGCGCAACATTCTGTTCAGCAAGCATCGCCAGCACTTCTGCAGCGAATGCCGGGCGGGTGATGCTGTAGCTGGAGCAGTTCACATGCACTGGCGGCCAGTGGCCGTTCTCGGGTTGCGCCAGGATGTTCACCACGCATTTGAGCATGTAGATATCCAGACGACCAATCAGGCGCAAACCCTCCAGCGCGGGCAAAAAGCTTTCCGGCCCGACGATCCGTCCATCCGGCATGCGCCAGCGGATCAACGCTTCGAACGCCAGTAACTCTCCGGTCCTGACACAGATGACCGGCTAAAAATAGGGGATCAGTTGATCAGTACGCTTCAGGGCCGTGCGCAACGCTCCCTCTTGCTCGACCTGATCCGACACCTCCCGACGCAGAGCCTGATTGAACACGGCGAAGCTGTCACGCCCACCATTCTTGACCCGGTACATGGCGGTGTCGGCATCACGCAAGAGGTCTGCCGGCTCCTCATGAAAGCGGCTGTCAGCACCCACCACGCCGATGCTGCAAGAAGAAAAGACACTGTGATCGTCAATCACGAACGGTTGCTCGAAGGCGGTCAGGATCCGCTGGGCTATATCCGTACCGGCCTGTAACGGTGCATCGATGCTTAGCACCGCAAATTCGTCACCTCCAAGCCTGGCCAGCAGATCCCCTTCACGCATGCAACTGCGCAGCCGCTCGGCGGCCTGCACCAGAAGGATATCGCCGCAGTGGTGGCCAAGGCTGTCATTGATCATCTTGAAGCGATCCAGATCGATGAACATGACAATCAGCTGCTGGCCGTTCAGGCAAAAGTCTTGCCATGCCTGTTTCAGGCGATGTTGCAAGTGACTGCGGTTGGGCAACCCGGTCAACGAGTCGTGGGAGTTTTCATGCTGCAACCTGGCGTTGGCCTGGTCCAGCTCCCGGGTCCGGTCGCGAACCCGGGCTTCCAGGAGCACATTGGCGGTATGGATCGCTTCTGCCGCACTGCGCCGGGACAGTGCCGTGTCGATGTGGCGAGAGACAAAGGTCAGCAGTTCCTGATCACGCAAGGTATAGCTGACATCCTTCGAATAGCTTTGCACCACCAGGACGCCGCGCACTTGCTCGCCATCGAACAACGGAATGCCCAGCCAGGAAGAAGAACGACCAGTGTTTTTTTGCACCTCGATTTCGCCGAGGCTTTCCAGCCTGCGGGCATCGTCGTAATCGATCAGACAGGGTCGCCGCTGGCCTATCACATACTCGGTAAAGCCACGCTGCCCACGCCGTGAACGTGGCGGCGTGTGCTGGTATTCGTCGATGTAGTAAGGAAAGGTCACTTCGCCTGTAGCGCTGTCGTAAAGGGCGATGTAGAAATTGAGTGCTACCAGCAGCTCGCCGACAATCATGTGCAGGCTGCGAAACAGCTCATTCATATCGCCCGGCTGGCTGGAAAGCTCGGCAATCTGGAACAGAGCACTCTGCAAGTGCTCGGCGCGTTCACGGTCGCGCACTTCCTGGCGCAGGGCGTCATTGGCTGCCGAAAGCTGTTGTGTGCGCAGTGCCACAATCTGCTCCAGGTCGGTACGGCGCAGCAGCCGGTCCAGGGCCATCGCCACATGCCGCGACACCACGGAAAACAACGCGCGATCCTGAGCACTGTAGACGCGGGACACGTCATAGACCTGCATCGCAACCATGCCGAATACTTCGTCCGAGGCGTTTTTCAGGGGCGCGCCCATCCAGAACTCCGGCAGACGCCCCACCCAGAAAAAACGACCTTCGGCTTTTGCTCGCTCGATACAGGCAGCTTCCAGAAACAAGGGTTGCCCGGTGCTCAAGACATACCCGGTGAGCGACATTCGATCGGCGTCGATGAATTCGAACGTCTCGTGGCCCATCGCTTCGTCATCGAAACGGTCGATGTAATACGGATAAGTGATCTTGCGGCTTTGCTGGTCATACAGCGCGACGTAGAAGTTCTCGGCATCGATCAGCGCACTCAACTGCTCATGAATACCCTGCAGAAAAGCCCCGAGATCCAGCGTGGAGCTGGCCAGCAGGCTGATTTCATAGAGAACCCGCTGGGTGTTCTGCGCCCGGATCAACGCAGCGGTCTGCAACAGTGAACCCAGTCTGGCAGCGAGATCCACCAGCGCGGGATGGTCTTTTTCAGCCATTGGCGCCAGCACCCAGCCCAACACGCCCTCGCCCTGCCCGGCGACTCGGCAATGAAGCTGCAATTGAGCACAGTATGTGTCGAAGTCTTCAGCAGCGATGTGCGCAGGCCAGACGACTGCAGGGTCGCCCTGCCCGAGCAGACATTTCAGCTCGCCTGCAGCGTAGGCCGCCCAGGCGATATCCGGTATCTGTTCCCGTGCAGCGCTCAAAAGTGCGTCGATGGGCGCGTGACTGGCGAATCTGTCATGGTTGGCAGCCAACGTGGTGTCTGGACTGAACGCTACGCTTGGGCATATACCCGTGGCCAGATGTGAGACTGTCATGGAAACACCAGATGCATGAGCCGACGACGGTCATCCGTAAAAATCATGACCAAAGGTAACAAGTGTGCTGCTGCATTGTTGCAAAGTTCATACCTTATTTGGCAGACCCTTTGCCTGTCAGATAACATCCATGTGACGTGGGGCACTACCCGGCTGCCATACGGGTCAGATTCAGGTGTGTCGCGAGACCGCCAAGGTGAATGAGCAGGGCTCGGCTATGCTTGCTCGCGGCGTTACATATTCTTCCCCCACTGAACAGGTGACAGTCATGGTCAAGACTTACAGTTACGCAGCGCAGTCTGCTCAGGAAGTGCTCAAACCATATCAGTTCGAACGCCGCTCACCCGGTGCCGAAGACGTTCAGATCGACATTCTCTACTGCGGTGTTTGTCACTCGGACCTGCATACCGCACGCAATGAGTGGCACAACACACTCTATTCTTCGGTTCCGGGCCACGAAATCGTTGGCCGGGTAACGGCAGTCGGTGCAGACGTCAAACATTTCAAGGTCGGCGACCTCGCGGGTGTCGGCTGCATGGTAGACAGTTGCCAGCAATGTACATCCTGCGCAGAGGGTGACGAGCAATATTGCGAGAGCGGCTTCACAGGTACCTACAACGGCCCGGTATTTGGCGGCGAGAACACCTTCGGCGGCTACTCCGACAAGATCGTGGTCAAGGAGAAGTTCGTCCTGCGCATCTCTCACGACGCCAATCTGGCCGCCGTCGCGCCGCTGTTGTGCGCAGGTATCACCACGTACTCGCCATTGCGCCACTGGAAGGTCGGCCCGGGCAAAAAAGTGGGCATTGTCGGGCTCGGAGGGCTCGGCCACATGGGCGTCAAGATCGCGCACGCCATGGGCGCTCATGTGGTGCTGTTCACGACATCGCCCGACAAGCGTGAAGATGGCTTGCGGCTGGGTGCCGACGAAGTTGTTGTATCCAAAGATGCTGCACAGATGGCAGCCCAGGCCAATAGCCTGGATTTCATCCTAAATACAGTCGCAGCACCGCATGATCTGGATGCATTTCTGTCCCTTCTCAAGCGTGACGGCACCATGACGCTGGTCGGCGCACCGGCAGAGCCGCACCCGTCTCCGGCAGTCTTCAATTTGATCTTCAAACGCCGCAGTCTGGCAGGCTCGTTGATCGGCGGCATTCAGGAAACCCAGGAAATGCTGGATTTCTGCGCCGAACACGGAATCGTTTCAGACATTGAAATGATCGCCATGCAGGACATCAACGAGGCTTATGAGCGGATGCTCAAAGGCGACGTGAAATATCGTTTCGTCATCGACATGGCCAGCCTCAAGCAGGAAATTCCTGCTGACTCAAACGCCGCATGATGCGGGCTGAATGCACCTGAAGAGCCTGGCGCTGCCATGGATGGCGGCGCGCACTAGACATGCCGTACGTCGCAAGGCATGAACTGACTACAGACAATAACCCACTGATACTCATACTCACTGTAAGTGTCGGCAACGGCTTGAAGCCCGCACTTGCGCCTGGCCCACCCTGCTTCATGCTGGCATGAGCTTGTCCTGGCCAGAAAAATGAACTATTTATTACATTTTAGTGACTATCATTGACTGCCTTTGGGTCTCAAGTTCACGAAGTCCTTGCAGATACTCATGTCAACGGACGTTTTAACAGGTTAACAAATCATGAAACAACGAGCGACAGTCATCTGCAAACGCGACGGCCAGGTCCTCTACGTGCGCAAACCAAAATCCCGCTGGGCATTGCCTGGTGGCAAGATCGAGGCTGGTGAAACGCCTGCTCAGGCCGCCAGGCGTGAATTGTGCGAGGAAACAGGCCTGAAAAATCTTGATCTGCTCTATCTCGAGGTTTATGAGAAAGATCAGGTTACTCACTACGTGTTCACTACGCAGGTCCCGACCTCAAGCGAGCCTTCGCCACAGAATGAGATTGCCGCTTGCAAATGGCTGGCTCCGAAGAAACTCGCAGACTTGAAGGCCAGCAGTGCGACCAAGACCATCGTCAAGTCATATGCCCAGCGGGCCTGAGAGCATTTCGAGCATCTGGCGCAACGCCAAAGGGTGATCAGCCAGATCGGGTTGAACGGTCAGGCCTGAAGCTGTTCTGAGAGAGCAGACGGTTTATTACCTTCATCCCCGTCTCAGGAGATCCCCTATGACTCAGACCGCCCTGGTTGTTGGCGCAAGTGGCATTGTCGGCAGTGCAATCACACAGCTGTTACTGGAAAACGATTGGCAGGTTGCCGCCCTCTCCCGTAGTCCGTCAGCGCGGCCCGGCGTAATTCCGGTGGCTGCAGACCTGCAGAACCCGGAGTCCGTCAGTGCGGCCCTGGCTGATTTGAAGCCCACCCACGTTTTCATCACCACATGGTCGCGTCAGGCCACTGAAGCAGAGAACATCCGCGTCAATGCTGCGATGGTGCGCAATGTGCTGGATGCTGTACGGCCCGCTGGCAGTGTGAAACACGTTGCGCTGGTCACCGGGCTCAAGCATTACCTTGGCCCGTTCGAAGCCTACGGTAAGGGCACACTGCCACAAACGCCGTTCAGGGAGACGCAAGCGCGCCTGGATATCGAGAACTTCTACTACGCGCAGGAAGATGAAGTCTTCGCTGCCGCCGAGAAAGACGGTTTTACCTGGAGCGTCCATCGCCCGCACACCGTGACAGGTGTCGCGGTCGGCAATGCGATGAACATGGCGACCACCCTCGCCGTCTATGCCTCGATCTGCAAGGCAACCGGCCGACCTTTCGTGTTTCCGGGCTCACGCGTGCAGTGGGACAGTCTGACCGACATGACCGATGCACGTCAGCTCGCCCATCAGCAACTGTGGGCCGCCACGACGCCTGCTGCGGCAAATCAGGCGTTCAACATCACCAATGGCGACGTATTCCGCTGGAGCTGGATGTGGGGGCAGATCGCCGAGTACTTCGACCTGCAGCCAGCCGATTTTCCGTGCGAGCCAGCCCCGCTGGAAACGCAGATGGCCGATGATCAGGCTGCCTGGACCGATATTGTCCGCGAGCATCAACTCAAGGAAGGCGATATCAATCGCCTGATTTCGCCATGGCACACCGACGCCGACCTGGGTCGCCCGATCGAAGTGGTTACGGATATGTCGAAAAGTCGCAAACTGGGCTTCACGGCTTTTCAGGCGAGTCACGACGCGTTTTTCGAAGTATTTGAAAAGCTGCGCCGTGACCGACTGATTCCCTGAAGCTGCTTGTCCTCTTGTGTCAACGCTTTGCGTTGGCACAAGAGCGGGCACTTGCTTCGGGTGAAACAGACGCAACAAAAAAGGGTCAACCTCTCGGTTGACCCTTTTTTTACCGCCCAGCAGAGCGGATTTTATCTGGTAGGCGCGATTGGACTCGAACCAACGACCCCCACCATGTCAAGGAGAGGAGCAATACCCACTAGCCCATACAGGCTATGGCCTTGAGAGAACGCCCATTCACATCATGAGGCGTCAACATGGCTAACATCCGCTCCCTACCATCAGGCAACTGGAACGCTCAGGTCAGATTGAAAGGGAAACCCCCTCAGTCGAAGACATTTTCAACACAGGCTGAACCGCCCCGGGTTTCTCGGAGACCCTTTTGTTTGAGTCATGCCACCTGGGCAGACTCGG
>NZ_LKBW01000298.1:25000-27920 GCF_002699855.1 Pseudomonas amygdali | reverse complement strand
CCGGTCGAGGCAGAAGCAATCTATTATCAGCAACTCACCGAGTCTGCCCAGGTGGCATGACTCAAACAAAAGGGTCTCCGAGAAACCCGGGGCGGTTCAGTTTGCTGACGGTGCGATGAGTAACGTACGCAGCCTTTTTGGCTGACTCATGCACTATCCAGCCCGCTCAGCGCGAAAGCCTGCGCGGGCTTTTTTGGGGCTCCATAACGACAAAACCCCTCATCGCAAAAGCGATGAGGGGTTTCGGAATTCAATCTTGACGATGACCTACTCTCACATGGGGAAACCCCACACTACCATCGGCGATACATCGTTTCACTGCTGAGTTCGGGATGGGATCAGGTGGTTCCAATGCTCTATGGTCGTCAAGAAATTCTGTTGCCGATCCGTTAACAGGTAACGTCTCAGCGAATTTTTATGCTTCTACTTAAACAAAAACCCTCAACGCGTAAGCGATGAGGGTTTCTGGAATTTAATCTTGACGATGACCTACTCTCACATGGGGAAACCCCACACTACCATCGGCGATACATCGTTTCACTGCTGAGTTCGGGATGGGATCAGGTGGTTCCAATGTTCTATGGTCGTCAAGAAATTCGGGTACCGAATCGTGCCATGCGGCGCGCTTCAGCAAATCGGGTATGTGATAGCTCGGTGCGTTTGTGACGCAAACTTTCGGTTCGTGTCATCTTCACAGTTACCGCAATCTGATGCTCCTGTCAGGAAGTCCACTCAAATTGCTTGGGTGTTATATGGTCAAGCCTCACGGGCAATTAGTATTGGTTAGCTCAACGCCTCACAGCGCTTACACACCCAACCTATCAACGTCGTAGTCTTCGACGGCCCTTTAGGGAACTCAAGGTTCCAGTGAGATCTCATCTTGAGGCAAGTTTCCCGCTTAGATGCTTTCAGCGGTTATCTTTTCCGAACATAGCTACCCGGCAATGCCACTGGCGTGACAACCGGAACACCAGAGGTTCGTCCACTCCGGTCCTCTCGTACTAGGAGCAGCCCCTCTCAAATCTCAAACGTCCACGGCAGATAGGGACCGAACTGTCTCACGACGTTCTAAACCCAGCTCGCGTACCACTTTAAATGGCGAACAGCCATACCCTTGGGACCGGCTTCAGCCCCAGGATGTGATGAGCCGACATCGAGGTGCCAAACACCGCCGTCGATATGAACTCTTGGGCGGTATCAGCCTGTTATCCCCGGAGTACCTTTTATCCGTTGAGCGATGGCCCTTCCATACAGAACCACCGGATCACTAAGACCTACTTTCGTACCTGCTCGACTTGTCTGTCTCGCAGTCAAGCGCGCTTTTGCCTTTATACTCTACGACCGATTTCCGACCGGTCTGAGCGCACCTTCGTACTCCTCCGTTACTCTTTAGGAGGAGACCGCCCCAGTCAAACTACCCACCATACACTGTCCTCGATCCGGATAACGGACCTGAGTTAGAACCTCAAAGTTGCCAGGGTGGTATTTCAAGGTTGGCTCCACGCAGACTGGCGTCCACGCTTCAAAGCCTCCCACCTATCCTACACAAGCAAATTCAAAGTCCAGTGCAAAGCTATAGTAAAGGTTCACGGGGTCTTTCCGTCTAGCCGCGGATACACTGCATCTTCACAGCGATTTCAATTTCACTGAGTCTCGGGTGGAGACAGCGCCGCCATCGTTACGCCATTCGTGCAGGTCGGAACTTACCCGACAAGGAATTTCGCTACCTTAGGACCGTTATAGTTACGGCCGCCGTTTACCGGGGCTTCGATCAAGAGCTTCGCTTGCGCTAACCCCATCAATTAACCTTCCGGCACCGGGCAGGCGTNTTTCGCTACCTTAGGACCGTTATAGTTACGGCCGCCGTTTACCGGGGCTTCGATCAAGAGCTTCGCTTGCGCTAACCCCATCAATTAACCTTCCGGCACCGGGCAGGCGTCACACCCTATACGTCCACTTTCGTGTTTGCAGAGTGCTGTGTTTTTAATAAACAGTCGCAGCGGCCTGGTATCTTCGACCGGCGTGGGCTTACGCAGTAAATGCTTCACCCTCACCGGCGCACCTTCTCCCGAAGTTACGGTGCCATTTTGCCTAGTTCCTTCACCCGAGTTCTCTCAAGCGCCTTGGTATTCTCTACCCAACCACCTGTGTCGGTTTGGGGTACGGTTCCTGGTTACCTGAAGCTTAGAAGCTTTTCTTGGAAGCATGGCATCAACCACTTCGTGTTCTAAAGAACACTCGTCATCAGCTCTCGGCCTTAAGATCCCGGATTTACCTAAGATCTCAGCCTACCACCTTAAACCTGGACAACCAACGCCAGGCTGGCCTAGCCTTCTCCGTCCCTCCATCGCAATAACCAGAAGTACAGGAATATTAACCTGTTTTCCATCGACTACGCTTTTCAGCCTCGCCTTAGGGACCGACTAACCCTGCGTCGATTAACGTTGCGCAGGAAACCTTGGTCTTTCGGCGTGGGTGTTTTTCACACCCATTGTCGTTACTCATGTCAGCATTCGCACTTCTGATACCTCCAGCAAGCTTCTCAACTCACCTTCACAGGCTTACAGAACGCTCCTCTACCGCATCATCATAAGATGATACCCGTAGCTTCGGTGCATGGTTTGAGCCCCGTTACATCTTCCGCGCAGGCCGACTCGACTAGTGAGCTATTACGCTTTCTTTAAAGGGTGGCTGCTTCTAAGCCAACCTCCTAGCTGTCTAAGCCTTCCCACATCGTTTCCCACTTAACCATGACTTTGGGACCTTAGCTGACGGTCTGGGTTGTTTCCCTTTTCACGACGGACGTTAGCACCCGCCGTGTGTCTCCCATGCTCGGCACTTGTAGGTATTCGGAGTTTGCATCGGTTTGGTAAGTCGGGATGACCCCCTAGCCGAAACAGTGCTCTACCCCCTACAGTGA
>NZ_LKBW01000298.1:0-20000 GCF_002699855.1 Pseudomonas amygdali | reverse complement strand
CCCTGGACAAGTCGAGCACCCGGATATGTGAAAGCGCCCCCATGATCAGCCCTCCTTAATAGAAGGCCTGAATGCCGGTCTGCGCACGCCCTAGAATCAACGCGTGCACATCGTGCGTACCTTCATAGGTATTCACTACTTCCAGATTGACCAGATGCCTGGCGATGCCGAACTCGTCCGAGATACCGTTACCGCCCAGCATGTCGCGAGCCATGCGCGCGATATCCAGCGACTTGCCGCAGGAATTGCGCTTCATGATCGAGGTAATCTCTACGGCAGCCGTACCTTCGTCTTTCATGCGTCCCAAACGCAGGCAGCCTTGCAGCGCCAGAGTGATTTCAGTCTGCATGTCCGCCAGCTTTTTCTGGATCAGCTGATTGGCCGCCAGCGGACGCCCAAACTGTTGACGGTCGAGGGTGTATTGCCGCGCGGTGTGCCAGCAGAACTCCGCCGCACCCAGCGCGCCCCAGGAAATACCGTAGCGCGCAGAATTGAGACAGGTGAACGGACCTTTCAGACCGCGCACGTCCGGGAAGATGTTTTCTTCAGGCACGAACACGTTATCCATGACGATCTCGCCAGTGATCGACGCACGCAGACCGACCTTGCCATGAATAGCCGGGGCGCTCAGACCTGCCCAGCCCTTTTCGAGAACGAAACCGCGGATATCGCCAGCATCGTCCTTGGCCCACACCACAAACACATCCGCGATCGGGCTGTTGGTAATCCACATCTTGCTGCCGCTCAGGCGATAACCACCCTCGACACTCCGGGCACGAGTGATCATCGCCCCTGGGTCTGAACCATGGTTGGGCTCGGTCAGGCCGAAGCAGCCAATCCATTCGCCCGAGGCCAGTTTAGGCAGGTATTTCTCTTTCTGGGCCTGCGTACCGAATTCATTGATTGGCACCATGACCAGCGAGGACTGCACACTCATCATTGATCGATAGCCTGAATCGATACGCTCGACTTCACGGGCGATCAGCCCATAACAGACGTAATTCAAGCCACTGCCGCCAAACGCTTCCGGAGTCGTTGCACCCAGCAACCCCACTTCGCCCATCTCGCGAAAGATGGCCGGGTCGGTTTTCTCGTGACGGAAGGCTTCAAGCACGCGCGGGGCCAGCTTGCTCTGGGCGAACTGCTCGGCAGTGTCGCGAACCATGCGCTCTTCTTCAGTGAGCTGTTGATCCAGCAGCAATGGGTCGATCCAGTTAAAACTTGCTTTACCGCTCATGCATGTTCCTCACGTTCAGCTGAAAAATCCTTTAACGATCCTAGTCCTGGTGTCATCCGGCGACAAACGAGGTTTTATCAACCTCTTGTGCTAATTTCTCACTCCAAGAGCCGCTTCAGGCCCGCATAACAAAAAGACCAGTGAGAAGAAAGGATATGAGACGCAAAATACCCAGCACCACTGCACTGGTCAGTTTCGAAGCAGCTGCCCGACACGAAAGCTTTACCAAGGCCGCTCACGAGCTGTCCCTGACACAAGGCGCGGTGTGCCGACAGATTGGCGGGCTTGAGGAGTTTCTCGGCGTTGAGCTGTTCCGGCGCTCTCGACGGGGAGTAAAGCTCACGGAGGCAGGGCTTTCCTATAGCCGACGCGTGGCCCAGCAACTGGACGCAGTCGAGCGCGACACCCTGTCGGTCATGGGCCAACAAGGCGCCAACGCCATCGAGCTCGCCGTGGTGCCGACGTTCGGCACTCAATGGCTGTTGCCACGCCTTAAGGACTTCCAGCACAAGCACCCCGATGTCACGGTTCACCTGACCAACCGCACGCGCCCTTTTCTGTTTGCTGACACCGACTTCGATGCTGCTATCTATTTCGGCGACGCCGACTGGTCCGGCACCCAGTCGCATCGGCTGATGAGTGAAACTCCATGCCGGTCTGCAGCCCCTCCTTCCTGAACGGGCGAGACCATCTGCAAGCAAGCGAGCTCGCCGAGCTGCCATTGCTTCAACAAACCACGCGCCCCTATGCGTGGCGCCAATGGTTCAACGCGCAGGGCATGGATGTGGCCCGCGATATGACCGGCCCTCGCTACGAGCTGTTTTCGATGCTCGCGCAGGCAGCCATGCACGACATGGGTGTGGCACTGATCCCACCCTTCCTTATTCAGCGCGAACTGCATGAAAAGCGCCTGGTGATTGCCAACGTCTGTTCGCTGCCCGGCAGCAAGGCCTCCACCTGATGATTCCCTAACGGAAAGTGGAGTCGGCATCACTCAGCGCATTTCGCGACTGGCTGGTCGCTCAGGCCCGGAATTACCAGCTGCCACAAGAGCAGATCTGAGCAGCATTTCAGGTAGTCAACGGAAGATAACACCTACAGATATAACCTTATGTCGCGTTAAAACAACTTCTCGCTTGCCGCAAAAAAAGGCTTACCCCCTAATATTTACAAGGTCTTTTGCCTTATTTTGGCTTGAGTGCGATATTTTCGAGCAAAAAAATATTAATCACCTTTTTTGTACGGAATAGCGCCAAAACCCATCCAGGTAATGGCCTGCGTCCAATTACTGCGACAATAGGTCACAGTGTGACTTGTAGTTCATCTATAGTTTCGTTACAGAATGTATTGAAGCCCGCAAACTTCGCCTGCAAAATGCCCCGCCCCTGCTGCAAAGGGGCGTGCTGCCTGGCCATGCCAGATGCACCAGCCGTAGTGCACTGGCCTACACACGAACGATAAAAAATCGCGCAGGAGATTTGTCGTGCACATTGGTGTTCCTCTCGAAACGCAAGCGGGCGAAACCCGGGTAGCTGCTACCCCGGAAACCATCAAAAAGCTGATCAGCCAAGGGCACAGGATTACTGTGCAGAGCGGCGCAGGCATTCAGGCCAGCGTTCCGGACAGCGCTTACGAAGCTGCAGGCGCTGTGATTGGGAGCGCGAACGAAGCGTTTGCGGGCGAGTTGATCCTCAAGGTTGTAGCGCCCGACGATAATGAGCTGAGCCTGATCAAGAGCGGCTCGGTGGTCATCGGCATGCTCAACCCCTTCAACAATGAACTCATCGGCAAGATGGCCGCACAGGGCATCACCGCGTTCGCCCTGGAAGCCGCACCGCGCACTTCCCGCGCGCAGAGCCTTGATGTGCTGTCTTCGCAGGCCAATATCGCGGGCTATAAGGCCGTGCTGCTTGCCGCACACCACTACCCGCGCTTCATGCCCATGCTGATGACCGCTGCCGGCACTGTCAAAGCCGCACGGGTGCTGATCCTGGGCGCAGGCGTTGCCGGTCTGCAGGCCATTGCCACCGCCAAACGGCTGGGTGCAGTGGTTGAGGCGTCGGATGTGCGTCCGGCAGTGAAGGAGCAGATCGAGTCGCTGGGTGCCAAGTTCATTGATGTGCCCTACGAGACCGACGAAGAGCGCGAATGCGCCGAAGGCGTTGGCGGTTACGCCCGCCCGATGCCTGCCAGCTGGATGCAACGCCAGGCCGCAGCCGTTCACGAGCGGGCCAGGCTGGCGGACATCGTCATTACTACCGCCCTGATCCCCGGCCGCAAGGCACCGGTGCTGCTCAGCGCCGAAACCGTGGCGCAGATGAAGCCCGGTTCGGTAGTAATCGACCTGGCCGCTGCACAAGGCGGCAATTGCCCGCTGACTGTGGCAGATCAAGTCGTCGTCGAGCACGGAGTGACCATCGTCGGCCACACCAATTTGCCAGCGCTGGTCGCAGCCGATGCTTCTGCACTCTATGCCCGCAACCTGCTGGACTTCATGAAGCTGCTGTTCGACAAGGACGGCACATTCTCGATCAACCTCGAAGACGACATCGTCGCCGCATGCCTGATGTGCCGCGACGGGCAAGTCGTACGCAAGAACGGCTGAGGACACACCAATGGAAGAGCTGATTTCCCCCGGCGTCTACAACCTGATCATTTTCGTACTGGCAATCTATGTCGGCTACCACGTGGTCTGGAACGTCACGCCCGCACTGCATACGCCGCTCATGGCCGTCACCAATGCTATCTCGGCCATCGTCATCGTTGGCGCCATGCTCGCCGCCGCACTCACGGTGACGCCGCTGGGCAAAACCATGGGCACGCTGGCTGTCGCACTGGCAGCGGTGAATGTGTTTGGCGGCTTTCTGGTCACTCGGCGGATGCTGGAGATGTTCAGGAAAAAGGCCCCCAAGGCAAAGGACGAGGCGCCGAAGTCACGAGCATGAATCTGGTCACCCTGCTGTATCTGATCGCGTCGATCTGCTTTATCCAGGCACTCAAAGGCTTGTCACACCCCACCACCTCACGCCGCGGCAATCTGTTCGGCATGCTCGGTATGGGTCTGGCGGTCATCACGACAATCGGGCTGGTGTTCAAACTGGCTGCGCTGTCTACCGCTGAAGGTACCAGTGCGGGCATTGGCTACATTGTGGTCGGCCTGCTGGTGGGCGGGACCGCTGGCTCGATCATGGCCAAGCGCGTTGAAATGACCAAAATGCCTGAGCTGGTCGCGTTCATGCACAGCATGATCGGCCTGGCAGCGGTATTCATCGCCATCGCGGCCGTAGTAGAGCCTCAGTCACTGGGCATCGTTGGTCATCTGGGCGATGCCATCCCCGCAGGTAATCGTCTTGAGCTGTTCCTCGGAGCGGCCATCGGCGCGATCACCTTTTCCGGCTCGGTAATCGCCTTTGGCAAGCTGTCGGGCAAGTACAAATTCCGGCTGTTTCAAGGTGCACCAGTACAGTTTGCCGGACAGCACAAGCTCAACCTGATGCTTGGTCTGGCCACACTGTTCTTTGGTCTGACCTTCATGTTCACCGGTAGCCTTACTGCCTTTGCGATCATGCTCGCGCTGGCGTTCGTGATCGGTGTGCTGTTGATCATCCCGATTGGCGGTGCAGACATGCCGGTGGTGGTCTCGATGCTCAACAGCTATTCAGGCTGGGCAGCGGCCGGGATCGGCTTTTCGCTGAACAACTCGATGCTGATTATCGCGGGCTCGCTGGTCGGTTCTTCGGGCGCGATCCTGTCTTACATCATGTGCAAGGCGATGAACCGCTCGTTCTTCAATGTGATCGGCGGTGGCTTCGGCGGCGCAACGGATTCGGCAGGGCCGGCAGGTAGCAAGGACGCCCGCCCGGTGAAATCCGGCTCGGCAGACGATGCCACCTTCCTGCTGACCAACGCCGACACCGTGATCATCGTGCCGGGTTACGGGCTGGCAGTCGCGCGCGCGCAGCATGCACTCAAGGAACTGACGGAGAAGCTGGTGCACCGTGGTGTCACGGTGAAGTACGCCATTCACCCGGTGGCCGGGCGCATGCCGGGGCACATGAACGTACTGCTGGCCGAAGCCGAGGTGCCTTACGATCAGGTGTTCGAGATGGACGACATCAACTCCGAATTCGGTCAGGCCGATGTGGTGCTGGTGCTCGGTGCCAACGACGTGGTCAACCCCGCCGCCAAGAACGATCCGAAATCGCCCATTGCCGGGATGCCGATTCTGGAGGCATTCAAGGCCAAAACCATCATCGTCAACAAACGCTCGATGGCCAGTGGTTACGCTGGTCTGGATAACGAACTGTTCTATCTGGATAAAACCATGATGGTATTCGGAGATGCCAAAAAGGTGATCGAGGACATGGTGAAGGCCGTCGAAAACGCCTAGTCTGACCCTGCCTCATTAAAGCCCCGGCTCGCTTGGCGACCGGGGCTTTTTACATTCCGCGTAACAGTGTTTTGCGCTGAAAGCCGCCAATTAGAGCCCTCAAATGCGACCTTGGTAGCAGGACGAACCCCGTTCAACGCTCTAGACTTGTCGCTCGCTTCTATCTACGAGACAGAATTCATGTACCGTGACCGTATCCGCCTGCCCTCCCTGATGAGCAAGGTTATGAGCGCAGCCGACGCTGCCGCCTTGATTGAAGACGGCATGACCGTCGGCATGAGTGGCTTCACCCGCGCAGGCGAAGCCAAGGCCGTGCCCCATGCGCTGGCCGAGCGCGCCAAAGTGACACCGCTGAAAATCAGCCTGATGACCGGTGCCAGCCTGGGCAATGACCTGGACAAGCAACTGACCGAGTCCGGCGTGCTGTCCCGGCGCATGCCCTTTCAGGTCGACAGCACACTGCGCAAGGCGATCAACAACGGCACGGTGATGTTCATCGATCAGCACTTGTCCGATACCGTCGAGATGCTGCGCAATCGGCAGATCAAGGCGGTGGACCTGGCGGTGATCGAATGCGTTGCGATCACCGAGGAAGGCCATCTGGTGCTCAGTACCTCTGTCGGCAACTCGGCCAGCTTCGCGATTCTGGCCAAGCAGGTGATCGTAGAAATCAATCTGTCGCAGCCGCTGGAGCTGGAAGGTCTGCACGACATCTATATACCCAGCTACCGGCCGACGCGCCTGCCGATTCCGGTGCTGGAAGCAGACTCGCGCATTGGTAGCCATGCAGTGAAGATCGACCCGGCGAAGATCGTCGGCATTGTCATCAGTAATCAACCAGATTCACCGTCCACCGTCACCCCACCTGACGCGGATACGCAGGCCATCGCCAACCATCTGGTGGAGTTCTTCAAGAAGGAAGTGCGCGAAGACCGGCTTACCGACAAGCTGATGCCACTACAGGCGGGTATCGGCAATATCGCCAACGCCGTGATGCACGGCCTGCTGGCGTCTCCCTTCACGGACCTGACGATGTACTCCGAAGTGCTGCAGGACTCGACATTCGATCTGTTCGACGCGGGCAAACTGACCTTTGCTTCAGGCAGTTCCATGACGTTGTCGGCGACCAAACACGCGGAAGTCTTTGCCGATTTCAATCGCTACAAGTCCAGGCTGGTACTACGCCCCCAGGAGATCTCCAATCACCCCGAGGTGATCCGCCGCCTGGGTATCATCGGCATCAACACTGCGCTGGAATTCGACCTGTACGGCAACGTGAACTCTACCCACGTGTGCGGGACGCGCATGATGAATGGCATTGGCGGCTCGGGGGATTTCTCGCGCAATGCGCACCTGGCGATATTCGTCACCAAGTCGATTGCCAAGGCCGGCGCGATTTCCAGCGTTGTGCCGATGGTCAGCCATGTCGACCACACCGAGCATGACGTTGACATTCTGGTCACCGAGCAGGGCCTGGCAGATCTGCGCGGCCTGGCCCCTCGCGAACGTGCGCGGGTCATCATCGACAACTGCGTACACCCGGATTACCGCGACGCGCTGAACGCCTATTTCAAAGCCGCTTGCGTGCTGGGCGGCCATACCCCGCACATCCTGCGCGAAGCACTGAGTTGGCACATCAACCTGGAAGAAACCGGGCGCATGCTTCCGGGCTGAACAGGACAGTTGGAAGTGAACGAGACCTTCCCCGACTCACTTCCTCCTCGCACTCAACAGCTTCTTGAAAAACTGTACTGCTGTACCGGTCATAAAACTGCCTCAAATCGCCAAAATCACCATAATCGACCACAAAATGCACTCATATGGTGCCAACCGGTACAGTTGCCCCATTTATGAACAAAACAGTGCCCAATCACAGTTAACTGAACCCTCACAATACAAGTGAACTGTGTCTATGGAAGCTGGACGCGTGCGAGGAAAATGGGCACCAGTCAAGCAACTCACTTATCCCGCCACAAGCGGAAGGAAGTCACACCATGGAACGTACAATCAGTTCCGATCTGTTCAGCGAAAGCACCGTTACCACTGCAAAAGCTTCTTTGCCTCTGCGCGTATTCGCCAACCTGATGCTCTGGCAGCGTCGCCTGTCCAGCCGCCATCAACTGGCTCGTCTGGATGCACGCCTGCTGGCTGACGCCGGTATCAGCGAATCCCAGCGTTACGAAGAGCTGAGCAAGCCGTTCTGGCGCTGAATCAGCGCTCGCTGGTCCCAGACCTTAAAGTCTCTCGCCAGCAACCCGAATTGCTTCATACAAGACCCGTCTCAGGCAACCGAGACGGGTTTTGTCGTTTTCGGGCAGGTACTTAACAGATTGCCAATAACAGCACAGTTTCAGATAAATCAAAAACGTCAGGTACAGTTACCAAATAATGCAAAGTGTGCAAGCTGCAGCCATCGACTGCCATGACAAGCGCGCTATCAGTGGGATAGTCTAGCGCTCTACCTCGGCCCTTCGGCCTCGCAGGCAGCCTGTGCCCTTTTGACCACAATGGAACTCGATCATGTCTCTGCTACGTACCCTCGGCGCTGCCTTCCTGTTGACTGCTGCTGCAGGTACCAACGCCTCCAGCTTTTTTATTGTGACCACTGATGCAGTGGTCGATGCAGTCAATGCATCGACACGTGCCACGTCCAACATTTCCTCCTCTCTGAAAGATGACAAGATCGTTCTGGCCGCCCGTGACGATGCCGCCAGCTTCGTGGCCAGCTCCGGCGACATCCGTAGCGCTCGCCTCGAAGGTGCGCTGCAACACATCCGCCAGGTTCTGCCTGAACTGCAAGCGACCGACAGCCAACTGGCTCAGGCCATTCTGGCCATCTGACCGTTGTGCCCCGGCCATGTGCCGGGGTAGCTCTGGCCAGAGCATTGCGCTAGCCTTGCTACCTGTTTTGCCGGTTCGTGAAAGTCATGCGTTTACTGCACCTTCTGTTTATCGCACCCGTTGCCAGCCTGATGTGCATCAGTCAGGTTCAAGCGTTCGATACGACCACGCAGGGTCTGGTCAAGACCGGCTATGCAACCAGTCAGGTCACAACAGCACCTTTCGATAACAAGCTCATGATGGCTGCCAGAGACGACGCTGCTGCGTTCATCGCCAGCGACGGAGATATACGCTGTGCCCGGCTTGAGGCCGCGCTGCACGCCCTGCGTCAGGCAGATGCAAAACTTCGTGCCAGCGACCTTGAACTGGCGCAGGCAATCCTCGTCCAATAGCCACTTTCCCCTCTTTGCGTAACTGGAGACGTCACTACATGCGTACCCCGCTGATTGCTGCTTCCCTTGGCCTGCTATTGCTGGCCGATTTTGCCCAGGCTCAGACCGTTGTAGCCACGAGCAACATCATCGTTCGCGCGTTTGGCCGTACCATTGATTTCACCTCGGACACCACTACATCGATTCGCGACTCCAAAGTCGTGCTCCAGGCCAAGGACGACGCCGCCAGTTACGTTGCCAGCGGCGGTGACATCCACGGTGCCCAGCTGGATGCTGCCTTCGATACACTGCGCACTCGCGTACCAGAAGCACGCGGCGCAAGCGATCAGACCCTGGCTGAAGCAATCCTCGCATTGTGAGGCGATTTCGCGCCTGGCTGCTTGCTGGCGCGCTGTCGCTGGTCGGGACGCATGCCTTTGCCAGCCTGAAGCTGGAACTGCACACGGACGGCCTCGATGCGCCGCAACAGCAAGCCAGCCAGACGCTGCTCGACGAAGCCATGCACGCGCTGCCGCCCAGCTTCGTCGAAGCACTGGACCGAACCGTCGAGGTAAGCTGGTCCAGCGACATGCCGCAAAACGCCTACGGTCAGGCGGCGGGCCCTTATCAGCTATACCTCAACAGCCACTTGCTGGCCTCGTTGACCGACGGTTCGGCAGCCACCGCCCAGACAGGCCGTCCACACGGAACGGTGCGCCAGGAGTTGCTCGCCACCGTCCTGCATGAGCTGACCCACGTCTACGACCGCGCTCGGCTGTGGTCGCCTGCCGAGCGCTCGGCTATCTTCCGCTGCGGATCACGCAACAGCTCACTCGGCAAGATCGGCCTGCCCGACAATTGCCGAGGTCAGACCGAGCGACGCTTTACCCTGAGTGATGACCCTCGCCTGCTGGATCTGGCGGGCTGGCAGCAATACGTCGGACGCCGCGGTGAACGCGAGGAACATAACGGCCAGGTCGCCCGCAGCCCGGACATCTACGAAACCACCAGCCCGCTGGAATTCGTGGCCGTGAACATGGAGTATTTCCTCCTCGACCCGGCCTACGCCTGTCGTCGCCCGGCGCTGTATACGTATTACAAAGAGCGCTTTGGCTGGGCACCCGCAGCACGGGATAAATGCCCCACGTACTACCCTTACCTGAATGCCGGCAGCGACTTCGGCCGTGAGCCGCTGGGCAAGCTGGACCCCGAGCGGGTCTACGCGGTGGATTATCTGCTCGCCGAGGCGAATCAGAACTGGGCAAGCCGCTGGGGTCACAGCATGTTACGCCTGGTGATCTGCAAACCTGGTCGTCCTCGTGGGCCGGACTGCCGCCTGGACCTTGACCAGCATCTGGTGCTGTCTTATCGGGCATTCGTCGGCGATGTACAGCTATCGAGCTGGGACGGCCTGATGGGTGCCTACCCGTCACGGCTGTTCGTCTTGCCGCTGGCGCAGGTCATCGATGAATACACCAAGACCGAACTGCGCAGCCTGGCCTCCGTGCCAATCAAGCTGTCGCGCCCGGAAATCGAAGGTCTGGTCCAGCACGCTGCCGAGATGCACTGGAGCTACGACGGCAATTACTACTTCCTCTCGAACAACTGCGCCGTTGAAAACCTCAAGTTGCTGCGCGCCGGTACGCACAATCCCAAGCTCGTCGGCCTGGACAGCATTTTGCCCAACGGCCTGCTTGAAGTCCTCAAAGGCCGAGGGCTGGCCGATACCAGTGTGCTGGACGACCCCAGAGAAGCATTGCGTCTGGGCTACCGTTTCGATTCCTACCGTGACCGCTATCAGGCCATGTTCGAGGTTTTGAAGAAGCACCTGCCGATCAAGCAGAACACCGTTGAAGAATGGATGGCCCTGCCAGCCAGTGAGCGCAGCCAGTGGTTCGCTAAGGCCGATCTGCGTACCAGTGCTGCGATTCTGCTGCTGGAGCAGGCCAGCCTGCGCAGGCAACTGCTATTGGCCCAGGACGAAGTGAAGCAGAGCTATCTCGGTGCACGCGAAGTGAAAGACGGCAAGGTCTCCAATGCCACCAAAACGCTACAGGAGATCCTCGCCAGCAGCGGCTTTCTCAGCCGGCCAGCCGAGCTGCTCGGCAGCGGCGGGTACGGTTTGCCACAGGCGGGGGAATGGCAGCGGCTTGAAGCAGAAAGCAGTCAACGCCAGAAACAACTCAAGCGTCTGACCGGCGATCTCGACAAGGAAGTGCGCGCCCTGCTGGAGCCAGACCGCGCCAAGGAAATTGCAGCCAACGAAGCCAACCTCAAACAGGTGTCCGAGCACCTTCGGGCACTGCACAAGGCAGCAGGCGGGCTGCAACTGCCGTGATCAGGCAGCTTTCTTTTTCGGCTTGAGGTATTTGACCAGGCCCTGGAACCAGATCACCAGGGCCGGGTTGCCCTTGATCTGAATATCCTTGTCCTGAATGCCCTTCATGAACGCCAGTTGCTTGTTCTTCGCCTGGAGGGTGTCAAAACCAAAGGCTGCATCGCGAAACGAGATGGCAAAGGCTGGCTCTGCAACCACACCGCTGGCACTGCGAATGCGCTGATCGTGCACCACGAAGTGACGCGCGATTTTGCCATCTGCGGTCTGTAACTGAAATGTCAGGTCCTTGCCAGCCAACTGCTGCTGGAACGCGGGGTTGTTACGACTGGCGCGGGCCATTAGCAGGCCCAGCATCCACAATAGAAAACGAAACTTCATGCTCGGCCTCTGTACGCACTGGATCCGGTGATCAGGATCGGCGTGGCAGTGTAGCGGTTTATTGGCCCAAAACCTGTAGGACAAGATGAATTTCGAGGGAGATCGGTACAAAACACTTGTTGAACGCAAGGATGCTGCTTCGCGTGGGAAGCAGCATCACGACAGCATTAACGAATGCTGTTGATGTTGCCTTTGCTGCCGGTGACCTTCACATCAACCTTCTTGAAGATGAAGTAGTCCTTGATGCTGACTTCGTAACGCGGCGCGACGATCAGATCGGCACCGGAGGATTTAACCGCCTTGAAGGCGGCTGCCGCTTTGGTCGTCGAGACAGGATCAGGCAGCGCCAGACCCAGACCGCCACCGCCGCTTGCACCGCCGTATGTCACGCCATCGGCGAACTGGTTATCGCCGCCGAAACTCAGGAAATTGAACAACACATTGGTGGAGGACTCGCCGCTGATGGTACCGCCTACCTTGACGTCCGCCTTGAGGTCGGTTTTGACCGTGCCTTCCAGCGGTGCGCTTGGCTGGCTGACGTTGTAGCTCACGCAGCCGCTGGTAGCGGCGATCAGAGTTGCAACCGCAGCAAACTTCCATAGCTTTTTCATTCGAGATTTCCCAAGAGTAATTGAAGGGGTGCAGCAGGGGCGGGACTCTAAGGGAATCAGCAATAAGAAAAAGTCAGGCAAAGCCGGGGTTTGAGAAGGCATTCATACGAAATTGAGTAGGACAATTCTCACGAAGAGCTTCGACGAGTGATCGGCGGCACAAACGACACAAACAAAAAGCGGGCAACCAGTCTGAGTGGTGTGCCCGCCTGTGAGTTGCCCGCCTCCCGCCGAGGCGCACAACAGGGTGTCAAGGGTTGACGCTGTCTTTCAGGGCTTTCCCCGGTTTGAAGGCCACTGTGTTGCTTGCCTTGATTTTAACCGGCTCCCCGGTCTGTGGGTTCTTGCCAGTCCGGGCACCGCGATGGCGTTGCAGAAAAGTACCGAAGCCTACCAGCGTGACACTGTCCTTACGGTGCAGTGCGCCAGTAATCTCTTCAAGGATGGCATTGAGAACACGATTGGATTGTTCTTTGGTGAGATCCGCCTTTTCAGCAATGGCGGCTGCAACTTCTGGTTTACGCATATGAAGCCTCTTTTACGGTTTTTTGTTTTTATGTCCCGCGCCGCTTTGTAAAAAACGGCAACAAGGCGCCGCGACGGCTCTACGTAGCGGCAGACAAGACCGAGGATGGCATGCCGAACCAGCCCGCGCCAGTGCGCAGGCGGGGTTTATTGGCAAAAATACGTGGCCTATCCGACAAAATGACGCGAAATTATGCCAATAACGCAGGCAAAACCTTGTTCAGTGCGAGTTTTTCCATAACTGCCGCACCGGTCAGCGCATAGCCCAGCAGGTTGCCATCTGCGTCATGACACAGCGCCTTGATATCAGCCCCCTGCCCTTCGATACTCCAGCGGCCGTCGGTGCCACGCGGTGGCGGCGAAACCACCAGCGGGCAGGCTGGCGTCTTTACTGTGATCGGCATGGGGCCATATTTTACGGCCGTTGGCGTTCCGGCCAGCGTCTGGGCCAACGCCCGAGCGCAGCTCATCAACGGCATGACATAGAGCAGGTTGAGGCCATCGACTTCAGCGCAGTCACCCAACGCATGGATGTTGGCGTGGGAGGTCTGCAACTGGCGATCCACCAGAATACCGCGCCCCGTCTGCAAGCCCGCGGCAGCGGCCAGATCAATACGTGGGCGCAGACCAATGGCCGAAACCACCAGGTCGCAGTCAATCACCTGCCCGTCCGACAAATGTGCTTGCAGGCCGTCACCACTGCGATTCAGGCGGGTCAGCACCGGGCCCAGGTGGAAACGCGCACCCAGGCTTTCAAGGCCGGTCTTTACCGCAGCCGCAGCGGCAGGTGGTAACAGGGTTGGCATGACCTGCTCGCACGGCGCCACCAGATCCACTTCATAGCCGCCCAGAATCAGGTCGTTGGCGAATTCACAGCCAATGAGCCCTGCGCCGAGAATCAGAACCCGACGCTTTCCCGCCGCAGCCGCTCGAAAACGGGCGTAGTCCTGAAGGTCGTTGATCGGGAAAATCGCATCGCCTGCATCACCTTCCACCGGTACGCGGATGGTTTCAGCCCCCCAGGCCAGCACCAGATCGCGGTAGTGAACCGCTTCTTCACCGATCCACAGACGCTTGTGACCCGGGTCGATCCCGCTGATCCGCGTATGCGTGCGGACTTCAGCCTTGAGCTGATCAGCCATCGCGCCAGGCTCGGCCATGCTCAACCCGTCGGCTTCCTTGTTTTTGCCAAAGCCGGTGGAAAGCATCGGTTTGGAATAGGACCGGCCATCATCGGCCGTGATCAATAGCAGCGGCGTGTCTGCGTCCAGTTTGCGAAACTCTCGGGCGAGGTTGTAACCCGCAAGGCCGGTGCCGATGATGACCACAGGTGCGCTCATTGTTCTTCCCTATTCATTATTTTTCTGCTGGCTGCTATCAGCCGATTTCGATCATCTCAAAGTCCATTTTGCCCACACCGCAATCCGGGCACAGCCAGTCTTCCGGCACATCCTGCCAGAGCGTACCAGGCGCAATCCCGTCATCCGGCCAGCCGTCGGCTTCGTTATAGATCAGGCCACAGACGATGCATTGCCACTTCTTCATGTTCGGTTCTCTCGTTTATCAGGCTAAATAGCGTGTGACGGTCGATTGCCGTCTGAACGGGCGTTGTACTGATCGGCAGGCCCGGATGCAAGTCTGATTCTATAACCTGACGTACTACCGGCGGTCGGTCGGGGCCTGCAATCATGCTAAGCTCGCGGCCTCGTTGGCTGCCGGAACTGGCTTACCGTGACCCAGCAATCCCCCGCATTCATTAGCCCGATCTGGCTCAAGCGCGAGCAATTGATCGATGCGCCCGAACCGATAATGCTCGACTGGTTGTTCAATCAGGACTCCCTCACACGCCGGCTGGACCGTTTGTCTGACGGTGGTTTCAGCGTATTTCCGCAATTCGAAGGCTGGCAGGCTTTGCGCCGTGATGAGTGTCTGGCGCTGGGCCTGCCACTTGCCAGCGAAGGCTGGGTGCGCGAGGTGTACTTGTGCGGTAATGACAGCAACTGGGTATTCGCTCGCAGTGTAGCCGCCCGCAGCGCTTTGCAGGACGGTGGCCTGAATATGGATGAGCTGGGCACTCGCTCGCTGGGTGAGTTGCTGTTCAGCGACCCTGCGTTCGCGCGCGGCACCCTTGAAGTGTGTCATTACCCTGAAGCCTGGCTGCCTGACGCTGTTGCAGCTCGCGGACTATGGGCACGCCGCTCGCGATTCAGTCGTGGTGCGTTGAGCGTGCTGGTCGCCGAAGTGTTCCTGCCCGCTCTGTGCAATACGATCCATGACAAGGACCCTGTCTGATGTACCTGTCCCTTCTCAAATCCCTCAATCGTCTTAGCCCCCGCGCCTGGGACTTTATCCAGCTGACACGTATCGACAAGCCCATAGGCATTTACCTGCTGCTGTGGCCAACCCTGTGGGCGGTCTGGATTGCGGGCAAGGGCTCTCCGTCGCTGAAGACAGTGTTCATCTTCATGGTCGGAGTATTTCTGATGCGCGCGGCAGGCTGCGTGATCAATGACTTCGCCGACCGCAAGGTGGATGGCCACGTCAAACGCACCGAGCAGCGTCCTCTGGTCAGTGGCAAAGTCAGCTCACGGGAAGCGCTGGCGCTGTTTGCGGTGCTGGTCGGCCTGAGCTTTGTGCTGGTGCTGTTTACTAATGCGACAACCATCTGGCTGTCGTTCGGCGGTCTGGCGCTGGCTGCCTGCTATCCATTCATGAAGCGCTACACCTATTACCCGCAAGTGGTGCTGGGTGCTGCGTTTTCGTGGGGCATGCCGATGGCATTTACTGCAGAAACCGGCGACCTGCCAGCTGCGGCCTGGCTGCTGTACATCGCCAACCTGCTATGGACCGTGGGCTACGACACCTATTACGCAATGGTCGATCGTGACGATGACCTGAAAATCGGCGTGAAATCCACTGCCGTACTGTTCGGCGATGCCGACCGGGTGATCATCCTGACCCTGCAAGGTCTGGCGCTGGGTTGCCTGATGCTGGCCGGCGCGCGTTTTGAATTGGGTGCGTGCTTCTACATAGGCCTGCTGGCAGCAGCAGGATGCTTTGCCTGGGAGTTCTGGAGCACCCGACAGCGCGAGCGGGACGCCTGCTTCAAGGCTTTTTTGCACAACCACTGGGCCGGGCTGGCGATATTTTTGGGTATCGTCGCCGACTATGCGGTGCGCTGAAAACAGCCACCGCAAGCCTCTTTTCGACTGAAATAAACGCAGGATCGCGAGGCCCGCCGACCTCCCGAAACCTGTCGGCGTGCTAGCCTCAACCACACCTGTCACACGACTGCAATAATTCCGTTATCTAATGCGCCCCAAGACAGTTAAATGACAAGAGGTTCGAGCATGGCTGGCAGGAGCATCCTGATCGTTGACGACGAAGCGCCTATTCGTGAAATGATCGCCGTTGCGTTGGAAATGGCTGGATACGACTGTATTGAAGCCGAAAACTCTCAGCAGGCCCATGCGATTATCGTCGACCGCAAACCTGACCTGATTCTGCTCGACTGGATGCTGCCTGGCACATCCGGCATCGAACTGGCCCGTCGCCTTAAACGTGATGAACTGACCGGGGACATCCCGATCATCATGCTCACTGCAAAGGGTGAAGAGGACAACAAGATCCAGGGCCTGGAAGTCGGCGCTGACGATTACATCACCAAGCCCTTCTCGCCCCGCGAGCTGGTGGCACGTCTCAAGGCCGTGCTGCGTCGTGCCGGCCCGACTGATGGCGAAGCACCTATCGAAGTCGGCGGTCTGCTGCTCGACCCGATCAGCCACCGCGTCACCATCGACGGCAAACCGGCTGAAATGGGCCCCACCGAATACCGTCTGCTGCAATTTTTCATGACCCACCAGGAGCGCGCCTACACACGTGGCCAGTTGCTGGATCAGGTCTGGGGCGGCAACGTCTACGTCGAAGAGCGTACGGTTGATGTGCACATCCGCCGCCTGCGCAAGGCCTTGGGCGATGCGTACGAAAATCTGGTACAAACCGTGCGCGGCACTGGCTATCGCTTCTCGACAAAGAGCTGACAGGCGTTGCGTCGACGCAGGGCAGTGACCAGACAAGGATTTACCCTTAATTGAATCAAAATTGGCACGGCACCTTGATACGCCACATGTTGTTGCTGGTCACCGCCTGCCTGTTGGTCGGCCTGATCAGTGGACAGTATGGCTGGAGCCTGGCCACCGGACTGGGCCTGTATCTGGCCTGGACCCTCAAACAATTGCTGCGCCTGCATGACTGGCTGAGCAGTCACAAGGCTGACGAGCCGCCTCCGGACGGTTATGGTCTGTGGGGCGAAGTGTTCGACAGCATCTATCACCTGCAACGCCGTGATCAGCGTGTCCGCGGACGCCTCCAGGCGGTCATCGACCGGGTACAGGAATCCACCGCCGCCCTGCGCGATGCCGTAATCATGCTCGACAGCGACGGCAACCTGGAGTGGTGGAACCGTGCCGCTGAAACCCTGCTGGGTTTAAAGACGCCGCAGGACAGTGGTCAGCCCGTGACCAACCTGGTCCGGCATCCGCGCTTCAAAGAGTACTTTGCGCTGGGCGACTACAGCGAGCCGCTGGAGATTCCCTCACCGACCAATGATCGCTTGCGCATTCAGTTGTTGATTACCCGTTACGGCAACAATGAGCACCTGATGCTGGTGCGCGATGTGACGCGCATCCACCAGCTGGAGCAGATGCGCAAAGACTTCGTCGCCAACGTGTCTCATGAGTTGCGCACGCCACTGACGGTGATATTCGGTTATCTGGAAACCCTGCTCGATAACGTGGACGAGGTCAATCCGCGCTGGGTGCGGGCGCTGCAACAGATGCATCAGCAAGGCGGGCGCATGCAGACGCTGCTCAACGACTTGCTGCTGCTGGCCAAGCTCGAGGCTACCGATTACCCATCGGACAATCATCCGGTAATGGTCAGTACCTTGCTCAAAACCATCACCGCCGATGCCAATGCGTTGTCGGGCAGCAAGAACCAGCAGATCCACCTGAGCCTGGAAAGCGATATGCGCCTCAAGGGCAGCGAAAGCGAGCTGCGCAGCGCGTTTTCCAACCTGATCTTCAATGCCGTCAAGTACACCCCGGCAGAAGGCGTCATCCGTATCCGCTGGTGGGCCGACGAGCGGGGCGCGCACCTGAGCGTGCAGGATTCGGGGATCGGCATCGAGACCAAACACCTGCCGCGCCTGACTGAACGTTTCTACCGGGTCGATACCAGCCGCGCGTCGAATACCGGTGGTACAGGGCTCGGTCTGGCCATCGTCAAACATGTGCTGCTGCGCCATCGCGGCAACCTTGAAATCAACAGTGTTCCCGGCAAGGGCAGTGTTTTTACCTGTCACTTTGCCAGCGGCCAACTGTCCAAACCCGTACACGACGATTCAGACTACTAGGCAATCGCGCCTTGAGCCGCTACATTGCCGGGCTCATAGCGTCTTCTCTGGCGTGACATTACCCTCTTCTGTTAATACGGACCCTGCAAAACCCCATCATGGACCCTTCCCCTAGTTTCAACCTGTCTTCACTCTTCGCCGATTTCGGCATGATTCTTTTTGCTTTGTTCCTGGTCCTGCTCAACGGCTTTTTCGTTGCGGCAGAATTCGCCATGGTCAAACTGCGCTCGACCAAGGTTGAAGCCATTGCCGACAAGAACGGCTGGCGCGGGCACATTCTGCGCAAGGTACACGGCCAGCTGGATGCCTACCTTTCAGCCTGCCAGCTGGGTATCACCCTCGCCTCCCTGGGCCTGGGCTGGGTCGGCGAGCCGGCGTTCGCGCATCTGCTGGAGCCGTTGCTCGCAGCGTTGGGCGTCGACACTCCGGAGCTGATCAAGGGCGTGTCGTTTTTCACTGCGTTCTTCATCATTTCCTACCTGCACATTGTCATCGGCGAGCTGGCCCCCAAATCCTGGGCGATCCGCAAACCGGAACTGCTGTCGCTGTGGACAGCGGCCCCGTTGTACTTCTTCTATTGGTTGATGTACCCGGCCATCTACCTGCTCAATGCCAGCGCCAACGCCATTTTGCGTATCGCAGGCCAGGGTGAACCCGGTCCGCATCACGAACACAGCTACAGCCGCGATGAGCTGAAGCTGATTCTGCACTCCAGCCGTGGCCAGGACCCCAGCGATCAGGGCATGCGCGTGCTGGCGTCTGCTGTCGAAATGGGCGAGCTGGAAGTGGTCGACTGGGCCAACTCCCGCGAAGACATGGTGTCGCTGGACTTCAATGCGCCGCTCAAGGAAATCCTCGCTTTGTTCCGCCGCCACAAATTCAGCCGTTATCCGCTGTATGACGCTGAACGTGGCGAGTTTGTCGGCCTGCTGCACATCAAAGACCTGCTGCTGGAACTGGCAGCGCTGGACCACATCCCGGAGTCGTTCAACCTGGCTGAACTGACCCGCCCGCTGGAGCGTGTTTCACGACACATGCCGCTTTCGCAGCTGCTGGAGCAGTTCCGCAAGGGCGGCGCGCACTTTGCCGTAGTCGAGGAAGCCGACGGCAAGATCGTCGGCTACCTGACCATGGAGGACGTGCTTGAAGTGTTGGTGGGCGACATTCAGGACGAACATCGCAAGGTGGAGCGCGGCATTCTCGCGTATCAGCCGGGCAAACTGCTGGTACGGGGCGATACGCCGTTGTTCAAGATCGAGCGTCTGCTGGGCATCGATCTGGACCACATCGAAGCCGAGACACTGGCCGGTCTGATCTACGACACACTCAAGCGCGTGCCGGAAGAAGAAGAGCAAATGGAAGTCGAAGGCCTGCGCATCATCATCAAGAAGATGAAAGGCCCGAAAATCGTACTCGTCAAGGTGCTGAAGCTGGACTGACCCTATCAGTTCCACCCGTTCATGAGCGGACGCAAGGTGTTCTACCGGACGCCTATCGTTCCTCACGCTCAGCGTGGGAATGCCTTGGGTGACGCTCCGCGTCACAGATCTGCGTCACGCCGCATACTCAAAAGCGGAAGCAGAGCGTCCAGAACTGCATACCCACGCGGAGCATGGGCACGATAGGTGCTCTCCCGAACGCCTATCGTTCCTCACGCTCCAGCGTGGGAATGCCNGCCGCATACTCAAAAGCGGAAGCAGAGCGTCCAGAACTGCATACCCACGCGGAGCATGGGCACGATAGGTGCTCTCCCGAACGCCTATCGTTCCTCACGCTCCAGCGTGGGAATGCCTTGGGTAACGCTCCGCGTCACAGGTCTGCGCCGCGCCGCATACTCAAAGCGGACGCGGAGCGTCCTGAACGGCATACCCACGCGGAGCATGGGCACGATAGGTG
>NZ_LKBW01000297.1 GCF_002699855.1 Pseudomonas amygdali | reverse complement strand
GCTCCTGGGTCAACATATTGGCAGCTCAAAGCCGCCAGTTTTACCCAGGGGGGTCAATTCTAGGTTGGCGTTAGGGGGTCATTTTTACAGTGGCGGTGACAGCTGATGAGCTGGATCAAAAATTTGACCTGTTCAGCCTCCATCTCGGGCGTGATAGAAGCCGCGCGGTTAAGTACGCGATTCATTCGCTTGATCAGTCATGCTCAGCAATTACGGCGCTGGACTCTGTCTTCTCAAGCGCGTTGCCTCCCACTGAAGCGACTGATTGATAACCTGAAATTATTGATTGCAGGTACGAAATGTCGTTTGCGGGTAAAGCCGCAGGCCCGATAGGCTGTCATCCATGTAAAGAGAACATGCCTTTGTTGCACCCTATACGTTGTACACCAATGCCGAACTTTTAGAGCACTAAAAAAATCACCTTTAAAGTTGAGCGCCCACGTTATTTATCCTGGGAGGATAAGATGGATAATAAACAAACCGTATTTGACCTGATTGCCCAACGTAAGCCATGGCACTCACTCCCAGGAGCGCTTTATAGTAACGAAGGTGTATACCGGCAGGACATGGAGCAGATCTGGCATAAAGACTGGATCTTCGCCGGCCATACGTTTGAGCTGGAAAAACCTGGCCAATACTTCACCCTGCAGGTAGGCGAATATCCGGTGGTGGTGGTACGTGGTAAAGACGGCCAAGTGCGTGCTTTCCACAATGCCTGCCGTCACCGGGGCGCAAAAATTTGCGAAGCCGACCATGGCAAAGTCGCCAAGATGGTCTGCCCTTACCACAAGTGGACCTACGAACTGGACGGCAACCTGCTGTTCGCCGGAAACATGGGGCAAGACTTCGACACGTCAGAATACAACCTCAAAAGCGTCCATTGCGAAATCGTGAATACCTTTATCTATGTGTGTGTCGCGAGCAAAGCACCGGATTTCGACGCCTTCCGAAACGCCGTAACGCCCTTCATCGAACCGCACAATCTCGATGACTGCAAAGTGGCCTTCGAGTCCAATATCGTCGAAAAAGGCAACTGGAAACTGGTGTTCGAAAACAACCGCGAGTGCTACCACTGCGACGGCTCCCACCCTGAGCTGCTGCAATCGTTTGTGGACAACCTTTCCGTGGGCGGCACTAGCGGCGATGACGACCCGGAGCTTTCCGCCTACTGGAACAGATGCGAAAAAGCCGGCTTGCCGAGCCGCCTGGTGATGGATATCAAAGGCCAGTTCCGCATGACCCGTATTCCATTGTCCAAGGGCGCGGTGAGCTACACCATGGACGGTAAACCAGCGGTGACCAGTCGCCTGGATAACACCGGCGAAGCGGATATCGGTGCACTGCTGTACTTCAACTACCCGTCTACCTGGAACCACTTCCTGGGTGACCATGCCTTGAGCTTCCGAGTGCTGCCGATCAGCGCGACGGAAACCTTGGTTACCACCAAATGGCTGGTCCTCAAAACTGCCGTGGAGGGCGTGGACTACGACATTGATCGCCTGACCAAGGTATGGATCGCTACCAACGATCAGGACCGTACCCTGGTGGAAGGCACGCAGCGCGGTGTGACCTCGCCCTCCTATGAGCCAGGCCCGTATTCCGAAACCGCCGAGACCGGCGTCTGCCAATTCGATGATTGGTACTGCGCCACCATGATGGAAAGGATTAAAGGTCCGATTCCTTTGAAGTCTGTTGGCTAGGAGAGCAGATTGATAGGTGAGCCTTTGGCGCGTGTAGTGGAGTGGACAGCAGATACCTCTACCTGGTGAGTATTCTCGCCTTAAAGAAGTGTCGGGAATTATTAGTTCACTACACCCCACCTCGCCTATTACGCTGAATGCTAAGAACCATGAGACCAGGACGCTTTGAAAGCCTTCAGGTCCATCTTGGCTTTAGCCATGAGGTCTGGAGTCATAGGCCTACCCTGGTTATCTAAAAGCACTGGGGTGCATGCACAGCGACAGCGCACACGGTTATCCCCCTCTGCCCACCAATCAAGCATCTCCTGCCCGGTGAAGAGCTCACCATGCCTTTCAACATGATGTTCTCTGCTGGTGGGTGTCAGAGCCGACAGGTGCATGAATTTCACGGGTATGCCGAGACGCGCTGAATCAGAGATGTCGTTCTGGAGCTTGCGAATCCGCATTTCATGAAGTTCTGAATCAGAAATTCTACCGACCAAGGCTGCGCTCCTCGTTAAGACCCTCATCAAGTTAATAGACCACTTAATCAACTCACGCCACCCTTCGGAATTCGATATGAGTCAGCGCCACCAGATATTGGTAGGCGACTGCATCGATATAATGCGTACGCTGCCAGATGAAAGCGTGCATGCACCGGATGAACGACTTTGCTTGGAAAAAGGCAACGGTGCGCGCGGCGAAACTTTGGCCGGAGGAAAACTTTCGCCACGCTCTCCCAGGCTATCTGTCCATCAGGATTCACGACTTGGGGCACCTTCGGTCGTCGCGGGCGTCACGCAGGAAGATCGAAAGGCACTGCTTGGGCAAAAGAACGGCAGCATCACCAGCCCTTAATCGGGCGCTGAACCAGGGCATCTGATTGAAGCCGCGAACATGGTGTCAGCCACCGATTCACGCGGACCGGTTCTGACGATTTTGAAGAGGAGGCAGGCATGAAAAAAAGAGTCACGCAAAAGTCACGCGCATGAAAAAGGCCAATGCTGCGAACATTGGCCTAAGTCATTGAAAAATATGGTCGGGACGGAGTGATTCGAACACTCGACCCCTAGCACCCCATGCTAGTGCGCTACCGGACTGCGCTACGCCCCGACTAGGCGTGTATCTGTTTTGCAACCTGCGAAAACGTTGAGAAATATACCCTAAGCATTTGAATTTTGGAAGTATCCTGGTTGCTCAATTACGCTTTGAGCATAACCAGTACGTCTTCCAGCTCGGCAATCATCTGCCGGATCATCTGCTTGTACTGCTGGGTATCGTCCTTCGGTTCCCCGGTGGTAAGACGAAGTCGGGCACCACCAATGGTGAAGCCCTGATCGTAGAGCAAGCCACGGATCTGACGGATCATCAGCACGTCCTGGCGCTGATAATACCGTCGGTTTCCGCGTCGCTTGACGGGGTTGAGTTGAGGAAACTCCTGCTCCCAATAACGCAAAACGTGCGGTTTTACCGCGCAGAGCTCGCTGACCTCACCGATGGTGAAGTAGCGTTTGCCGGGGATCGGCGGTAGCTCATCGTTATGACTTGGTTCCAGCATATGCCTCAACTCGGGCCTTCAGCTTCTGCCCTGGACGAAAGGTGACCACACGGCGCGCCGTAATCGGAATTTCTTCACCGGTCTTGGGATTTCTCCCAGGCCGTTGGCGCTTGTCTCGAAGGTCGAAGTTGCCAAAACCTGACAACTTCACCTGCTCGTTATCTTCCAGAGCGTGCCTGATTTCTTCAAAAAACAGTTCGACCAGTTCCTTGGCTTCCCGTTTATTCAGGCCCAGCTCTTCGTACAGACGTTCGGCCATCTCAGCTTTCGTCAGAGCCCCCATACGCTACTTCCTTAACGTGGCGTTTAACCTCTCCTCAAGCGAGGTGAGGATAGCAAGTGTCGTTGCGTTTACCTCATCGTCATTAAGAGTGCGCGATGGATGCTGCCAGGTCAAGCCGACTGCAAGGCTTTTTCTATGTGGATCAATGCCTTTACCCTGGTAAACATCAAATAACCTGAGGTCTGTGAGCCACTCGCCTGCATTTTCACGAATAACGTCCAGAACCGCACTGGCCGAAACGTCGCGATCAGCCAGCAAGGCCAGGTCGCGACGCACTTCCGGGAAGCGCGAAAGCTCGTGGAATTTCGGCAGACGGCCTGTCGATACTTCAGCCAGAACCAGCTCGAAAACAAAGACCGGACGATCCAGGCCCAGGGTTTTCGACAGTTCCGGGTGAATGGCACCCAGGAAGCCGACTTCGCGACCATCACGCTCGATGCGAGCTGTCTGGCCTGGCTGCAAGGCGGGATGCTGGCCCGGTTTGAAGGTGAACTCACCCAGCGCACCGGCAAACCCCAGAACCGCTTCGACGTCAGCCTTGACGTCGAAGAAGTCGACCGCATCACGGCCTTGCGCCCAACCTTCCGGCAGACGGCTGCCGCATACCACACCCGCCAGCATCGGCTCTTGCTTCAAGCCGTCAAGCTGACCGACGAAGCGCAGGCCGCTTTCGAACATGCGTACGCGGTCCTGCTGGCGGTTGAGGTTGTGCTGCAGCGCTTTGACCAGACCCGGCCATAGCGAGGCGCGCATGGCGGCCATGTCATTGGAAATCGGGTTGGCCAGCAACAGTGGCTTGGCGCCCGGCGAGAACAGTTCGAACCATTTCGGGTCAATGAAGCTGTAAGTAATAGCTTCCTGATAACCGCGGGCAACCAGCAGGCGGCGCAGCTCGGGCAGATCGCCCTTGGCTTCGGCCTTGGCCTGAGGAGCAAGACGGGCTTGCGGGTAGCGGACCGGCAGACGGTTGTAACCGTACAGACGTGCCAGCTCTTCGATCAGATCTACCTCAAGGCTAATGTCGAAGCGATGACTTGGCACTTCTACACGCCACTGGCCGTCGGCTTCGGCAGCCACAGCAAGGCCCAGACCTGTCAGCAGACGCTCGATTTCGGCGTTTTCAATGACCAGACCGAGCATCTGCTCGACGCGACTGGCGCGCAACGTAACCGGAGCAATCGATGGCAAATGCTGTTCGCTGACCACTTCTGTTATCGGACCAGCCTCACCACCGGTGATTTCCAGCAGCAGGCCAGTCGCACGCTCCATGGCTTCACGGGCCAGTTGCCAGTCAACACCACGCTCGTAACGGTGCGAGGCATCGGTGTGCAGACCGTAGGAACGCGCCTTGCCAGCCACCGAGATGGTGTCGAAGAAAGCACTTTCCAGGAAGATGTCACGAGTACCGGCAGTTACGCCGCTGTGCTCGCCACCCATGACACCGGCAATTGCCAGAGCACGCTGGTGGTCGGCAATGACCAGGGTGTCGGCACGCAGGCTGACTTCCTGACCGTCGAGCAGAACGAGCTTCTCGCCCTCCTCCGCCATGCGCACACGAATGCCACCGTTGATTTCGGCCAGATCGAAAGCATGCAGAGGCTGACCCAGCTCGAGCATCACGTAGTTGGTGATGTCGACAGCGGCATCGATGCTGCGCACGTCGGAACGACGCAGGCGCTCGACCATCCACAACGGAGTCGGACGCGACAGATCAACGTTGCGGATGACGCGGCCCAGGTAACGCGGGCATGCAGCCGGAGCCAATACTTCGACCGGGCGCACTTCATCGTGCACAGCGCTGACAGCAGCGATCTGCGGACGGGTGACGTCAGTGGCAGTGGCGTACAGCGCACCGACTTCACGCGCCAGACCGGCCACCGACAGGCAGTCGCCACGGTTCGGGGTCAGGTCGACCTCGATGCTGGCGTCGTCCAGGTTCAGGTAGACGCGAATGTCCTCACCGACCGGCGCATCGGCGGCCAGCTCCATCAGGCCATCATTGCCCTCGCCAGCCTGTAACTCGGCAGCCGAACACAGCATGCCGTTGGACTCGACGCCACGCAGCTTGGCTTTCTTGATCTTGAAATCGCCCGGCAGCTCGGCACCGATCATGGCGAACGGAATTTTCAAACCGGGGCGCACGTTTGGCGCGCCACACACAACCTGAAAGGTTTCGCTGCCATTGCTGACCTGGCACACGCGCAGCTTGTCGGCATCGGGGTGCTGTTCGGTGCTCAGCACCTCGCCCACGACCACTCCACTGAAAACACCGGCGGCCAGCGTGACGCTGTCAACCTCAAGACCGGCCATCGACAGACGAGCAACCAGCTCGTCGCGGGAAACCTGCGGGCTTACCCAGCCACGCAGCCATTGTTCACTGAATTTCATCCTGCTCTCCTGAAAGGTTCGTTACGACTTAGCGAAATTGCGCGAGGAACCGCAAATCGTTGTCGAAGAACAGGCGCAAATCATTGACGCCGTAACGCAGCATGGCCAGACGCTCTACGCCCATGCCGAACGCGAAGCCCTGAAACTCTTCAGGGTCGATGCCCGACATGCGCAGCACGTTCGGGTGGACCATGCCGCAGCCCATGACTTCAAGCCAGCCAGTCTGCTTGCAGACACGGCAGCCCTTGCCGCTGCACATCACGCATTCCATATCCACTTCTGCCGACGGCTCGGTGAACGGGAAATACGAAGGACGGAAGCGCACGGCCAGCTCTTTCTCGAAGAACACCCGCAGAAATTCTTCGATGGTGCCTTTCAGGTCGGCAAAGTTGATGTCGCGATCAACCAGCAGACCTTCGATCTGGTGGAACATCGGCGAGTGGGTGATATCGGAGTCGCTACGGTACACACGGCCTGGGCAGACAATGCGGATCGGCGGCTGTTGCGATTCCATGGTGCGGACCTGTACCGGTGAGGTATGGGTGCGCAGCAGCATGTTCGCATTGAAATAGAAGGTGTCATGCATCGACCGGGCCGGGTGATGGCCTGGGATGTTGAGCGCCTCGAAGTTGTGGTAATCGTCTTCGACTTCAGGGCCTTCGGCGATGCCGTAGCCAATGTGCGTGAAGAATTGTTCGATACGTTCCAGAGTACGGGTAATCGGGTGCAGACCACCGGAGGTCTGGCCGCGGCCCGGCAGGGTCACGTCGATGCATTCGGCGGCGAGTTTGGCAGTCAGTTCTGCCTGCTCGAACGATGCCTTGCGTGCATTGAGAACCTCTGTGACACGCTCCTTGGCAACGTTGATCAGCGCACCGACTTGCGGACGCTCTTCAGCTGGCAGGTTCCCCAGGGTCTTCATTACCTGAGTCAACTCGCCTTTCTTGCCGAGGTAGTGAACCCGGATTTGCTCCAGGGCATTGATATCTTCGGCGCTTTGCACAGCCTCAAGAGCTTGAGAGACCAGCGCGTCCAGGTTTTCCATGTACAGACTCCAGATACAAAATAGGGGAAGAGCTGAAGGCTCTTCCCCTATTTATGACGTTTAACACCGACCCCGGAGAACCGGGGCCGGTGATTGTCGGGGACTTAGGCCAAGGTGGCTTTAGCTTTCTCGACAATCGCAGCAAACGCCGCTTTTTCGTTCACTGCCAGATCAGCCAGAACCTTACGGTCGATCTCGATGGACGCTTTTTTCAGGCCGGCAATGAAACGGCTGTAGGACAGACCGTTAACACGAGCACCAGCGTTGATACGAGCGATCCACAGAGCGCGGAACTGACGTTTTTTCTGACGACGGTCACGGTAGGCGTATTGGCCTGCCTTGATTACCGCTTGCTTGGCAACACGGAATACGCGTGAACGCGCGCCGTAGTAGCCTTTTGCAAGTTTCAGAATTTTTTTGTGACGCTTACGGGCAATGACGCCACGCTTTACACGAGCCATGAGTTACTTCCTCTATATCTTGATCAAAATTAACGAAGGCGCAGCATGCGCTCGACTTTTGCCACGTCAGACGGATGCAGCAAGCTGCTACCCCGCAGTTGACGCTTACGCTTTGTCGACATTTTGGTCAGGATGTGGCTCTTGAAAGCGTGCTTGTGCTTGATGCCGTTGGCGGTTTTCAAAAACCGCTTAGCTGCACCACTTTTAGTCTTCATCTTTGGCATGTTCGGATACTCCGCATTCAGTTGATAAATATAACCGCAAGGCCTGCCGTGCCCTGGTGGTTATTTCTTCTTTTTCGGGGCGATGACCATGATCAGCTGGCGTCCTTCCATCTTAGGATGCTGTTCGACGGAACCGTATTCGAGCAGGTCACCTTCAACCCGCTTCAACAGCTCCATACCCAGCTCCTGGTGGGCCATCTCACGACCGCGGAATCTCAACGATACCTTGGCCCTGTCCCCGTCACTCAGGAAACGTACCAGGTTGCGTAGTTTTACCTGGTAATCCCCTTCCTCCGTCCCTGGACGAAACTTGATTTCTTTAACCTGGATCTGCTTCTGGTTTTTCTTCGCTGCAGCAACCTGTTTCTTCTTCTCGAAGATCGATTTGCCGTAATCCATCACACGGCAGACCGGAGGAAGTGCGTCGGCAGAAATCTCTACCAGATCCAGCTTAGCCTCTTCGGCAATACGAAGCGCTTCATCAATCGAGACGATGCCAATCTGCTCGCCGTCAGCGCCAATTAAACGAACCTCGCGGGCCGAGATATTTTCATTGATCGGGGCCTTGGGTGCAGCTCGTTTATCTTGTCTCATTTCACGCTTAATAATAATTACTCCGTATCTTGGCGACCACGCCGGGAAACCGCTTGTGCGAGGAATTCAGCGAATTGGGCAACCGGCATCGAGCCAAGGTCAGCGCCTTCACGTGTACGCACAGCGACAGTTTGCATTTCAACCTCCCTATCTCCAATCACGAGGAGATAAGGAACCTTGAGCAAAGTATGCTCGCGGATTTTAAAGCCGATCTTTTCATTTCTCAAGTCGGACTTGGCACGAAACCCGCTTTCAGCCAGAGTTTTTTCCACTTCAAGGGCAAAATCGGCCTGTTTGTCAGTGATATTCATGATCACTGCCTGAGTAGGCGCCAGCCAGGCTGGAAATGCGCCCTCGTAATGCTCGATCAGAATTCCGATGAAACGTTCGAAAGACCCAAGGATCGCACGGTGCAACATGACCGGATTCTTGCGACTGTTGTCTTCCGAAACGTACTCGGCGCTCAAGCGGATCGGCAAGTTGAAGTCCAGCTGCAAGGTGCCGCACTGCCAGACCCGGCCGAGGCAGTCCTTCAGGGAAAACTCGATTTTCGGACCGTAGAACGCGCCTTCGCCCGGCTGCAGATCATAGGGCAGACCAGCACTGTCGAGCGCAGAGGCCAGCGCCGTCTCGGCACGGTCCCAAAGCTCATCGGAGCCTACACGCTTTTCAGGGCGAGTGGACAATTTGAGTTCGATGTCCTTGAAACCGAAATCGGCGTAGACATCCAGCGTCAGCTTGATGAATGCGGCAGATTCGGCCTGCATCTGATCTTCGGTACAGAAGATATGAGCATCGTCCTGAGTGAAGCCACGCACACGCATGATGCCATGCAAGGCCCCCGACGGCTCGTTACGGTGGCAGGCACCGAACTCGGCCAGACGCATCGGCAGCTCGCGATAGCTCTTCAGGCCCTGATTGAACACCTGCACGTGGCAAGGGCAGTTCATCGGCTTGATCGCGTAGTCGCGGCTCTCGGACTCGGTGGTGAACATGTTGTCAGCGTAGTTGGCCCAGTGCCCGGATTTCTCCCAGAGCGAGCGATCGACCACTTGTGGGGTCTTTATCTCGAGGTAGCCATTCTCGCGCTGCACTTTGCGCATGTACTGCTCGAGCACCTGATACAGGGTCCAGCCCTGCGGATGCCAGAACACCATACCCGGCGCTTCTTCCTGGGTATGGAACAGGCCGAGGCGCTTGCCGATCTTGCGATGATCGCGCTTTTCGGCTTCTTCGATGCGCTGAATGTAGGCAGCCAGCTGCTTCTTGTCAGCCCAGGCAGTGCCGTAGACACGCTGCAATTGCTCGTTCTTGGCGTCACCGCGCCAGTAGGCACCGGACAGCTTGGTCAGCTTGAACGATTTCAGGAAACGCGTATTCGGCACGTGCGGGCCACGGCACATGTCGACGTATTCTTCGTGGTAATACAGGCCCATGGCCTGCTCGTTCGGCATGTCTTCGACCAGGCGCAGCTTGTAGTCTTCATGACGGGCGGTGAACACCTCGATCACTTCAGCGCGCGGGGTGACTTTCTTGATGACGTCGTAATCTTTTTCGATCAGCTGCTGCATGCGCTGCTCGATCGCCGCCATGTCGTCAGGCGTGAACGGGCGCTCGTAGGCGATATCGTAATAGAAGCCGTCGTCGATCACCGGGCCGATGACCATTTTTGCAGTCGGATACAACTGCTTGACCGCATGCCCGACCAGGTGAGCGCAAGAGTGACGGATTATTTCCAGTCCTTCCTGATCCTTGGGGGTGATGATCTGCAGGCTGGCATCGTTTTCGATCAGGTCGCAGGCGTCGACGAGCTTGCCGTCAACCTTGCCGGCCACGGTGGCCTTGGCCAGCCCGGCACCGATTGAAAGCGCGACATCGGCTACGGAAACCGCATGATCGAATGAACGTTGACTGCCGTCGGGAAGAGTAATAGTTGGCATGGCGCCTCCTCTCCTAGTGGTGACCCCTACCAAAGGTCACGTGGGTTGGGATGAGCCAGTACGTGATCCGGTGGTATGCCTGCCTCACAGTGGCAGGAGCCTTGGGGCCAACCTTGAACCGGACCAGATGACTGGAATGTACGAAAAACCTGCCTGCGTCGCGTCCAAAGCCATCAGCCATGGGGACACTTGAAAATAACAGGACGCGCATCCTAGCACAGCTCGGCCGACACCGGACGTTCATATGCGTAAATCACGCCAAATAACACGTCACCTGAACTGGCAGGCGTGATGGGCGTCTTAACCAGTCAGGATCCTGTACGTTTCCTTGTTCACTAAAGTCAGCAAAAGGAGAACACCATGAAGCTTTCCCGTCTGTCCGCACTCCTCGCCTGCGCCGCCGTCACGGCCCCTTGGGGCGCTCAGGCTGCCATGGAAAAAACCGTGCAAGACACGTTCACCCAGGAATGCATCGCTGCGGCGAATCAGCACAAGCAAGATGCCAAGGCCGCGCAGGCTCATTGCGATTGCAGCGCCCGGGTAGTGAACAAGGAGTTTTCTCAGCAGGAAATCGAAGCATTGAGCAGTAACGATAGCGCTCCTGCCCCTGCATTGACGCAAAAACTGCAGAAACTGGTTGCCGAAAACTGCACCAAATCAAAATAAATCATTTTTTTTAACGCAGTAAAGCAGATGCCTGAAATGCCGAGAGCTACGCCCCGCCGCCAACCTGAAAGCCTTGCAGAGCGGGGCTTTCAGCATATCCCGAATAGTCTTGATGCAAGACTGGCAGAGACATCATTTAGCCACTTTATGTGTATGACGCTTTGCATATGCAGCGACCCAGACTAAAGAGATCACCTTAGTAGCTGTCTTTTTGCGCATTTCGACTATGATAGGCCCGTGTGCCCAGTTGGCCTGAGCAGCACGTTATTGAAAATTATGTTTCTGGAGATACACCATGTCTAATCGCCAAACCGGCACCGTAAAATGGTTCAACGATGAAAAAGGCTTCGGCTTTATCACTCCACAGGGTGGCGGTGACGACCTGTTCGTACACTTCAAAGCGATCGAAAGCGACGGTTTCAAAAGCCTGAAAGAAGGCCAGACCGTTTCTTTTGTTGCTGCTAAAGGCCAGAAAGGCATGCAGGCAGAACAAGTCCGCGTTGACTGATTCATTCGGCGCATAAAAAACCCCGTCACTGACGGGGTTTTTTATGCGCCACAGAAAAGTGCCGACTCAACCGCAGTTGATGCGTGTCACCTTTCCCGAAGCGTCGGTATTAACGTTTACCCGCTCGGATCGGTATTCCAGCGTAACCATATCGTCAGGCCCGAGAATGCGGGCATCCTGAGAACCGGTACGGGCGCGCACTTGTGACAGAAGGTCGATGGACGCTGGCTTGCCGATTGCGAACTGGCCAAGCCCTGCATCACAACGGCCAGGTATCGCGTTACTGGCGGATGCGGGTGCGTCTGCCTTGACGGACGCTTCAGCGCCCTTATCAGAGGACGTGCTGCTGCATCCGGCCAGCAACGACGCCACGACCACAAAACCCAATGTTGCGAACTTCCGGGGCATACACCCTCCTCTGCCAATAAAACATTCCAGACCTGTCCGACCGCACTCAGGCGCGTTGGTTGCACACCTCAGTTGAGAAGCCATCGGTAACCTGTTGATCTGCCTGGGCCGAGAGTCTGCCTTGGGATCACACAAGGCGCGCGGTGAAATCGTCACAAAACGTTTACAACCTATGGCCATAGACTCGGACTATCGGGATGAGATGTAAGTAGAAGTGTCAAAATGTGCGCGGGATGGTTTACTGCGAGAGACGCAAGCGCCGGGAAGCGAACAGCGTAGTGCGTGACCCTTTACTGGAGATCAACAGACATGACAGCCATAACTCTGGATGCAGACATCAAGGCCAGATGGCCTCAGGGCCACTGCTCGCACAGCCCCGGAAACCCGGAAGAGCTGATGATCATTGCCGTCGACCTGCTGATCAAGGAACTGGGCACCGAGGGTGCCCGCGCCTTCATCAGCCAGGTACTGAGCCGTTATGCCACGGCAGGGCTGCCGGTCTGATGCACCTGTTGCAGCCCGCATGATGGGTTACTTCAGTCGCGCCAGACGCTCGGTCAGCAGATCGAAGAAACCCTGAGCGTTGCCATTCTCGACCCAGAATACATTCTGCGGCTGCTTGAGCGTGCCGTACCAGTCAGCCACCGTCTGGCCGAAACCAATGCCCTCGCGGGTGTCGACCGCAACGTTGATCTGCCGCCCGGAAAACAACTCGGGCTTGAGCAACCAGGCAATGACACTGGCGTCGTGAACCGGCCCACCGGGCAAGCCGTAATGCTCCATGTCCAGTTTGACGTATTCATTGAGAATGCCGTCGACCAGCTTGCCGGCGTTATTGCCCAGTGCGGCAATCTGCTTGAGGCGTTGTTCGCTGGTCAGGATCTTGTGGGTCACGTCCAACGGTACGTAAGTAAGCTTCACACCACTGGCCAGAACGATCTGCGCAGCATGCGGGTCAGCAAACAGGTTGAATTCGGCAACCGGCGTGATGTTACCGCCGTTGAAATGCGCGCCCCCCATGACCACCACTTCCTTGATGCCCTGGGTGATTTCCGGTGCCTGCACGAGCGCCAGCGCCAGGTTGGTCTGCGGACCGAGCATGGCGATAGTGATGCTGTGCGGCTTGGCCTTGCTCAAGGTGCGGATCAGGTAATCGACTGCATTACCGTCGGCCAACCCCTTGGCTGGCTCATGCACGGGCACGCCGGGCAACCCCTCCTGACCGTGAACGTTTTCGGCGTAGATAGGTGTGCGCACCAACGGTTTGGGCGCACCGGCATACACCGGCACTTCTTCACGCCCGGCCCATTCACGCGCCAGCCTGGCATTGCGCGAGGTCTTGTCCAGACGGACATTGCCGGCGACGGTGGTGATCGCCATCACGTTCAATTCTTCGGGTGACGCCAGCGCCAGCAGCAACGCAACGACGTCGTCCGCGCCAGGGTCGGTATCGATGATCAGATCACGCTTTTCTGCCGCCTGAACGGCAGCGCTACTCAGTATGGACAAGAGCAATGCTCCACGAATGAACTGTCTGGAAAACTGCATCAACGTCATATGAAACTCCCTTTCTTGATAGCTAGAACACAACTCCGGAAACCAGCGCCACATTACTGTGCGGCTGGCATTCTCCGGTACGGATGATTGCCTTGGCCTTGCGGCTCAATACTTTCAGGTCCTCATGGCTTATCCAGCGCTGCTGACCCAATTGATCATCGAGGTTCAGGCTTTCGATGACCTGCAATGCGGGAGGTTTGACCTCGGCCATTTCGTTGGCCAGCACATGGCTTTCGACCTGCATCTCACTCAGCACCACGTCCAGCACACTGACGAAATCAGGTACGCCGCGAGTCAGCGCCAGGTCGATCAGCTCGACGCCTGCCGGTACTGGCATTCCAGCGTCGACGATCATCAGGATGTCGCCATGCCCCAGCGACGCAATGACGCGAGACAGGGCAATGTTGAGTAGCGGGGTCTTTTTCATAGTGAATCGAATTCCTTTACTTCCTCGAACGTCGGGATGGACGGCTGGGCACCCGCGCGGGTCACGGATATGGCTGCCGCGGCCTGACCGAAGCGAATGGCCTGCGATTCACTCTGACCCGCCGCCAGTGCTGCGGCAAAACCACCGACAAAGGTATCACCTGCAGCGGTGGTGTCCACGGCCTGTACACGACGCGCAGGGATATGTTCCACGCCCGCAGCACTGGCGAACAGGGTTCCACGCTCACCCAGGGTAATGATTACGTTGCGCGCCCCGGCCGCCAGCATGGCCGCTGCCGCCTCTTCAGCCGCCGCCGAGGAGTCGACAGTCACACCGGTCAGGGTCTGCGCCTCGCTTTCATTGGGGATCAGATAGTCGATCAGGCCATACCAGTTTGCCGGCAAAGGCTCGCTGGCCGGGGCAGGATTGAGAATGACGGTCTTGCCCAGCGCGCGGGCGCGGGTAAGGGTGTGGAAAACTGTTTCAGTCGGTACTTCAAGCTGGCAAATGACGATCCCGGAACCCGCCAGCAATGCGTCGAAACGCTCGATCAATGCCGGAGTGAGCCGACCATTGCCTCCAGCAACGATGACAATTGCATTCTGACTGCTGGCGTCGACCAAAATCGAAGCGATCCCGGTGGACACGCCTTCAACGACCGTCACGGCCTGACAGTCGATATGCTCGGCCAGCAGTGCTGCACGCAGCTGTTCCCCGTAGGCATCGGCACCCACACAGCCGATCATCGCCACACTGCCACCCAGGCGCGCTGCGGCAACTGCCTGGTTGGCGCCTTTACCGCCAGGCACGGTGTCGAACGTCTCCCCGCTCAGCGTCTCGCCGGGGCGCGGCAGACGCTGGGCGCGGATGACCAGATCCATGTTCAGGCTGCCCACTATCACTATTTTTGCTTGCATGGCTCATTAATCCGTTGCTGTGCGTGCGCGTCATTCATTGGACAAAGTGTTCGGCGCTGCCGTGGACTCGCGCACCAAGACGCAAGGCGTCACGAGTCTTTTTTCGACAGGAACTGTATGCGGTGCGGCGATTCGGTTTAACAACATTTCGGCGGCGGTTTCGCCCAGTTGCATGATCGATTGCCCCACGGTGGTGAGGGCCGGATAGACGTAGCGGCTCATCTGAATGTCATCAAAGCCGATGACCGACAGATCCTGAGGCACGCGAATCGAACGCTCGGCGGCAGCGCGCAGCACACCGATGGCGATGACATCGTTGCCGGCAAAGATCGCTGTTGGCGCATGACCGGCCAGCAGCAGCTTCGCAGCCGCATGGCCAGCCGAACTGGTAAATTCGCTGTGCACCGCCCAATCCGGGCCGACCTCGACAGATGCCTGCTGCATGGCCCGCCGATAACCCGCCAGGCGCATTTCGGCAACCATGCTGTCGCGCGGTCCGCCAATGCAGGCAATGTGACGATGCCCGAGATCCAGCAGATGTCGGGTTGCCAGCCAGGCACCATGCTCGTGATCGATGCGCACCATGTCAGCTTCGATGCCTTGCAGCTCGCGGTCGACGATTACCAGCGGCGTGCGCACCTCGGTGAGGCCACAGGCGACGCTGGCATCACCCGCCACAGACGAGACAATCAACCCGTCAACGCGCTTTTCCAGCAAAACACGCAGGTAACTGCGCTGCTTTTCCGGGTTGTCGTCGGAATTACAGAGGATCACGCAAAAACCGTTGCGCTCACAGTAGTCCTCGATGCCCCTCGCCAACTCGGCGAAATACGGATTCATACCGTTGGGAATCAACAGGCCGATAGTCGATGTGCTCCTGGCCTTCAGCGAACGCGCCACAGCGCTGGGCACATAATCGAGCTGCGCGATGGCCGCCTCGACCTTGAGCCTGACCGGCTCGCTCACCGGCCGGGTCTTGTTCAGCACATGGGAAACCGTGGTGTACGAGATTCCCGCCAGCGCCGCGACATCCTTGATAGTCGCCATATCAGCCCTGGCGCCGTGCCCGGTGACTGCGGTAGGTGTCCAGCACTACTGCGATCACAATCACCGCACCAGTGATGATGCGTTTGGTCGGCTCGGTCGCACCGATCTGCGCCAGGCCTGCGGCCAGTACCGAAATGATCAGCACGCCGAAAAAAGTACTGATGATCGAACCGCGCCCGCCCATCAGGCTGGTGCCACCGATCACGACGGCGGCAATCACTTGCAGCTCAAGCCCGGCACCGGCATTCGGATCAGCCGCTTCCAGTCGCGATATCTTAAACAGCGCCGCCACACCGGCCAACAGGCCCATCAGCGAGAACACCAGAATCTTGTAGGGTTTGGGATTGATACCGGCCAGACGCACCGCTTCTTCATTGGTGCCGATGCCGATCAGGTAGCGACCAAAAACGGTACGGGTCAGCACCGCCTGAGCAATGAAAATAACCAGCAGTGCGATGATGAAGGACGGCGCGATACCGAACGCGATCGGGTCAGACAGCCAGGCGAACGAATCACCGATATAAGCGGTGCGCGAATTGGTCATCTGGTAGGCCGCGCCACGGGCCATCTCAAGCACACCGAGGGAGACGATGAACGAAGGGATGCGCCAGGCAACAGTAATGGAGCCGGTAATCGTACCGGCCAGGGTCGCGCAGGCGATGCCTAGCAAGGCGGCCGGGAACACACTCCAGCCCCAGCCCAGGATGGCCACACTCACAGCCGAAGCAGCCAGCGCCAGCACCGACCCAACGGACAGGTCGATACCGCCGATGATGAGGATAAGCGTCATGCCGACCGACAGCACCATCAGGTCAGGGATCTGGTTGGCCAGCATGCTGAATGTCTGATAGGACAGAAAGTGATCGCTGAGCAGGGAAAACAGCACGATCATCACCAGCAGCGCACCCGCCAGCCCGATGTAGGTGCCAAGACCAAAGTAATTGCCGCCGCGACGGGCCGGCACGGTCAGCGTCGGAGAAGGAGTATTTTTCATGAGTCGTTCCTGGGCGCGGCGTCATTGAGCAGCGCGTCACGTTTCTGATAACCGGCAAAGGCAGCGGCAAGCAATTGGTCCTGGGTCCAGCTGTCGCGCTCGAACGTGTCGATCAGGCAACCGGCAGACAGCACACCGATACGATCGCAGATCAACATCAGTTCGCGCAGATCACTGGAAACCACCACCAGCGCCCTGCCCTGACGGGTCAATTCGGCCAGCAGCGCGTAGATATCGAATTTGGCACCGACGTCGATGCCTCGCGTCGGCTCGTCGAACAGCATCACCGGGCAATCACGTTCCAGCCAGCGACCGATCACGACCTTCTGCTGATTACCGCCTGACAGCTCGGAGACCAGCTGGTCCGGACTGGAACTGCGAATACGCATGGCAGCCACCTGGCGCTGCGCCAGCTTCAGTTCGTCATCGGTGTTGACCAGGCCTGCTCTGGAGATCGAATGCATATTACCCAGCGCAATGTTGGCGCTGATTGACTGCGACATCAGCAGTCCTTCGCTCTTGCGGTCTTCCGTGATCAGGGCAATACCGTGCTCCACGGCGTCCGAGGGTGAACGGATGGTGACGGCTTGCAGTGGCTGCCCAACTTCAATCGCACCACTGTCGGCAACATCTGCACCGTAGATCAGGCGCAGCAACTCGGTGCGCCCGGCACCGATCAGCCCGGAAATACCGAAGATTTCACCTCGTCGCACATCGAACGAAACATCCTGAACCTTGCCGGCACGACTGAGCCCCTTGACTGACAGCGCTACTTCGCCAATCTGCCGGGCGCCCATGTCCATGTGTTCGCCAAGTTCACGGCCGACCATCAACGTGACCAGTTGCTCGCTGTTGTAGCGGGCAATCGGCTCGACGCACACCAGCTTGCCATCGCGCAGTACGGCTATGCGCTGAGACACTCTGGCAAGCTCCTCAAGCCGGTGGGAGATGTAGATGATCGAGACACCACGAGCCTGCAGCCGCGTGATCTGCTCGAACAGCATTTCCACCTCGCGTGAGGTGAGCATGGCAGTAGGCTCGTCGAGGATCAGCACATGGCAGTCGCCAACCAGGTTGCGAGCGATCTCGACCATCTGCTGATGACCGATCCCCAAATCGCCGACCAGCGTATCGGGATCAATAGCGTCCAGACCCACCTGAGCCATAGCCTTGATCGCATTTTCACGCAGGCGCTTGCGGTCGATCCAGCCAGCACGACGCGGCAGGTCGTCAAGGAAAAGGTTTTCGGCAACGGTCAGGGTCGGCAGCAGGTTCAGTTCCTGCATGACCATGCGAACCCCGAGCTTTTCGGCCTGGGTACGACTCACAGGTTCATAAGGCTGCCCTTGAAACTCCATGCGCCCTGTAGTGGGCGTCACCAGGCCGCCAATGATTTTCGACAAGGTGCTTTTACCGGCACCGTTTTCCCCGGTCAGGGCCAGCACTTCGCCACGCATCAACGTCAGATCGACGTCACCGAGCACGGGTTGAGCGTAGGTTTTACCGATGCCACTGACCGAAAGAACAGCTGTCTGAACAGACGCTGACATAGATTTCTCCCAGCGCCCGTCCTTCAAGGACGGGCACCTTTACGCGGCGTGGATCAAGGTTTGGTAACGAGCTCTACCGGCGTTTCGATGACGCCTTTTTCGTTGGTGTCGACCTTCTCGCCTTTGACCAGCTTCAACGCAGCTTCAATACCGAAGACCGCTTGTTTGGCTGCAAACTGGTCAGCAGTGGCCAACACTCGGCCATCCTTGAGCATCGGTTTGATCGCGTTGATGTTGTCGTAACCCACCACCATGACCTTGCCAGCCTTGCCTGCTGCACGCACCGCAGAAACCGCCCCCAGGGCCATGCTGTCATTGCCGGCCAGCAGGGCCTTCAGGTTCGGGTATTCATTGAGCATCGCCGAAGCAACGGCGTTGCCCTTGTCGATTTCCCAGTTGCCGGACTGCACAGACACGATCTTCATCTGCGCCTTGTCCATGGCATCCTTGAAACCGGCGGTGCGTTGCTGAGCGTTGGTGGTGGTCGGCACGCCTTCGATAATGCCGACTTCGTCACCGCTCTTGAGTTGCTTGGCCAGGTAGTCGCCTACCAGCTCGGCACCTTTGCGGTTGTCCGGCCCCACGAACGGGATCATCAGGCTTTTGCTTTTGAGCACGTCGGGATCAAGCTGGTTGTCGATATTGACGACTTTGATACCGGCGTCTGTAGCTTTCTTGAGCACCGGCACCAACGCCTTGGAGTCGGCAGGCGCGATCACCAGGGCGTCGACTTTGGAGACAATCATCTGCTCAACGATACGAATCTGCGCAGAGGTGTCTGACTCGTCCTTGATCCCGTTGGAAATAAGGTCGAAGTCGGTGGCGTGCTCTTTCTGATAAGCCTTGGCACCGTCTTCCATGGTCAGGAAAAATTCATTGGCGAGCGACTTCATCACCAGTGCGACCTTGGGTTTTTCAGGCGTCTGAGCGTATGCAGCAGAGAGGGGCATGACTGCCGTGACAGCAGCGAACATGGCGACAGCGAGAAGGCGTCCAGCAAATGGCAGCTTCATGAGTTCATCTCCGATCTTGTGATTATTGTTCGGGCGAACGACGCAGGGTCGATGCAATGCATCAACACGCAAACGTTTGCGAGGGATGAACTATGAAAAAACCCGCAGGGTTTGTCAATCCGTCGGAAATGAAATCTGTGTGTACTGCTCGCCCCCAACCGCACAGGGAACGAGCATTAGCGTTCAGTCGGATTTCACTCCTCCGGTCTGACCGTAGCCACTTCGTCGGCCTTGATCCGGACTCTCTTGCCGGAGATGTCTTCAAACTCGTAGAAACCATCACGACTCTTGGTCTTGGGCATGTCCTTGGTGATGTATTGTGTGCCGTTCTGAAGCGTGACGACCGAAGGCGTGGAACAGCCTGCCAGCAGTACAGCAGTTGCGGCCAGTAACGGAAATGTCAGTGACTTGATATTCATGCGCGACTCCGGGAGCGTTGGTTTTTCAAGACAATAGTGTGCCATTTCAAGCGCTTTATCTTACATAGATGTTGCGAAAGATCCGACACTGAAATACTGTATGCCCGTACAGCTAAAATCAGGAACCCTATCCGTGGCCAAACAAACCGCAGCGACCGCCTCCACTCCCGGCCCTTACGAGCGCATGGGCATGCGGGTACAGAAGATCATCAACTCGCCTACCGCTCAGAAATCCAGGGCTGCCCTGCTTTTTCGTCAACCGGATGAGTCAGAGGACGACTGGGCGCAGCTTCTTGAAGAAATAGCCGAGAACGACAACGTCACCCTCGCCTGGCGCGACGATGGTGGTGTGCAAATATTCTGGACGTTGCCGAAGGAAGACTGACGGCATGATGTTTCGATTCTCGACACTGCTTTGCACCACCCTGCTCATCACCGCTTCATTCAGCGCTCAGGCCCAAGCTCCGCGTACTTTCAGCGAAGCCAAGAAAGTCGCCTGGGGGTTATACGCACCACAATCGACCGAATTTTACTGCGGCTGTAAATACACCGGCAACCGGGTCGATATTGCTGGCTGCGGCTATGTCCCGCGCAAGAGCGCCAAGCGCGCCAGTCGCATTGAATGGGAGCACATTGTTCCAGCCTGGCAGATCGGCCATCTGCGCCAATGCTGGCAGAACGGCGGGCGCAAAAACTGCACAAAGACCGATGCCGTTTATAAACGCGCCGAGGCAGACCTGCATAACCTGGTGCCCAGCATCGGCGAAGTGAATGGCGACCGCAGCAACTTCAGCTTTGGCTGGGTACCCGAGCAAAAAGGCCAGTACGGTTCTTGCCTGACGCAAGTGGATTTCAAGGCGAAAAAGGTCATGCCTCGCCCTTCCATTCGCGGCATGATCGCCCGCACCTACTTCTACATGAGCAAGCAATACAACTTGCGCCTGTCGCGTCAGGACCAACAGCTTTATCAAGCCTGGGACAAGACTTATCCTCCGCAGGCCTGGGAGCGCCAGCGCAATCAGCAGGTCGCCTGCGTTATGGGTCGGGGTAATGATTTTGTCGGCCCGGTAGACCTCAAGGCATGTAAATGAAGCTTGTTTCAAAACAGAAGATCTTCGCTTGGATGACCATTGGGTCATCCATTCATGCGTTTGATTGAATCCAAAACCACTCATCGGACAACTGGCAACCACATCTCGAAACAACGCGATTTTCGTTCTACGCTCTGAAGACAGCAGCGTGACCGGAGAAGGCTTCTCGCGCATGCCCCACTGGAACAATCACACTATTTTGATGGCATGCCGTCAGGCTTACGAGCAGGAAAGATGAATCATCAAACGGAATTTGAAATTCACTATCAGTTCAATGGTGAACCTCGTTGCTTTCTGCACCAGACCAGGCAAATGTGCCAGTGCGACGCATTGCACTGCGCAACGCTACACGCCGGCGTCGGCACAGTGAGTGGCAATATGTCTGCTGGGCCGATAGGAATGGCGACCTTGCAAGCCGAGCGTTTTGGTGTAACAGAAGTACGCTGGAAAAGATCTTCGCCGCAGTACTGAAACATCACCCCTGATCAAAAAATGGCCTTTCGACAAGGCCATTTTTTGTGTACATAAATCGCCAGACCACTGACGTTTAAATGGCAGGATAATCGCCCGTCCCCTCAGGCCAGGGCGTCAGCAGTTCAAAACCGGTCGAAGTGACTGCAACCATATGCTCCCATTGCGCAGACAATGAAAGATCGCTGGTCAGAACCGTCCAGCCATCCGGCAAGGTACGAGTACCGGCCCTGCCGGCATTGATCATCGGTTCGATGGTGAACACCATGCCCGGCTTTAGCCTGAGGCCCTTGCCCTGAGCGCCGTAGTGCAGAACCTGAGGCTCTTCATGGTACTTGCGGCCAATGCCGTGCCCGCAATATTCACGCACCACACTGAAGCCTTCACGATGAGCGATGCTCTGAATGGCATAACCGATATCACCCAGCGTCGCCCCCGGACGCACTGCATGAATACCGGCGCGGGTTGCTTCGTAGGTCGTCTCGACAAGACGTTTTGCCAAGGGGCTGACCTCCCCGACCAGATACATACGGCTGGTATCGCCGTACCAGCCATCCTTGATGACCGCGACATCGATATTGACGATATCGCCATCTTTCAGAATATCGGTGGCAGAAGGTATGCCATGACAGACCACTGCATTGGGAGAGATGCAAGTGGTCTTGGTAAAACCGTGATAGCCCACATTCGCGGGAATCACTTTCAACTCCTTGACGATGTACTCGTTGCAGATATCGTCCAGCGCTTCGGTGCTTACGCCAGCCTTGACGTAAGGCGTGATCATTGCGAGTACATCGGCAGCCAGCCTGCCGGCTATGCGCAACTGCACAAGGTCCTGTTCGGTCTTGATACCGATGGCGCTGCTCATGAGGCCGCCTTGGAAAGGCTGGACGCAGAAAGCTCTGCAACGTTGAAGTTCGAAGCAGTCAGCACCGTGCCGCCTGCGTTCTCGATACGGATCAACATCTGGCAGATCTCGCTGTAATCCAGTGCCGGGTGCAATTCGGCAAGCATGCCGATGCGCATCCAGTGCTCAGCCTGCGCATTGATGGAGCGACTGAGCGCAACGCTGGCAGAGCGCAGGTTGGCGTGCATGTTTTCGGAAATCTTTACCAGACCCATGATTCACCTCAAATTGAATATATGAAGCATATACGCTACATATACTCACAATCAACCCGAGACGCATCATGGCCGCTACCAGCCGCACTATTCCATCGCGCTGGCCTGACGGAATTCGCCACTCGCGCGGGCTGCCGCAATGGCTATCGATACATCCTGCTCGTAGCCATTGAACTGACGAAGACCTGCCGCCAGCCGGAGGAAATCCTCACGCTGCATTTCATTGACGGTAGAGAGGGTACGATGCTGCTGAGCAACCGGGCTTTGTACTGACGTTTGCACTGACTTAAGGGACATGACAGACCTCGTTCGTTCTTTACTGTTTATGCATACAGTATTTAGAACCGAGCGCCGACACAAGACTGACTGCGACGAATGGTCAGCGAATTTGTAAACGGCTCAACCGCCCGCCAGACCCTGCAAGCGCTCCAGATCAGCCTCAGCGATGTCGATACCGTGCGCCATCGACCGCGCACGCTCGCTGTAGCGTCGGTCCCCCGGCAGTCGCTCCTGCCCTGCCCCGTGGAGCTGCCTTACCAGTTCCTCGCTACGCAGTGCAAAATGCTGACCGCTGCCTTTGTCCGGATCGATGACGATCAGCAACTGACCTGTCCAGGGTGTCCGCGCGCCGGGATGCTTCGACCAGTCGAACTCAAAGGAGAAGTTACCGCCTGTCAGCCCTGCCGCCAGCAGTTCGACCATCATCGACAATGCGGACCCCTTATGACCGCCAAAGGGCAGTAGTGCCCCGCCATCGAGAATGGCGCGAGGATCTTCAGTAGGCCGGCCCTCGCGGTCCACGCCCATACCCGCTGGTAGCAATCGCCCTTCCCGCGCTGCGATCTGAACATCACCATGGGCAATGGCGCTGGTTGCCAGGTCGAAAACAACAGGCTCGCCCCCCGCACGCGGTGCAGCGAAGGCAATAGGGTTGGTGCCGAACAGGGGCTGACGCGCACCGTGTGGCACAACGCAGGTCATACTGTTGACCATGCTCAGGGCGACCAGCCCCTGTTCGGCGAAAGGTTCGACATCCGGCCACAGCGCGGCAAAGTGATGAGAATTGCGTATCGCCAGAACCGCAATCCCGGCACTGCGCACTTTGTCGATCAGCAATGAACTGGCCGCCGCCAGCGCAGGCTGGGCAAAGCCGTTGCCGGCGTCGACCCTGACAAATGCAGCACCGACATCCTCGATCAACGGCACTGCCTTGCCATCCACCCAGCCGCTGTTCAGCGATGAGATGTAGCCAGGCATGCGAAAGATGCCATGACTGTGCGAGCCGTCGCGCTGAGCGCTGGCGCAGTTCTCGGCAAGCACATCGGCAACCTCCGGGGAGGTGCCGTGTGCAAGGAAGATCCGCCGCAATAAATCTTCCAGTTGCTGATATGAAATCGTCCGGACCGGCTGATCGTTAGGGATGGCGGACATCTGAGACTCCTGTTCATGTCATGGCAAGGTACCGGGAACAACCACCCGAAATAACAGCACCGAGAGTAGCGCTGCAGGCCCTGTAAAAAAACTCCCTGCGCACTACACGTACTCGATTGTCACGGAAAGGTTTCAATGAGAGCTGCTTGCATTCACAAGGAATTACGCTGTGCGTTGACGGGTAATATCCTGCAAATGTTCTCTCTCCCTGACATCCAAGGGTAGAATGCGCCGACGGTATAGGCCGGAGCGCCCATGAGCGACCCTCTTTTCAGCAAGGCAGAACACGACGCGATCACCGATGCCGCTGCGCATTGGTGCATGCGCCTGCACGCCGAAGACTGCACCGCCGCAGAACGGAAAGCGTTCGAGCAATGGCTGAAAGCCCATCCTTTGCATGCGGTGGAGTATGAGGCGATGCGGGAAGTCTGGGACATTACCGGACAAATCGAACCGCTCAATCCGGCCCCGGCACTCCCGATTCAGGCTACACATAGCAACCAGCCCGTACTTCGTCGCAAGCGCCGCGTGGCACCACTCGCGGCTGCCGCGGCGGTCATTGCTCTGGCTGTGCCGGTCACCGGTTATGTGGGCTGGAATCAGGGCTGGCTGCCTGACACCTACGAGTCCTACAACGCCGATACCGCGACGCGTCTTGTGGTACTGGCAGATGGCAGCCGTGCCGAACTGAACCTCGGCACCGAGCTGACCTACGCCAACTACAAGGATCGACGCAGCGTCACGCTGAAAAAGGGTGAGGCGTTTTTTGAGGTCAGCCACGACAGCACACACCCCTTTGTAGTCGATGCCGGCAAGGGCAGCATCAAGGTCACGGGCACACGCTTCAATGTGTGGATGTATCAGGACCAGGTACGTGTAACGCTGGTCGAGGGCTCGGTTCAGGTCAGCAGTGATCGCGCACATCCGTCGTCAAGCCATCATCTTGACCCTGGCATGCAGGCCAGCTACAAGGCAGGCGACGACGCGCCCCTGATCAGCCAGACCGACACAAAGGATTCGAGCCTGGCGTGGCGTAATGGCAAGCTGATCTTCAATGATCTGCCTCTCAGCCAGGCCTTGCCACTGATCAATCGCTACCTGCAAACGCCTATTCTGCTGGCCGATACCGCAACCGGTGCCATGCGCCTTGGCGGCAGTTTCAACACGCGCGACCTGTCCAGCCTGCTGGCCTCTCTGCCCAAGGTGCTGCCGGTTTATGTCACGCAGAACCAGAACGGCAACCCGGTGCTCAACCGCCGGATACCCGACGCTCCGAAAGGCTGAGCGCTCTCGCGCACCTGACTGACGCAGAGCGATTTTGTATCCGCCGATCGCCGGATCAACCGTCCCCTCGCGACTGCCCGATCTTCATCTACCCTGAAACGCACAGCGCTGCGGCCACCCCGTGCGTGTTGGCGTTTTTATTTTTTTCCATTGATAACTGAGGTTTTGCTGCGCTCGTTCGTCTTAGTAACTGAGATTGTTTAAAAAAGCCTGAAAAGGAGTTTGTGGATGTTCAATCGCCAAGGAATCACGACTCGCACCCTGCTGCGCCAAACAGCACTGGCTGCGCAGGCACAGTCGCCCGCTCTGGAGACAGAGCGGCCCGGAAACGAGCACATCCGACTGCTCCTGAAAAGCTTTGGTCTGCGTACCAGCCTGGTCAGGCTCAAGGTGCTTGATGCGCTTCTGGTATCGAGCGAGGAAGGCCAGCCATTGGGAGTACGGGGCGTGCACAGCCAGCTGCTCAGGCTTGATGTACCGCTTTCGTTTCTAAGTGTGCGCGAAGTGCTCAAGCGCCTGTGCGATGAAGGCGTGATTCACCTCAATGACGACAAGACCTACAGCCTGCACCCTCGTGCCCGACAATGGCTGGGTGATGCGAGCAAGGATGGTGCCCAGTAAAACGGGCCTCGTCATCCTTGCCACTTGCCGCGCTTACCGCTTGACCTTGCGGCGCATGATCCCGTTAAGAATCACGACCAGTACGGCCACGCTGATTGCGATGTACTGAAAGGTTTTTTCGGTGATGACACCGCTGTTTTGCAGGTGCGACAAGCCCAGCATGATCGCCAGAACGCCGAGGGCGATCAGAATCGAGTAAATCAAACGCTGCTTGTTGGTCATAATGGTTTCCTGAATGCTCGTGAGCGGGCAGTTGGCACTGCCTGTTTGCGCGCATAGCTTACGCCGATGCGCGACGAATGGCATCGTCAGCCTGCCCTGCTCCCCTCCTTCGCATCCTTCACGCGCGCTCTATCAACCGCGTTGATTATTGTCATGCCGCGATGAACGTTGCCGTGTAAAACTCCCATGCTTTAATACCGCCCTGCTCAAACAGTGTGTTCAATTATTACCAAGGAGTTTTACATGCCCCATGAAGGCAGCCTGTTGCAGGCCGCAGTAGTGTTTCTACTCGCCGCCGTGCTGACAGTACCGCTGGCCAAGCGCCTGAAGCTGGGCGCGGTGATCGGCTATTTGTTCGCGGGAGTGATCATCGGCCCTTCGGTGCTGGGCTTGATAGGCGACACGGAGAGCGTCAGTCACATTTCAGAGCTGGGCGTGGTCTTGTTGCTGTTCATCATTGGTCTTGAGCTGTCGCCAAAGCGTTTATGGGTCATGCGCAAATCGGTGTTCGGCGTAGGCATGGCGCAGGTGTTGCTGACGGGCCTGGTCATTGGCGGGATCGCGTTGTTTGCCTTCGGCCAGTCGCTGAACACTGCGGTCATTCTGGGTCTTGGCCTGGCGCTGTCATCCACAGCCTTCGGCCTGCAGAGTCTGGCCGAGCGCAAGCAGTTGAATAGCCCGCATGGCCGGATGGCGTTCGCTATCCTGCTGTTTCAGGACATTGCAGCAATTCCCTTGATTGCCATGGTGCCATTCCTGGCCGGGGCCGATCACGCAATGGACACCGGCGAAAGCATCAACCACGGCCTGAGCGTGCTGGGCAGCATTGCCATTGTGGTGATCGGCGGCCGCTATTTGCTGCGTCCGGTATTTCGCATCGTTGCCAAGACCAAAATCCAGGAAGTCTCGACCGCCACTGCCTTGCTGGTAGTGATTGGTACGGCGTGGCTGATGGAACTGGTGGGCGTGTCCATGGCGCTGGGCGCATTTCTCGCCGGTCTGCTACTGGCAGACTCCGAATACCGTCACGAACTGGAAGCACAAATCGAGCCGTTCAAAGGGTTGTTGCTGGGGCTGTTCTTCATCAGTGTCGGCATGGGTGCCAACGTCGGCTTGCTGCTCAGTTCGCCCCTCGCGGTGCTGGGCCTGACGCTGCTGTTGATCGGAATCAAGCTGCCGATGCTGTTCCTGATCGGTCGTACCGCTGGCGGTCTCAATAAGCGCAGCGCGCTGCAATTGGGCCTGGTGTTGGCAGCCGGTGGCGAATTTGCCTTCGTGGTGTTCAAGATCGGCAGCGCTCAAGGGCTGTTCGAGGCGGGGCTTTACGACATGCTGGTGCTGACCATCACCTTGTCGATGGCGATCACGCCGTTGCTGTTCATTGCCCTGGCGCGCTGGATCAAACCCAGGATCAAGCCTGTCGAGGTGCCGGACGAGTACCGCGATATCCAGACCGACAAACCACGCGTGGTCATCGCTGGCATGGGCCGTATGGGGCAAATCGTAGCGCGCATCCTGCGGGCGCAGAAAATCCCTTTCATCGCTCTGGATACCGCTGTGGAATCGATCGAGTTTTCGCGCAGCTTCGGCAATGTGCCGGTGTTTTATGGCGACCCGCTGCTCCCGGAAATACTGCGTGCAGCCAAGGTTGATGAAGCGGAATACTTCGTCATTGCGACGGATGATCCGGACACCAACATCAAGACCGCCGAGTTGATCCGCAAGCTGTATCCGCACATGAAGATCATTGCCCGTGCACGTAACCGCCAGCACGTTCACCGGTTGATGGACATTGGCGCTCATGCCGTGCGTGAGACATTCTATTCAAGCCTGGAGATGAGCCGTCAGACCCTGATGGGGCTGGGCCTGACCGAGGCACAGGCCGATGCGCGCATCAGTCGCTTCAAGCGCCACGACGAACAGGTGCTGGCCGCACAACATGAAGTGTATGACGACGACGCCAAGGTTCTGCAGACCGCCCGTGAAGCCAGGGCCGACCTCGCGCAACTGTTCGAGGCCGACCGTCTGGACGAAGAAGCTGCGAAAAGCTGATGTGCCAGACGCCGGGCGCTCAGCGTCCGGCGCAGGGTTCGGTCAGGCGTAAGGACTGTCCCAATAGCGCTTGTACATCCCGAGTTTTTTCTTCACACCACGGGGCAGGCGCTTTTCCTGCTTGCTCAGCTTGTAGGCCAGCAGCTTCAGCGCATTACGTACGAACGACATGGGCCACCAGAGAATTCGCCGGGGGCCGAGGAATTTAAGCTCGGACTTGACGTAACGCATGCCCTCGCCGCCGATGCCGCCAAAGGTTTCGTAGATCCACGCTTCACGGGACTGGAACACACCGATATCAAAGTAACGGCAAAACTCCTCACGCAGGCTGTAGTTATGCGAATGACGGCATACAGCCGAACCTTCATAGGCTGCTTTCCAGCCATCGATCAGCATTTTGGCGGTGACGTACATGTCTTCGGAAAGAATCACATGCCGGGGAAAGCCGCCAATCGCCCGCAACGCTTCACCGCGATAGGCCGCGAACGAGTTGGACATGAATGGCGTCTTGATGCCCAGCGTGCGTGCATCGGCCAGAGTCTTGATCTGCGAAGTCGGAGGGTAATTGAACAACCGTGCATGCTGGGCCAGCAGGTTGGCGTTCTTGTGCGGCAATTGACGCCCGCAGACCGCGCCGACCTTGGGGTCTGCGAAAGGCAGCAGAATGTTGGCAATGGCATTGATATCTTCAACGTAGGCGTCTTGGGTCAGATAGACATAGACGTCGTAGTCGGGATGCAAATCGACCATCATCTGCCGGGTACCACCGTGGTTGAAGTCCTTGCTGTCGATGCGCAATACGTTGGCACAACGGGCTTGCGCGAGACTGTCAGAAATTTTGTGTTCGGGCATAACATGTAGCTAGAGGTGCATGTATGCCGACCAAA
>NZ_LKBW01000296.1 GCF_002699855.1 Pseudomonas amygdali | reverse complement strand
CACAATATTCTTTCACGGCTGCGAGTTTTGCCTGCACTGTATATTTACCCATGACGCCTCCAAAGGTTGCGTCCAACCTTCGGGGGTCATACCATTCTACAGCCTGCTCGGCGATTTCGTTATGTACCGCGATATGCTGTTGGGCAAGGTGTCGTTCTAGCCGGTTGAATCAGGCCACCGTTTCGCTGACCGGCTCCTGAACCACCGGCTGGCTTGCTTTCAAGTGCGCGTCCGCCAGACGAAACAGTTCGATAGTGCCGTCCAGGTGTTCGATCAGGGCGGTACAGGATTCAACCCAGTCGCCGCAATTGAGGTATTCCACTCCGCCCACCTGGCGGATTTCCGCATGATGGATGTGCCCGCAGACCACGCCATCCAGGCCGCGCTTCACGCACTCGTGGGCGATGGCTTCCTCGAAATCGCTGATGAAATTCACCGCACTCTTGACCTTGTGCTTCAGGTACGCCGACAGCGACCAGTAGCCATAGCCGTACTTGGCGCGCCAATGGTTCAGCCAGCGGTTGAGGGTCAGGGTGAATTCGTACGCCGAATCGCCGAGAAAGGCCAGCCAGCGGTGATAACGGGTGATCACGTCGAACTGATCGCCGTGGATGACCAGAAGACGACGACCATCGGCCGTCACGTGCTCGGCTTCGTCCACCAGCTGGATGTTGTCCAGAACCAATTTGGAGTAACGACGCAGGAATTCGTCGTGGTTGCCCGTGACATAAATGACTTCGGTGCCGCGCTTGCTCATGGTCAGCAGCCGACGGATCACGTTGGTATGCGCCTGCGGCCAGTACATGCCGCCACGCAGCTTCCAGCCGTCGATGATATCGCCCACCAGATACACCTTGTCAGCCTGATAGCGCTTGAGAAACGCGGACAAGTGCTCGGCCTGGCAATCGCGCGTGCCCAGATGAACGTCGGAAATCCACAAGGTGCGCACGCGTTGTTTGCGGCTGGGTGTGGCGAGCTGAGCACTGGTCATGGGATGACCTCCGGCAGGGTTTCCAAGAGAGTGGAGCATGCCGGTTAACCGAATGTGACACGTGCGTGGCGATGTCGTGACAATGGCCTGTATTACTGAGGACTGGCGGGAGTATGACGGTCGTTGTGGCCCAGATCACGGGCCGGGTCGATCTGGTCACGGAGCCGCTGCTTGAGCACCTTGGCCTCGGGAAAGCCGCCGTCGGCCTTGCGTTCCCAGAGTTGCACGCCATCGCAGGTAATGCGAAACACACCACCGGTGCCCGGCTGCAACGAGACCTTGCCCAGGTCGTCACTGAACGTGCTCAACAGCTCCTGGGCGAGCCAGGCGGCGCGCAATAGCCACTGGCATTGAATGCAATAGGTGATTATGACTTCGGGCTTTTCGGCAGACATGGACGTCCCCTCCAGAAATTCAGACGCCCATGATACGCACCCTGCGCAGGATCAACGAGCATTGGCGAAAAGACGCAGTGCGCTGAGCGTCACGTCGCGGGCTGGCTCCTGCGTTGCAGTATCGGCAGCCTGCGTCTTCACGCCCAGCAAACCCAGCAAGCGGCTACGAATTGCCTGAAACCCGGCCTGCCCGCTGTCACGTTGGCGTGGCAGGTCAACGCGGATGTCATCGGCAAGTTTACCGTCGGCCAGCACGATGACCCGGTCAGCAAGCAGGATCGCCTCATCGACATCGTGCGTTACCAGCAGCACCGCCGGGGTGTGCTTGCGCCACAGGTCGATGATCAACTGGTGCATGCGAATGCGGGTCAAAGCATCGAGGGCGGCGAAAGGCTCGTCGAGCAACAGCAGTTTCGGCTCACGGACCAGGCCGCGCGCCAACGCTACACGTTGCGCCTCGCCACCGGATAATGTGGCCGGAAAGGCATTCAGCCGATGGGCCAGACCGACTTCGGTCAATGCTGCTTCGGCCCGAGCCTTGGCATCGTTGATGCGCAGGCCGAGAACCACGTTTTTCCAGGCGCTTTTCCACGGCATCAGCCGCGGTTCCTGAAACACCGCGGCACGTGCCACCGGCACACGCAGCTCGCCACTGTCGATGTCGTCCAGCCCGGCCAGAGTGCGCAGCAAGGTGGTCTTGCCGGAGCCACTGGCACCCAGCAAAGCGACAAACTCGCCCGCGGCAATGTCCAGGTCCAGCCCGTCAATCACCCGTTGTGGGCCAAACTGGCGAACCACGTTACGCAACTGAACCGGGGGCGTGACTGATGAAGTGTTACGCAACTCAAGGGTCGCCATGCTCAATTCCTCACGAAGGTCGGTCGCCAGGCCAGCGCATAGCGCTCCAGCGTGCGAATGATGCCGTCGATCACCAGGCCCAGGACGCTGTAGATCAACAGGCAGATAACGATTACATCAGTGCGCATGAAGTCGCGGGCATCGCTGGCCAGAAAGCCGATTCCTGCGGTGGTGTTGATTTGTTCGACAAACACCAGCGCCAGCCAGGAGATACCCAGCGAATAGCGCAGCCCGACAAAAAAAGAAGGCAGCGAACCGGGCAGAATCACGTGCCAGATCAGCTCGCGACGGCTCAGCCCCAAGGTGTTGGCGGCCTCGATCAGTTTCGGGTCGATGTTGCGGATGCCGGAAAACAGGTTCAGGTACACCGGAAAGGTGGTGCCCATCACGATCAGCGCCACTTTGGTGAATTCACCAATGCCGAACCAGAGGATGAACAGCGGCACCAGTGCCAGCGACGTAATGGTGCGCAGCATTTGCATCGGCGAGTCGAGGGCGATTTCGCCGCGCCGGGAAAGCCCGGTTATCAATGCAGCGACCACACCAATACTGACGCCGATGCTCAAGCCCAGCAATGCGCGCTGCAGCGATACCCACAGGTGCACGGCCAGTTCGCCTGAAACAATCATCGACCATAGCGTACCGCCGATCTGCGACGGTGCGGCGATCACTCGGCTGGGCAGCAGACCGGTTTGTGAGGCCAGCTCCCAGAGCAGCAACAGTGCCAGCGGGCTGAGCAGACGCAAAACAGAGCCCGGCACTTGCCGACGCTGACGATGCTGTTCAGAGGCGCGACGCTGTTCAGGCTTGTTGACCACAAGAAAACCGGGGTCGGCGGGGTTGAGCGTTGTGTCGGACATGGGCGCATCCTTTCTGGGCAAATCGGGCGTGACGCACCCGACGCAGTATGAACACCATGCTATGTGCATAAGAAAGCCGAGTGAAATTCTATTTGGCTCTAAGCTAATAGTTAAAATATTTGATTATCTACAAAACTTATAATGCATATTTTTTATAATTAACTTAGACCAAAATCGAATTTCACAGCCCCGTCTGCTTGCCTTTATGGTGCTTCTCGACAAGGTCGAACGGACCTCAACCATTGGCAGGAGTTTTCATGAGCATCGAATTCATTGGCTATATCGCCACGCAACCCGGTTCTGAAATCCACCCGCGCAGCGGCGCGACCATCCAGCCCGACTACGTGAAGACAGTGGCCAAGGCTCATGAAGACGCAGGTTTTGATCGTGCGCTGATCGCGTACCACTCCAACAGCCCGGACAGCACACTGGTGGCTGCGCATGCCGCCAGCGTGACCAGCACATTGAAGTTTCTTGTCGCACATCGTCCCGGTTTCATCTCCCCCACCGTGGCAGCCCGGCAATTTGCGACGCTGGACGTGTTCAATGGCGGGCGCACTGCGGTGCATATCATTACCGGCGGCGACGACAAGGAACTGCGTGCCGACGGCAGCCACATCGGCAAGGACGAGCGCTACGCACGCAGCGATGAATACCTCAGTGTTGTGCGTCAGGAATGGACCAACGACAAGCCGTTCGATCATCAGGGCACCTACTACCAGCTCGAGGGCGCGCACTCGCTGGTCAAGTCCCCACAGCAGCCACACATCCCGCTGTACTTTGGCGGTTCCTCGGCAGCGGCGATTGCGGTGGCCGGCAAACACGCCGACGTCTGCGCCCTGTGGGGCGAGACGTACGAGCAGGTGCGCGATGTGGTCAAACAGGTGCGCGCCGAAGCCACCAAACATGGCCGGACCATTCGTTTCAGCCTGTCATTGCGCCCGATTCTGGCCGACACCGAAGAACAAGCCTGGGCACGCGCCGACAGCATTCTGGAAAAAGCCAAGACATTGGCAGACCGCAACGGCTTTGTCCGTCGCGAACCACCCAACGAAGGGTCGCGTCCCCTGCTGGCCGCAGCGGCACAAGGTTCACGTCTGGACAAGCGCCTGTGGACGGGCATCGCTGGCCTGCTCGGCGCGCAGGGCAATTCCACGTCGCTGGTCGGCACCCCGGAACAGGTCGCCGAAGCGCTGCTGGACTATTACGACCTGGGGATTACCACCTTCCTGATTCGCGGCTTCGACCCGCTGGAAGATGCTATCGATTATGGCAAGAAGCTGATCCCGCTGACCCGCGCACTGGTGGCTCAGCGTGAACGGCAGGCTCGCGAACAAGTGGCCTGATTCAACGCCATGCGGGCGGGCGAGGCTTCTGACTGAAGACTGCCCGCCCGCAATGACGTTTTCAGGCGGCTGCTGAAACCGGCTTGAGGGAGCGCGCCACCAGCGCGCCAAAAGCCTCGACCGGTGCTTGCAGATTGCCCAGAAAACGTGGGTAGAACAGCCACAGGTCCATCACCGGTTTGAAGTCCTTGAGCGGTAGCACCACCAGTTGCTCGCGGTGAGCGCTGCGCTCCAGCAACGGCCTTGGCACCAGACCCAACCCCATGCCATCGGCTACCAGCCCCAGTTGCAGCTCGGTGCCGAAGGTTTCCAGATTGACCTTCATGCTCAGCCCCTGATCGGTCAGCGTACGCTGCAAACCTGCGCGAAAACCGCAGCCGTCGGGGTTGAGTACCCAGCCCTGCTCGTAGCAATCCGCCAGCTTGCCGGGCTTTTTCGGCACCAGCCCCTTGGCGCAGACCACCACCAGTTCCATCTTGCCGATGGACTGACCGACGATGTTGTCCGGAAATATCTTGCCAGCAGGGAACAGCGCTGCCGCAGCATCCAGCTCACCGTTTTCGATCTTGCCGATCAGGTGACTGCCCCAGCCGGTGCTGACCTGGGCGCGCAAATCCGGGAATTCTCCGCGTAGCTGCTTGAGCGCATCGAGCAGCACCACGTCACCGATGGTTTGCGGCACACCCAGACGCAACAGGCCGCTGGGCGGCGTGTCGCTGGCCACCAGCTCGCGCAACGCATCCATCTCGCGCAGGATTGCCAGGCACTTCTGGTACACCTGGATGCCCATCGGCGTTGGCTTGAGCGGCTTGGTATTACGATCGAACAGCTCGACCCCAAGGGCCTGCTCGAAATTCTGCACCCGGCGAGTAATCGCCGGCTGGGTCAGATCCAGCGATTCAGCGGCATGGCTGATCGACTGACAGCGGATGACTGCAACGAACGCATCGATATCATCAATTTTCATTCGGACCGCACATAAAGAAGAGAAGAAACACAGGCAAAAAGAATAGTCCCGGCAGACGTCCATTCATAGCCCGTCCAACAGACCGACGCTAGATTTCACGCATTGCAGCACGGAAGTAAAAGACGTTTTCGTTATAACCTAATCATTAAAAAATAGTATATTAAATATCCATATTATGCTTATATCAAACCATTCCCTGACCCTGATCTGGAAATGGACATGACTCAGAACCGACACCCGGAACGACTCGGGGCCTTTATCGACGCGCTGGGCGAGCTGATTGGCAGCGAGCCGCACGAAGGCGATCTGTTGCGTCGCGGCGGCAAGCTGCTGGCGCAACTGGTCAGCCACGATGACTGGCTGGCAGAAGAATTTGCCGTACCCGACCCCGACCGTTATCAGCAATTTCTGCTGCATGCCGACCCGCAGCAGCGCTTTTCAGTGGTCAGTTTTGTCTGGGGGCCGGGGCAACGCACGCCGATTCATGACCATCGCGTCTGGGGCCTGATCGGCATGCTGCGCGGTGCCGAGCATTCACAGGGCTATACCCGCAACGCACAAGGACGCCTGGAAACCAGCGGCCCGGCAATTCGCCTGCAACCCGGCCAAGTCGAAGCGCTGTCACCGAAAAGCAACGATGTGCATCAGGTCAGCAATGCTTTCAACGATCAAGTGTCGATCAGCATCCACGTTTACGGCGCCGATATTGGCACCGTGAAACGTGCGGTCTACGACCTGGACGGCACAGAAAAACTGTTCATCTCCGGCTATTCGAATGCCGCAGCCATCACCCACGCCACTCAGGATCAGCCAACAGGGAGCCCCGCCCTATGACCACCCCCGCCACCCGATCATTCGCCGACGTTCGTCAGGCATTGCTGGACCGCCAGGAACTGGCCTTGGTAGACGTCCGCGAAGAAGCACCCTTTGCCCAGGCCCATCCTCTGTTTGCGGTGAACATCCCGTTGTCGAAGCTGGAGCTGGAGGTGTTCCCGCGCATCCCGCGACGCGACACAGCCATAACCCTGTACGACGATGGCGAGGGCCTGGCGCAGGTTGCGCTGCAACGTTTACAAGCGCTGGGCTACAGCGATGTGAGACTGCTCGACGGCGGCCTGCAAGGCTGGCGTGAGGCTGGCGGCGAGTTGTTTATTGATGTGAATGTGCCGAGCAAGGCGTTTGGCGAACTGGTGGAACACCATCGCGCTACCCCGTCTCTGGCGGCTGAAGAGGTCAAGGCCCTGCTCGACAACAACGCCGATGTAGTGGTGCTCGATGCCCGGCGCTACGACGAATACCAGACCATGAGCATCCCCGGTGGCATCAGCGTACCGGGCGCGGAACTGGTGCTGCGGGCACGGGAGCTGGCACCGGACCCGAACACGCGAATCATCGTCAATTGCGCCGGTCGCACGCGCAGCATCATCGGCACTCAGTCACTGGTCAATGCGGGCCTGCCCAATCAGATCAATGCGCTGCGCAATGGCACGATTGGCTGGTTACTGGCCGGTCAGACGCTGGATCATGGTCAAGACCGGCGTTTTGCAGCAGTCAGTGAGGAAACGCGCGAAACAGCCAGTGCCGATGCGCGCAAGGTGGCTGATCGCGCCAAGGTCAAACGCGCCAGCCGCGCTGACCTGCAACGCTGGCAAGCCGAGACTTCGCGCACCACGTACCTGTTCGATGTGCGCACACCGGAAGAGTTTGCCAAAGGCCATCTGCCCGGTGCGCGCTCCACACCGGGCGGGCAACTGGTGCAGGAAACCGATCACTTCGTCAGCGTACGCGGCGCACGAATAGTCCTGGTGGACGACGACGGCGTGCGCGCCAACATGTCGGCTTCCTGGCTGGCGCAACTGGGCTGGGACGTTTCGGTGCTCGATGATCTGCATGCAGCAGACTTCAGCGAAACGGGTGACTGGGATGCGCCGTTCCCTGCGCCACCGCAAGTGGAGGCGATCAGCGTCGAGACGCTTGTTCAATGGCAGACACAGGTCGAGGTGGCGGTGCTGGATTTCACCGCTAGCGCCAATTACGTCAAACAGCACATTCCCGGTGCCTGGTGGACCTTGCGCGCCGACCTCAAACAGGCGCTGGAAAAGATACCTGCCGCCGACCGCTACGTATTGACCTGTGGCAGCAGCCGGCTGGCGCGCTTTGCCGTGGCCGACGTCGAAGCGCTGACCGACAAGCCGGTGTTTTTGCTTGAAGGCGGCACGGCCAGCTGGATCAAGGCTGGCCTGCCGTTGGAGCATGGCGAAAGCCGACTGGCCTCGCCACGCATCGATCGCTATCGCCGCCCGTACGAAGGCACCGATGCGCCGCGCGAAGCCATGCAGGCCTACCTGGACTGGGAGTTTGGCCTGGTGGAGCAATTGGGCCGGGACGGGACGCACGGGTTTTACGTGATTTGAGCGTGAGGAACGATAAGTGTCTGGCCGACCGATCAACTCAATGGAGAAACACCTCAATGCTGCCTTTTTTCAAATCACCTCTACCGCTCAAAAGCCTGCTGCTGGGCGCGTTGCTCAGTGTGCTGGCAGGCCAGCAGGTGGTGGCTGCCGAGCAGGCTCCGCTGTTGGTCGCCAATCAGAAGTCGCTGCTGAAAATACTGTTGCAGGTCTCCGGCGAACTCAAGGACGTGCCTTACCAGATCCAGTTTTCCGAGTTCCCCTCGGCGGCCCCTCTGGGAGAGGCATTGAACGCTGGCGCTGTGGATATCGGTGCGCTGGGTGATGCGCCCTATGTGTTCGCGCTGGGCGCGGGTGCGCCCTTGAAAGTGGTCAGTATTACCCATGCCCAGGGCCGTTTCACCACGGCGGTGCTGGTCTCGAAGGACTCGCCGATCAAGACCGTTGCCGACCTCAAGGGCAAGCGCATCGTCACCGGGCGCGGCTCCATCGGCCATTATCTGGCGATCCGCGCCCTGCATGAAGCCGGGCTGAAAACCAGTGACGTCACCTTCATCAACCTGCTGCCCAGCGAATCGCGTCTGTTGCTGGACAGCGGCGACGCCGATGCCTGGGCGACCTGGGACCCTTACACGACGATTTCCATCGCGCAAAGCGACGCTCGTGTGCTGGTCAGTGGCAGCGAGTTGCTGAGCAATCACCTCTACCTCGCCGCCACCAGCAAGGCCATTGAAGGCAAACGTGCCCAACTGGATGATTTTGTAGCCCGCGTGGAGCGCGCCTTCAACTGGTCCAATGCTCATCCCGAAGAGTACGCGGCCGCTCAGGCGAAAGTCACCGGCCTGCCGCTGGCGGTGCATCTGGCGGTGGCCAAGGCGACGAAAATGCAACGTACGCCGATTGATGATCAGATCGTTCAGGGACTGCAGAACACTGCGGACACCTATTTGGCTGAAGGCATCCTGACTAAAAAAATCGACGTTTCAACCGGCTTCGACAAGAGCTTCAACGCCTCGCGCGCGCAGATCGCTCAGGCCGCCACGCAATGACCGCTGCATAACCGCTGCGAAAAGGACCCCGCATGACACTCTCGACCCTGCGCCCTACCCCGCGCCAGCATTATCCGGCAGCCGAGTCGGCTGAAGACTTCAGCGAACGACTGGCTACGCTGACCGCCACATTGGCTGAAACTGCCGAGCAGTACGACATCAGCGCCCAGTTCCCGCATGCCAACTTTCAGTTACTGCACACCCACGGCCTGCTCGGCCTGACCGTACCGGCTGAACTGGGCGGCGGCGGTGCCGATCTGCCGCGCGCGCAGCAAGTAGTCAGCGCAGTAGCCAAGGGCGAACCGTCGACGGCGCTGATTCTGGTCATGCAATACCTGCAGCATTCAAGGCTGCAAGAGAACCGTAACTGGCCGAGCCATCTACGTGTACAAGTTGCCGAAGAGGCGGTACGCGAAGGTGCGCTGATCAACGCCCTGCGCGTCGAGCCTGACCTGGGCACCCCTGCGCGTGGCGGCCTGCCGGGCACCGTCGCCCGCCGCAGCGCCGACGGCTGGCGCATCAGCGGCAGCAAGATCTACTCCACCGGCAGTCATGGCCTGACCTGGTTCGCCGTATGGGCGCGCAGCGACGACGATGACCCGCTGGTGGGGAGTTGGCTGGTCCACAAGGACACGCCGGGCATCAGGATCATCGAGGACTGGGACCACTTGGGCATGCGCGCCACCAGCAGCCACGAAGTCCGCTTCGACGACGTGCTGGTGCCGCTTGATCATGCCGTCAGCGTCAGCCCGTGGAGCGCCCCGCAATCCGAACTTGATGGGTCGGGCATGCTGTGGATGTCGGTGCTGCTGTCGTCAGTCTACGACGGCATCGCCCACTCCGCCCGCGACTGGCTGGTGCACTGGCTGGAACAGCGCAAGCCGTCCAACCTCGGGGCCGCGCTGTCGACCCTGCCGCGCTTTCAGGAAACCGTCGGGCAGATCGACACCTTGCTGTTCGCCAACCAGAGCCTGCTGCAATCCGCGGCCCAGGGCCACACGCCCGCACAGCATGCTGCGCAGATCAAATACCTGGTGACCGGCAACGCTATCCGTGCGGTGGAACTGGCCATCGAGGCCTCAGGGAATCCAGGACTGTCACGCAGCAACCCGCTGCAGCGCCATTACCGCAACGTGCTGTGCGGCCGGGTGCATACGCCGCAGAACGATGCGGTATTGGCGGGTGTGGGCAAGGCGGTTTTTGCGGCGCGTAATAAAGAGCAGTAAAACGCGCTCAGAGCAATGACGGCGGCTCGAACGCCGTCACCGGCGGCAGTGCCTGATCCCATTTGACGATGTCCACCGACGCGGTCTGCGCCGCACACCCTTGCGACAGGCTGGAAGCACCGATGTCCTGGGTGATCACATTAGGGTTGCCGTGCTTTTCCAGACTGCCCGGCTCGCCATGCACCAAAGGGTCGAACCAGGCACCGGTGGCAATCTGCACAACGCCGGGCCGAATACTGTCCGATACGATTACTCCAGCCAGAAACGCCCCCCGCTCATTGAAGACCTTGGCCACATCACCATTGACCAACCCGCGCATTTGCGCATCCAGCGGGTTCAGGGTCAGCGGCTCGCGTGCCTGAATTTTCGAGGAACGGCTGTAGCTGCCGTGGTCGTACTGGCTGTGCAGGCGGGTTTTGGGCTGATTGGACAGCAGGTGCAGCGCATGGGTAGGCGCAGGTTTGTCCAGCCACACAGGGTGGCCGGGACAGTCAGCATAAGCGAAGCCTGCGATGCGCTCGGAGAAAATTTCGATGCGCCCGGACGGCGTCGGCAGTGGATGCGCGTCAGGGTCATCGCGAAAGGACTTGAGCAGTACGTTATCGGTCTGGGGATAGTCTATTTCCAGTAATCCGTCACGCCAGAACTGGTCGAAATCCGGTAGGGTAATACCAAAGGTTTCAGCGCGCTGCCGAGACTCATCGTAAATAAAATGCAGCCAGGCCTGGGCATCACGTCCTTCGGTAAACGCCTGCGCCACGCCCAGCCGCTCGGCCAGCCCGGCCAGAATCGAATAGTCATCACGAGACTCGCCCACCGGCGAGATGGCCTGCTGCATCGCAATCATGAAACGATCGGACGCCGAGCTGCCGATGTCATTGCGTTCCAGCGCCGTGGTGGCTGGCAGCACGATGTCGGCATAGCGTGCCTGAGCGGTCCAGAACTGCTCGTGAACGATGATGGTTTGCGGCCGCTGCCACGCTTCCAGCAGCCGATTGAGGTCTTGATGGTGGTGAAAGATATTGCCACCCGCCCAGTACACCAGGCGAATATCCGGGTAAGTCTGCTGCTGCCCGTTGTAATCGAAGGGTGTGCCGGGGTTGAGCAACATATCTGTCACCCGCGCAACCGGAATGAAGTCCTTGACCGGATTACTTCCTTGGGAAAAGCGCGGCCCGGAGAACGCCTTGCGGCCGCTGCCGGTGTTGTTCATGCAGCCATAACCCAGGCCAAAGCCGCCACCGGGCAAACCGATCTGCCCCAACAACGCCGCCAGGGTGACGGTCATCCAGAACGGTTGCTCGCCATGTATAGAACGCTGCAATGAATAAGCGACGTTGATCATGGTGCGTTTGCTGGCCATGCGCCGCGCCAGGTCGACAATCTGCTGCGCAGCGATATCAGTCAATGCAGCGGCCCACTGCGGGCCCTTAGGCTGGCCGTCGACGTGACCCAGCAGATAATCGCGAAAACGCTCATAGCCCACGGTGTAGCGCTGAACGAAATCTTCGTTGTGCAGCCCTTCGCTGATCAATACCCAGGCAAGCGCCATCATCAACGCCGTATCGCTGCCGGGGCGCACGGCCAGCCATTGGTTATGTGTCGGGCCAGCCAGGTCATCACGCAGCGGGCTGACGTTGACGAACTCCACTCCGGCGTCGGACATGCGTTGCAACGCGTCGGCCAGCAGATGGTCACTGGCACCGCCGGGGCTGGTCTGCGCATTCTTGGCGGGCAACCCCCCGAAGGCGACGAACAGCTCGCAGTGCTCGGCAAGGTTCTTCCAGGACGTATGCGCCGCCAGCAGCCAGTCCATGTTGCCGACAATGTGCGGCATCAGCACCCGCCCGGCCCCCAGGCTGTAGCTGTCGGTACTGAATACATAACCGCCGATGCAGTTGAGGAAGCGATGCAGCTGGCTTTGTGCGTGATGAAAACGCCCCGCGCTGCCCCAGCCGTAGCTGCCGCCAAAAATTGCCTGATTGCCGTGCTCGCGTCTGACGCGCTGCAACTCACTGGCGACCAGATCCAGCGCCACCTCCCAGGAGACCTCGACGAACGACTCCTGCCCACGCAGATCGGGTCGCCCGCCGGCTTGCTGAAGAAAACTGCGACGTATCGCCGGGCGCATGACGCGTGTGGGCGAGGTAATGGCATCGGCAACCGAATCGCCAATCGGTGAAGGGTCCTTGTCCCACTCCGCAGGCAGCAGGGCTTTCAACTTGCCTTCCTCGACCTGCGGGCGATAAACACCCCAATGCAATGACGTAAAACTCATGGTGAAGGCTCCAGGACAAGGCAGTCGTTCAGCGGGCAACCTGCGCTTGGCTGTCCAGCGCCGCATTGAACGACTCGTCAAACACGCTGGCAGCTGGCAGCTGGCAGCTGGCAGCAGGATAGCGTTTGGTCAGCCCGGCGTGGTTGAAAAAATCGATAGTCTGCTGTGCGCCTGCCACCACTTGCGGGGTGATCGGCACCACCACGACCTGAGCGCGGGAAAACCAGCGGCGCGCTACTTGTGCATCGGCTTTGGTCAGCGCAGCCCAGGCGTTGGCGTAGATTTCATTGTGCTGCGGGTCGCTGACCGACCAGGCGCTGCAGGAAATCGCTGATCTGCGCGCGCTTGTCCTTGATGGCCTGATCGTTGGCGACAATAAAGCTTTGCGCAGGGATCAAGCCGTCGGCAGTTGCAATGATTCGTGCGCCCTGACGCTCCTGTTGAGTGACATAGGGCTCCCAGGTCGCAATCGCGTCCACCGAGCCGCCATCCAGCGCGTGAGAGGAATCCAGTGCACTAAGGTAGCGATAGTCCACGGCATCGCGGGCGACACCCGCCCTGTCCAGCGCGGTGAGCATCAATTGCTGGCTGAACGAGCCCTTCCAGATGGCGACTTTCTTGCCGGCCAGATCCGCGACGGTTTTGATCGGCGAATCCTTGCGCACTACGATCGCAACGCCGTCGAGGTTCTGCCGCGATACGCCGATGACCTTGATCGGCGCACCCAGCGCGCCCATGAATAGCGCAGGCGAATCGCCCAGCAAACCGATGTCCAGGCTACCGACGTTCAACGCTTCGGCGACCGGGGAGCCTGCGGTGAACTGCTTCCATTCAAGCTCGTAGGGCAGATCCTTGAGTACACCGGCAGCTTCCATCACGGTCCGGGCGCTGTAACTCTGATCACCGACAATCAGGTCGGCAGCCTGGGTGTTCAGCGTGGCCACAAGGCCCAGCGCCAGGCCCGTCAGCAGGCGTTGGCTCCAGCAGATGATAGTTGTCGGCACAGGCAGGGTCTCCAGAAGCATCGGGCAGATCGAATTGATCGGCAACGACCCTAACACCCGAACAAAAAATTAGCTAAATTCATTTTTGCTCTAGCCTAAGATGCAAAAAAATTATCTAAACCTGTCCAACGAAGCGCTCACCCAGGCGGTTCATTGAGCTCGATAGCTGATTCCAGACGCTCGCGCAGGAATTCGATGAATGCCTGCACTGGACGTGAGGCCTGACGGTGCTGGGGATAAACCGCTGACAGCGTCAAGGGCTCGGGCCGCAAGTCATCTAGCACCCGCACCAGGCTGCCGTCACGCAGCGCCGCGCCAACAATGAACGTCGGCAGGTAGGTGATGCCCAGCCCGGCCACCGCCGTGTCTCTCAGCAGCTCGCCATTATTGGCGCGCATACGCCCGCTGATGTTCAATATCAAAGGCTTGCCCTGCACCTGAAAACGCCATTGCGCCTGACGGCTGTGGCCATAGGGCAGGCAATCATGAGCGTGCAGATCTTCGGGTTTTTGCGGCGTACCGCGCTCGGCCAGGTAGGCAGGGCTGGCGCAGTAGACCCGATCAATCGAGGCAATGCGCCGGGCGATCAGGCTGGAGTCTTCCAGCACCCCGATACGCAGCACCAGGTCATAGCCTTCGCTGATCAAGTCCACCGCACGGTCGCTCAGGTCCACCTCCACCGCCACGTCGCGGTAGCGCTGCAAAAACAGCGGCAGCAGACAGCCCAGATGCGCAACGGCAAACGACAGCGGCGCACTCAGGCGCAGGGTGCCGCGTGGCTCGTTGTTCTGCCCGGTAATCCCCTGCTCGACCTGTTCGACCTCGGCCAGCAGGCGCAGGGCAGACTCGTAGTAACTCTGCCCCAGCGGCGTGACATCCAGACGTCGCGTCGAGCGGTTGAGCAAACGTACGCCCAGCCGTTCCTCCAGTTGCATCAGGCGCCGACTGACAAATTGCTTGGACAGGCCCAGCTTGTCGGACGCCGCCGTGAAGCTGCCGGACTCCATGACCTGGCAGAAAATCCGCATGTCTTCAAAAGGGTTCATGTGTCGTGGCCTGAGTGAACGCTGGGTGCTGTTCGACAGAGCGTAACGTGCCACCCGGCACTGTCAACCACAGCGAGACAGTCATTCATGTTCCAGCTACTTATTGCGACAGTCGATAAGCCGTAACCTTTGTCTCACTTGATCGATTGCTGAATGTGCAGCGTCGATAGACGGATGGAGAAAGAATCATGCTGACTCTTCGTAAAGCTTCCGACCGCGGCGCTGCCAACCATGGCTGGTTGAAATCCTTTCATACCTTTTCCTTTGCCGGTTATCGCAACCCCCAGGAGCAGGGCTTTTCCGATCTGCTGGTGATCAATGACGACCGCGTGATTGCGGGCAAAGGTTTCGGCCAGCACCCACACCGTGACATGGAAATCTTTTCCTACGTTCTGGAAGGTGCGTTGGAACACAAGGATACGCTGGGCACCGGGTCGGTGATTCGCCCTGGCGACGTGCAATTGATGAGTGCCGGCAGCGGCGTGGCGCACAGCGAGTTCAATCATTCGCACACCGAGGGCGTGCATTTTCTGCAGATATGGATCGTGCCGAATGTTGCAGGCGCAACCCCGAACTACCAGCAGGAGCATTTCAGCGCTGAACAGAAACGCGGTCATTTGCAGCTGATCATTTCGCCAGAAGGCGAGAACGGTGCGCTCAAGGTCCGTCAGGACGCTCGTGTGTATGCCGGTCTGTTCAATGGCAATGAAACTGCGACCCTGGAACTGGCTGCCAACCGATATGCCTACGTGCATGTGGCCCGTGGCAGTGTGGTGCTCAATGGGCAGCCGCTTGACGAAGGTGACGGGGTGCGTTTGCGCAACGAACAGGTCATTAGCCTGAGCGAAGGCGTTGACGCAGAAGTGTTGGTCTTTGACATGCGGCCCAATGAACTGCCGCAAATGCCCTGATGTATCGGGCCCGTTACCGGGATCGACATGGCGTTTCTTTCACTTGATCGACGCCTGCGCCTGAGCCACGCTTCGCCCTACAAGGCATAGTATTCACTCCCCCCTGCCCTTGCCGGGCAGCGGGCCGGGTGGGTCAGCGCTATCGAGCATCAGGCGAGGAGAAAACCGTGGCCAGTGATCAACTTGATTGTATCCTTTTGAACCCGCCAAACCCTCTCAAGGCAAGCAGGGTATGGATTATCAGGTCGGCATCTCCGCACAAAGTGCAGGTGCCCGACATATCCATATGCAGCTGCTGACAATTGCCCCTGGAGGCAGGGGCAAGGCTCACAAACATCAGGAGCATGAAACCGCCATCTATGCCCTGAGTGAAGCCACCGGCTGCTGGTATGGCGAGTCGCTGGAAAAGCATGCCATCGTGGAAGAAGGCGACTTCTTTTATATCCCGGCGGGAATGCCGCATGTGCCCTATAATCGCAGCAACGAGCGCGAAGCAACGGTTCTGGTCGCGCGTACTGACCCCAATGAGCAGGAGAGCGTGACCCTGATGCCAGAGCTCGACGAGTTATTGGCGTCCAGACAGGGCTGAGCGTGACATGCGGGAAAGATGATCTTTTATAAAGATGCTCAAAACACACAAACAAAAACGCCGCTCTGATGAGCGGCGTTTTTGTGAATTTGGAGCGGGAAACGAGACTCGAACTCGCGACCCCGACCTTGGCAAGGTCGTGCTCTACCAACTGAGCTATTCCCGCAATATGGCGTCCCCTAGGGGACTCGAACCCCTGTTACCGCCGTGAAAGGGCGGTGTCCTAGGCCACTAGACGAAGGGGACACTGCCTGAAACACAATGGTTTGTGTTTCAGTTCCAGACATCATCCGAAGATGTATTCTGGTTTCACTCAACCCTGCCCTGAGGCAAAGCTGCTTAAAATTGGAGCGGGAAACGAGACTCGAACTCGCGACCCCGACCTTGGCAAGGTCGTGCTCTACCAACTGAGCTATTCCCGCAATGGCGTCCCCTAGGGGACTCGAACCCCTGTTACCGCCGTGAAAGGGCGGTGTCCTAGGCCACTAGACGAAGGGGACACACGTACAACATTCACTACTTATTTGCGCTACGCTGTGTGCTTTACGCTGTAAGTGGCGCGCATTCTATGGATGGATTGAGGGGTCGTCAACCCCCATGTGAAAATTTATTGAAATCAATAACTTCGATGCCGTTCGGACGCTGACCGACTGTCGCCAATCGTTCAGCTGCCTAATCTATATAGAAGAGATGCCGACAAACTCCAGGAGGGACATCTATGCGCAGTAGTGCTTAGCCACTACACTCGCACTAAAACTAATTGAACAAATGAGGTTTGCACAGTGACTCCACTCATGATCACGCTGATGGTATTAGCAGGTATCGCTCTGCTCATCGCGATCGGCTACCTGAATCACGTCGCTGAAAACGGCAAACTGGAAAAGGCCCGCACCAAGGTCGAACTCAGTGATCGCTTGCGTCGCTGCAGCGAAATCACCGAAGTATTCCCCGGCCAGTTGATGTCACCAGCCTTGAAGCTGCTGCTTACGCGTCTGGAACTGAACGTCGTGCAGCGCATGCTCAGCCTGGACAAGGGTAACGCTCAACTCAAGCACCGCATCGGCGAGCTGGAAGAGCAGATCGGCAAAGGCGAACGCATCGACATCCCCAACCAGGTCACGCCGATCCAGACCGAAGCCAAGGCCAAGGACGTGCGTTTCCTTCTGGAAGCCCTGCATGGTCAGGTGACCCGAGCTGCACATGACGGCTTTCTGCAAACCAGCGAAGCCAAACACTGGATCCGCGAAATCCGCACGATTCTGGTCACGCTGCACATCGAGTTCTTCAACAACCTCGGTCAGATGGCCCTCAGCCAGGACCAGCCGGGCCAGGCTCGTCTGGCGTTCGAACGCGGCGTGCAGTATCTGCGCAACCAGCCGGACCCGGTGACGTACCAACAGCAGTTGCTGGCGATGGAAAAACAACTGGCCCGCGCCAACTCAATGGTACTGACCAATACCGCGCCATCCGAAGACGACGACAACGCGCTGACCGAAGGCTTGAAGGCAGACGAAACCGAATCCGAATGGAAGAAGAAAGTCATCTACGATTGATGACTGCCCCGCCGCTGCCGGACCTGTGCTCCGGACAGCGGCAGGTCGAGCGACTCAACAGTCGGTCGATGCCAGAAAGATAGCCGCCAAACGTTCGATCCCCGCCTGATCCACCTCGTTGAAACGCCCCACACTCGGACTGTCCAGGTCCAGCACGCCGATCAGACGCCCATCCTTGACCAACGGCACCACCAGCTCGCTGTTCGATGCGCTGTCGCAGGCGATGTGTCCGGGAAACTCGTGAACGTCCTGAACACGCTGGGTTTGCCGACTCTGCGCTGCTGCACCGCAAACGCCGCGACCAAATGGAATGCGCACGCACGCAATCTGCCCCTGAAACGGACCCAGCACCAGCTCTTCGTTGCGATTGAGGTAAAAACCCGCCCAGTTCAGATCGTCGATCTGCGTATAGAGGAATGCCGAGAACTGCGCCGCATTGGCGATGAAGTAGCGCTCGTCGGCCAGCAATGCCTCAAGCTGGGCGGCCAGCAGACCGTAGCCATTGAGGCCGGCACCGGTGTTTTGCAAATCGATCATGTGTGTTGCTCCAACAATTCAAGTCCTACCCAGTAACATGCAAATTGATACGCGCAGCGGCCATTGCGATTGCCACGCGCGGTCGCCCAGCGAATCGCAGCCTTTTCCAGGCTTTCGTCGCGCTGCCATTGCAAGCCGGCCTTGTCTGCCAGCTGCGTGATCCAGTGCTCGACCACGTTCAGGTAATGTTCCTGGGTAAACGGATAAAACGACAGCCACAGGCCGAAGCGGTCAGACAATGCGATCTTGTCTTCCACGGCTTCGCTGGGGTGCAGCTCGCCGTCGACGTGCTTCCAGTCAACGTTGTCGCTTTCCTTTTCGGGCACCAGATGGCGGCGATTGGAGGTGGCATACAGCAATACGTTATCCGGTGCCTGCTCCAGCGAGCCGTCAAGCACGCTTTTCAGTACACGATAATCACCCTCGCCCGACTCGAACGACAGGTCATCGCAGAACAGTACAAAGCGCTGCGGCAGTTTGTGCAGTTGTTCGACCACACGCGGCAAGTCGCCCAGATGATCACGCTCGATCTCGATCAGGCGCAGACCGGCCGAGGCGTGCTCGGCCAGCAGAGCGCGGATCAGGGACGACTTGCCGGTGCCGCGCGAGCCCCAGAGCAAGGCATGGTTGGCAGGCAGGCCATCGATAAACTGACGTGTATTGCGCCCCAACTGATCGCGCTGCAGGTCCACGCCGATCAGATCGGTCAGGCGCGTATCCAGGCTCACCTGCAACGGCATCAGGTAGCCGCTACGACCCTCTTGCACCCAGCGCGCGGCAAGCGTCTGTGACCAGTCGACCGGCTCGCGCACGGCTGGCAACAGCGGTTCCAGCCGGGCCAGCACGGCATCGGCGCGTTGCAGAAAAGCATCCAACCGAGAATCCACGGGATCTCCTTATATTTAACTGATTGGTCAGCAGTGCCTATCAGCTATGCTTGGCCAACCAGAAGTGGCAGTAAGTACTCATGGATATATCGCTCAAAAACAGGCTTTCGTTCAAGCAGGCGCGCCTGGCTGTACTGATCGGCTTCGCGCTGGGGACCTTGCTGAGCCTGTTCCAGATTGCAATCGATTATGCCAGCGAAGACGCGTCCATCAATCGTGAAATCAAATCACTGCTGGAAATCATCCAGAACCCGGCATCGCGCATTGCCTACAACATCGACTCAGAGCTGGCTCAGGAGCTGACACTCGGGCTGCTGCGCTCGCCTGCCGTGGTCAGCGCGAGACTGACCGATAACAATGACGCTGTGCTCGCAAGCGTCGAACGCCCCATGGCGACAGGGCGCTATCGAGTGTTCAGCGATTGGCTGTTCGGTGAAAGCCGCCAGTTTCAGGAAAAACTGCACCTCAACCATTTGCCGGATGAAACCATCGGCACACTGTACCTGACCGTGGACACCTTCGCTTTCGGCAGCCACTTTCTGCAGCGCGCCGAGATCACTCTGCTCAACGGCTTCGTGCGCAGCCTGGCGCTGGCCGGCATTCTGACCATTCTGTTCTACGCCACCCTGACCAAGCCGCTGGTAAGGGTGATCCGCGAACTGAGCAGTCGCGACCCGCGCAACCCCGACCAAGGGAAAATAACCTGCCCGCCTCACCATGAGCAGGATGAAATCGGCGTATTGGTCGCGACCTTCAATCGTCAATTCGAAACCATGGGCAGCGAGTTCTCCAGACGACGCGCGGCCGAAGATCGGCTGACCGAACATCTCAACGAGCTGGAAAACATTGTTTCGGCACGCACCAATGAGCTCAAGGCCAGCAACATACGCCTGCGCGAATCCAACGAGGAACTACAGATAGCGCGCAGTACGGCGCTGGACATGGCCCATGCGCGCTCGGCGTTTCTGGCGCACATGAGCCACGAAATCCGCACCCCGCTCAACGGCCTGCTGGGCATGCTGGCGCTGTCACTGGACAGCCCGCTCAGCGCCGAGCAGCGCCAGCAACTGATGATCGCCCACGACTCCGGCAAGGTGCTGGTCGAACTGCTCAACGATATTCTCGACATGTCCAAGTTCGACGCAGGTCATCTGGAGATCGAGCGCATTCCCTTCGACCTTGGGGTGTTGATCGAGGACACCGCCAACCTGCTGTCGCAGAATGCGGCCCCCAGCGTGGAGCTGACCTGCCTGATTGCGCCGGACTTTCCGGCCATGGTTACCGGCGACCCTACCCGGGTGCGGCAGATCGTCAGCAACCTGCTGTCCAACGCACTCAAGTTCACCCGTTTTGGGCGCGTGGATGTGCGTCTGACTCACCATAAAGATGTCAGCGGAGAAAACCGGGTACGTATCGAAGTCCGTGACACCGGCATCGGGATTGCGCAGGACGCCCAAGCGAAAATATTCCAGCCGTTCACTCAGGCAGAAACCGCCATCACTCGGCAGTATGGCGGCACCGGGCTGGGTCTGGCGCTGACCAACAATCTCTGCGAGGCCATGAATGGCACGCTGAGTATCCAGTCACAGTCCGGCTTCGGCAGTCAGTTCTGCGCCGAGCTGCCGCTGCCGGTGCATGTGTCCGCTGTCACTCAGACCGCGCTCAGGGGCCGGGTCACTGTGGTCAGCTCGGCCGGCAGCGGCCTGGTGGAGCTGCTTGGCAACTTGCTGCCAACCTGGGGGGTCGATCTCAAGCGACGCAGCATTGATGATCGCCCGGAAGACGTGGACCTCGACAGCAGCCCGGACCTGGTCATTACCGACTGCCCCGAATGCCTGTTTGCGATTCGCCCCACTACACCCGTGCCGATCCTGCTGGTCACTGCCTATGGCAATTTCATGCCCGGCGAACAGTTTACAGCCCTTGCCCCGCTGCAACAGCAGGCTCGACCACTGGCGCGCAACTCGCTTTACCACACGCTGCGGCGTGTACTGGGTCAGGAAGAGACAGGCGTCAGGGACACAAAAGCGCCAGAGCAAACGGCTCAGCGCATGGCCAGAGTACTGTTGGTGGAAGACAACCCGGTCAATCAGCTGGTGGCCAAGGGCATACTTGGCAAGCTGGGGTGCGAAGTGATCATCAGCAGTCACGGCGGCGAGGCCTTGGAACAATTGGAGCAAGGCCACTTTGATCTGGTGTTGATGGACTGCAACATGCCCGTTATGGACGGCTATGAAGCCAGCCGCCAGATCCGCAGCAGCGGCCGCTGGCCAAACCTGCCGATCGTGGCGCTTACCGCCAACGCCATGCCCGATGAACGTGAGCGCTGCAAGGCGGCAGGCATGAACGACTACCTGGCCAAGCCATTCCGGCGCGCCGAACTGGCGGGCATTCTGGACCAGTGGATTCCCATCGCTGATATCCGCTGAAACGGCTTAGCGCAGCAGCGCTTCGATTTCACCGGTCAGTTCCTCGGGCTTGGTCAACGGGGCGAAACGCTTGACCAGCGCGCCATTCCTGCCAATCAGGAACTTGGTGAAATTCCACTTGATTCGCTCGGTCCCCAGCAACCCCGGTGCCTGCTGCTTGAGCTGAACGAACAAGGGATGGGCCTGAGCGCCGTTCACGTCGATCTTCTTGAACAGCGGGAAGCTGACCCCGTAGTTCAGTTCGCAAAACCCGGAAATCGCGCCCTCGTCACCCGGCTCCTGCTTGCCGAACTGATTGCAAGGGAAGCCCAGCACTACCAGCCCTTTATCCTTGTAGTCCAGCCAGAGTTTTTCCAGGCCTTTATATTGCGGGGTAAAGCCGCATTTGCTGGCTGTATTGACCACCAGCACCGCCTTGCCAGCGTAGTCGGCGAGGGTTTTCTGTTCTCCCTTGATCGTAGTGACCGGGATACTCAGCAGGTTTTCGCTCATCAAAAGAGGCCTCAAGACCAGGCGGTGGCTGGATCGGAATGTGAGCACTGACGTTAGCCTGCAACGGCGTGCGGCGCACGCCAATTTTCGGTATTGATACAGGTCGATAAGCCCGGAGCCGCTGCGCGCAGCGGCACAGCAATCGCCCGGCTACTGGCGCGGGACCAGGTCCAGGCACACCGAGTTGATGCAGTAACGCAACCCGGTCGGTGGCGGACCATCGGGAAACACATGACCCAGGTGAGCGTCGCATTTGGCACAGACCACTTCGGTACGAATCATGCCGTGGCTGACATCGCGCACTTCGACCACCGCGCTACCTTCCAGCGGCGCGTAAAAGCTGGGCCAGCCGCAGCCCGAATCGAACTTGGTAGTGGAATCGAACAGCGGCTCATTGCAGCAGATGCAGTGGTAGACGCCTTCTGTCTTTGTCTCGTTGTACTTACCGGAAAACGGCCGCTCGGTGCCTTTCAGGCGGCAAACCTGATACTGCGCCGGGTCGAGCATCTCTTTCCACTCTTCAAGCGTTTTCTGCAACTTGTCCACAGGTACACCTCCAAATTCGAAAAACCCCGATCTGTACCTTTTCCACAGATCAGGTGGCACGTATGATTGCGCCAGGTCAGACGTCAGTCTGGCACCCGCGTTTGTCGCATACAAACCCATTTTCATGGCGAACGTGCTGCGACCTTCATTGCAAGCCGGCAACAGCTCGTCCATTTTCGGGATCATCACCATGCAGTTCAACAAATCGAACAAGCTCGCAAACGTCTGCTACGACATTCGCGGGCCGGTGCTCAAGCACGCCAAACGCCTGGAAGAGGAAGGCCATCGCATCCTCAAGCTGAACATCGGCAACCCGGCACCGTTTGGTTTCGAGGCGCCGGACGAAATCCTGCAGGACGTGATCCGCAACCTGCCGACTGCCCAGGGCTACAGCGACTCCAAGGGCCTGTTCAGCGCCCGCAAGGCCGTCATGCAGTACTACCAGCAGAAGCAGGTCGAAGGCGTCGGCATCGAAGACATCTATCTGGGCAACGGTGTGTCCGAGCTGATCGTGATGTCGATGCAAGCATTGCTCAATAACGGCGACGAAGTGCTGGTTCCGGCACCCGATTACCCATTGTGGACTGCGGCAGTGGCGCTGTCCGGCGGCAGCCCGGTGCATTATCTGTGCGACGAGCAGGCCAACTGGTGGCCGGACCTTGAAGACATCAAGGCCAAAATCACGCCGAACACCAAGGCCATGGTGATCATCAACCCCAACAACCCGACCGGCGCAGTATATTCCCGCGAGGTATTGCTGGGCATGCTGGAGCTGGCTCGCCAGCATAATCTGGTGGTGTTCTCCGACGAAATCTACGACAAGATCCTCTACGACGACGCCGTGCACATCTGCACTGCCTCGCTGGCACCGGACCTGCTGTGCCTGACCTTCAACGGTCTGTCCAAGTCGTATCGGGTCGCAGGCTTCCGCTCCGGCTGGATTGCCATTTCCGGACCGAAACACAACGCACAGAGCTACATCGAAGGCATCGACATCCTGGCCAACATGCGCCTGTGTGCCAACGTGCCGAGCCAGCACGCCATCCAGACTGCGCTGGGCGGCTATCAGAGCATCAACGACCTGATCCTGCCGCCAGGCCGTCTGTTGGAGCAACGCAACCGCACCTGGGAGCTGCTCAACGATATTCCCGGCGTCAGCTGCGTCAAGCCGATGGGCGCGCTGTATGCATTCCCGCGCATCGACCCGAAGGTGTGCCCGATCTTCAACGACGAAAAATTCGTCCTCGATCTGCTGCTCTCGGAAAAACTGCTGGTAGTTCAGGGCACCGCGTTCAACTGGCCATACCCTGATCACTTCCGCGTCGTGACCTTGCCGCGCGTTGATGAGCTGGAGCAGGCCATTGGCCGCATCGGTAACTTTCTGAAGGGTTATCGTCAGTAAACAGACACCGCCCCTCTCGCGCCGCATCCCTGCCCCGACCTGTTCGGGGCAGTTTATTTGTGCCCTGCCAAAACAGCATGAGCGCCCCGCCCTCAACCCTTCAGGCATCGACCACTCTGGCTCAGGCCCCGTTCAGCTCTGCAGGATTACCATCGATTGCGTGAAGAGGACACAGTTTGAAATAGTCCCTCTGTTGAATAGCAGCGGGCATCACCTTATATACCCGGCATCGAGTTACATATTTACCTGAGGAGAACGTTTCGACCATGATGCGCATTTTGCTGTTTTTGGCCACTAACCTTGCGGTCGTGCTGATTGCCAGCATCACCCTGAGCCTTTTTGGCTTCAATGGGTTCATGGCGGCCAACGGGGTTGATCTGAACCTCAATCAGCTGCTGGTTTTCTGCGCTGTGTTCGGTTTCGCGGGCTCGTTGTTCTCGCTGTTCATCTCCAAGTGGATGGCGAAAATGAGTACCGGCACTCAGATCATCAGTCAGCCTCGCACCCGCCATGAGCAATGGTTGCTGCAGACCGTTGAACAACTGTCCCGCGATGCGGGCATCAAGATGCCGGAAGTCGGTATTTTTCCGGCGTATGAAGCCAACGCATTCGCCACGGGCTGGAACAAGAACGATGCACTGGTTGCGGTAAGCCAGGGCCTGCTCGAGCGGTTCTCGCCGGATGAGGTGAAAGCCGTACTGGCGCACGAAATCGGCCACGTTGCCAACGGCGACATGGTCACACTGGCGCTGGTGCAGGGTGTGGTGAACACGTTTGTGATGTTCTTTGCCCGCATCATCGGTAACTTCGTCGACAAGGTGATCTTCAAGAGCGAGAACGGTCAGGGTATTGCCTACTACATCACGACGATTTTCGCCGAGCTGGTATTGGGCTTTCTGGCCAGCGCCATCGTCATGTGGTTCTCGCGCAAACGCGAATTCCGCGCTGACGACGCAGGGGCTCGACTGGCCGGTACGGACGCGATGATCGGTGCGCTGCAACGCCTGCGTTCCGAGCAGGGCGTACCGGTGAACATGCCTGACAGCCTGACGGCGTTCGGCATCAACGCCGGCCTGAAGAAAGGCCTGGCAGGGCTGTTCATGAGCCACCCGCCGCTGGAGCAACGTATCGAGGCGCTGCGCCGCCGCGGTTGATTCAGGTTTCGAGATGACTATCGTGCCGGCGCTCTGCGTCGGCACGCCGTTATGGACGCTCTGCGTCCGGTCCTGAGTGAATGGCACGGCAGGAAAGGCGGCACGGTCGTAAAAGGCTGCGCAATGACCAATATCGTGCTGTCGCAGGTCCCGATTGACCTGCGCCTGATGAAAGCCAATCTACCCTGCCTTCCAACGCTGCAGCCAAAACTCCGCCTGCATGAAACCTCCTGAAAAAAAAGCGCCAGAACTTATATTAGATTTAGATCATGAGAATGACCGACTATGGGGCATTCTCATATTCTGGAGCTGTAAATGTTCCCAAGCCTGTTTATTTCCCATGGCTCTCCCATGCTCGCGCTGGAGCCCGGCGAGAGTGGCCCCGCCCTGACGCGATTGGCCGCCAGCCTGCCCAGGCCTCGCGCCATCATAGTGGTGTCTGCACACTGGGAAAGCCACGAACTGATTGTCAACGGCAATCCACAACCCGAGACCTGGCATGATTTCGGTGGCTTTGCGGCTGAACTGTTTGCGGTGCAGTACCCGGCACCAGGTCTGCCTGAGCTGAGCCGCACGATAGTCGAGTTGCTGGCCGCCAGCGATCTGCCCGCACGCATCGACAGCAGACGACCGTTCGACCATGGTGTCTGGGTGCCCTTGTCGTTGATGTACCCGAATGCCGATATTCGGGTGGTTCAGTTCTCACTGCCCAGCCGCCAGGGCCCCGAGCTACAGACACGGGTGGGCCGCGCGCTGGCCAGCCTGCGCGCACAGGGTGTATTGATTATCGGCTCCGGTAGCATCACGCATAACCTGCGCGATCTGGACTGGAACGGCGGCCCTGGAAGCACAGAGCCATGGGCTGCAACGTTTCGTGACTGGATGATCGACAAGCTGCAAAACGACGATGACGCCGCACTGCACCACTACCGCAGTCTTGCTCCTCATGCGGTGCGAGCACACCCGAGTGACGAGCATTTGCTGCCGCTGTATTTCGCACGCGGTGCAGGCGGTATCTTCGGCATTGCCTATCAGGGCTTCACCATGGGCGCGCTAGGGATGGATATCTACCGCTTCGATTGATCCCGAAAAGATCCGACCGCCCGAATTCGAGACAAAAAAATCCCCGAACCAGTCGGGGATTTTTTTATTGACCTATCAGCTCAGAAGCCGATCAGTCTTCGCGATAGCGACGCAGCTTGAGCTGCTTGCCAGCAACACGGGTGTCCTTGAGCTTGGTCAGCAGACGCTCAAGACCATCTTCCGGCAGCTCGACCAGGCTGAAGCTGTCACGCACCTGGATGCGGCCGATAGCTTCGCGGGCCAGGCCGCCTTCGTTGAGAATGGCACCCAGCAGGTTCTTGGCAGCGATACCATCACGCGCACCCAGCGCGGTACGGCAACGAGCACGACCTTCGGCCAGCGGGACCGGCGCACGACGCTCACGCTCAGGACGATCACCGCGATCGCTGCTGCCGCTACGCTCTGGACGATCACCGCGAGGGGCGTTGTTCGGAACCAGCGGGCGCTCGCGCTCGATAGCTGCCAGGGTCAGAGCCTGACCGTTGGTAGCCTTGCGCAGCAGTGCAGCAGCAAGGGCACGCGGGCTGCAACCGATGTCGGCAGTCAGACGATCCAGCAGATCGCCATGAGTCGATTCGGCATCGGCAACCAGTGGCGACAGGCTGTTGGTCAGTTTCTTGATGCGGGCATCCAGAACGGCCTGGGCATCCGGCAGGCGGACTTCAGCAACCTTCTGACCGGTTACACGCTCGATCACCTGCAGCATACGGCGCTCGCGAGGAGTTACCAGCAGCAGTGCACGACCTTCGCGACCGGCACGACCGGTACGGCCGATACGGTGAACGTAGGATTCTGGATCGTAAGGCATGTCCACGTTGAATACGTGGGTGATACGCGGAACGTCAAGACCACGGGCAGCAACGTCGGTCGCTACAACGATGTCCAGACGGCCATCCTTGAGGGAATCGATAACGCGCTCGCGCTGGTTCTGAGCGATGTCACCGTTCAGTGCAGCAGCCTTGTAGCCTTTGGCTTCAAGGGCGCTTGCCAGGTCCAGGGTCGCCTGCTTGGTGCGGACGAACATGATCAGGGCGTCGAAGTCTTCGACTTCCAGCAGGCTCAGTACAGCGGAGGTCTTCTGGTCAGCGTGAACCAGCAGGTGAGCCTGCTCGATCGCGGTAACGGACTGGGTCTTGGTCTGGATCTTGACGTGCTTCGGATCGCGCAGATGGCGCTCGGCGATGGCACGGATCGACTGTGGCAGCGTTGCCGAGAACAGTACGGTCTGGCGGGTTTCAGGCATGGCCTTGAAGATGACTTCGAGGTCGTCCATGAAGCCCAGCTTGAGCATTTCGTCCGCTTCATCGAGAACCAGATGGTTCACGGTTGCCAGGACTTTCTCGTCACGACGCAGGTGGTCGCAGAGACGGCCCGGGGTGGCGACAACGATTTGTGCGCCGTTGCGGATGGCCTTGAGCTGCGGGCCCATTGGCGCGCCGCCGTAGACCGCTACAACGGTCACGCCCGGCATTTGTTTGGCGTAGGTCTCGAACGCGGTGGCAACCTGAAGTGCCAGTTCGCGGGTCGGGGCCAGGATCAGTGCTTGCGGCTCGCGCTTGCTCGGGTCGATGCGATGCAGGATAGGCAGTGCGAACGCGGCAGTTTTACCCGTACCAGTTTGCGCCTGACCAATCATGTCGTGACCGGCGAGAATAATCGGGATCGATTGCTGCTGAATGGCCGAAGGCTCTTCGTAGCCAGTGGCGACGACTGCTGCAACGATATTTGGATGAAGTTCGAGAGCGGCGAAGCCGCCGATTTCCTGGGTCATGGGTCTGCCTCTAGTGCATCCGCAAAGACCCATGCTTCAAAGCTGCGCGTGCCGTGTACGACCTTGAGGTCACCCTGGCTGCTTTGTCGGCGGGGATTTGCGAAAACGTTTGATGAATGGATCGTCCAGGCTAGTCCGTTGTGCGAACAAGCAACCGAAGCTGGCTTCGGGGTACTGCAATACCTTGACGAGGGCCCTGTTAAGGCCGGCGCGCACTATACCGGAAATATGCACCTTAGTGAGTCTTTTTTTGCGAAACATTGCGCCATCCTTGAGCAACCCAAGGCCCTTGGTCCGGGCAGAGGGCTGGCCGACAAGGGCGCGGGCCCGAGATTGCTGGCGTTGCCGCTTAAACGTTTAATCTGCTCTTGCGGATGGCCGGTATCCCGACCTGCGGGGTGTGGCGAATTGTCTCACCCCTGATTTCAGACCAGCCAGCACATGCCTCGCCCGCTCAAGTCGCGGAACGGACCGCCCTGATCAACGACTCCAGCGAGTACCCCAGATGCGGCGCAAGTGCCTCGGCACGCGAACTCAATGCCTCGATATCCAGCGTCTGATCGAGGTCGGCAGGCACAATCAGAATGACGTTGCCCTCCTTTACCGGCAGCTCCCAGTAATGACGGTGGTACAAACCCCGCAGCAAGGCCGCGCCCAGCGGTTTACCGTCGTCGGTGGCCCACTGGTTGATGATCAGCCAGCCACCGGGATTGAGGCGTTGCTGGCAGCCCTGCAAAAAATTCCAGGCCAAATGCCCGACGCCCGGCCCGACATCAGTGTAAAGGTCGACAAAGATCAGGTCGGCAGGCTCTGCGCTGTCCAGCAACTCCAGCGCATCGCCGATGCGGATATACAGACGCGGATCGTCATCGAGCCCCATGAACTCCATGGCCAGACGCGGCACATCAGGGCGCAGCTCGATGACTTCCACGTCTTCAAGCGGCAGGAACTTCATGCAGGCCTGGGTCAGCGTACCCGCACCCAGCCCTAGGGTTTGTCTGAAAAGTCAGCCCGCAAGCATCTTTCGATGCAAGCCAGTGTGACCATCGCTTTAAAGCTACTTGCCAGCTTGTCGTAACGC
>NZ_LKBW01000295.1 GCF_002699855.1 Pseudomonas amygdali | reverse complement strand
CCGAGCTGGTAAAACAAGGGCCTGCCTGACGGCAGGCCCTAACCAGCCCGAACACAAAAAAACTGATACTCCCAGCACACCCGGCAAGAATCCATAGGCCATTGGCCCATGTCAATCTTGAGTTGGTACTTCCGTCTGGATCAAGCGCCGCGGCATTCATCTTCGACTGCATCAGCATTAAATTAAATGTTTGCGCAGTGGCCAGCAGAACCGCCCATACCAGCCAGCCGCCGACCGGTTTGAATTGCACATGCCCGGAAACACCTTGCGAAAGCACCATCCCCGCAATAGTCAACGCCAGCAACACCAGGCCGCTAATCGCCCAGTACGCCATGTGACCACGACCCTGTCGCCGCAGACTTTTGTCCACAGTGCGAAATAGTGGAAAGGCGTAAATAACGGCGAAGATCACACGCGCAACGGGCCACACCTTACTGCCTGAAAATTTCTTGTTCAGCGACCAGTTTCGATAAAACCAGTGAATCGCGAAAAAGCCCGATGTCAAAAGATACAGAATGAAGAATTTCTTTAGAGACACGACATAAAATTCCGGACCTCTACTGTCCGTTTCATCTTTTTCCAGGCTGGCTTTCGGTGGCGCATACATTAAATCTGACATTTCATATCCCTTTGAAAAGAGAGCGAATGCTATCAGACGAATCAAAACCCTGCAAAAAATATAGCTATAAAGAAGCTTCCTACAAACAAAAACCTCAAGCCTTACAACCATGACCAAACTCGTCTACCTGACAGTCGGCAAGCGGTTGCCGCTAAAGAACAAACGTTGCCAGCGTTTCAAAAAATTTCATGTAGGCCGTCTCTGTAGGCCAAAAAAATTAACACCCTGCCCACTCGGCTCAAGCGTGTAGGACCAAACTAATATATCAATATTGGCATTGCGCTTGCTCTGTTGCGTCTGGACAACAGGAGCCATAGAGCAATGGAAAACATCGTAAACACCGCAACAGTCAAACCCATCAATACCAACCGACCTGCAGGTCTTGAAACACTCCCGCAATCGCGATCAGGCAGGTTTGCTCAGATATTGAGCCAGAGGGTCGAAGACCTTACAGCGGCCGAACCTGCCACTCTAGGCAAACATATCCAGCCCCGCTCGACCTTTTTTATGGAAAACATGAGCCTTGAGCAGCTCAGATCTGTGGTCGACGACCAGGGATTTCTGCCAAAACCTGCAGCCATGGAGCGAATCGCCGATCCTGAAAATCGCCGATTGAGATGAATCGGGGCGGTTGATGTGAAGCCACTTGAAGTTCACACAACCGCCACATAACCGAAATGTAACCAGCCGAAACTGCTCGCATGAGCAAAATTCTTAACGTTACCCTGATTACTGAAACCTTCATTCCCGAGATCAACGGCGTTGCCAATACCCTGGGGCGTCTTTGTGAAGGGTTGCGGTTGCGCGGGCATAGGGTCGAGCTGGTTCGGCCGCGCCAGAATGACGAGACCCATGCAGGTGCCGCAGAAGACCTGTTGCTGTGCCGGGGCTGGCCGATACCGGGCTATCCAGGGTTGCAATGGGGTCAGTCTTCGATGCACAAACTGCTGCGCCGCTGGCAGCGGCGTCGACCGGATGTGTTGTACATCGCCACTGAAGGCCCGCTGGGGCTGTCGGCGCTACGGGCAGCGCGGCGTCTGGGTATAGCGGTGATCAGTGGCTTTCACACCAACTTTCCACAGTACACACAGCAATACGGCATGGGTTTTATCACCCGGCTGCTGACCCACTACCTGCGCTGGTTCCACAACCGCTCGCGCATGACGCTGGTGCCGAGCATCAGCCAGAAGGTGGAACTGGAGCGGCGCGGCTTTGAAAGGATCGAGTTGCTGTCTCGCGGCGTCGACAGCCAGTTGTTCACCCCGTCCAGGCGTTCGCAGACTCTGCGCGAAAGCTGGGGCCTGCAAGCAGGTGATATCGGCGTCATACACGTCGGCCGCCTGGCACCCGAGAAAAACCTGGGCTTGCTCAAAGTCAGCTTCGAAACGCTCAAGGACAGTTACCCGCAACGTAATATCAAACTGATTGTTGTCGGCGAAGGGCCTCAGCGCCAGCAGCTTGAGCAGCAGATCCCGGATGCGATCTTCTGCGGCACTCAACGCGGTGAAGTGCTGGCCATGCACTATGCCTCGGCAGATATGTTTCTGTTCCCCAGCCTGACCGAAACGTTCGGCAACGTGGTCCTTGAAGCGCTGGCCTCAGGGCTGGGTGTGGTTGCTTACGACGAAGCCGCTGCCGGACAGCATATTCGTCATGGCCACAATGGGGCCTTGGCCATGCCGGGTGACGAGGCGGCGTTCATCGACGCAGCACGCTGGTTGCTGGAAGACAGCGAAACGTTGCGCCGGGTGCGCCTCAATGCCCGTCAACACGCCAGTCGCCAGGGCTGGACGGCGATCATCGATCAGTTCGAACGACAACTGCGTGAGGCCTGCCCGGGCGAAAAACCTGTAAATACCAAAGAGACCAGGCAGGCAGCTACCAATAAGATCAGGCCAGTGTCGTCAGTGCCTCTCGACTGAATGGCAGGATGTCCTGCTCGCGCCCCTCACGCACTTTCAATGCCCAGTCCGGGTCGACCAGCAAGGCACGTCCCACCGCAACCAGATCAAACTCGTCGTTGCCCAGCCGCTTCAGCAGATTTTCCAGGCTGGCAGGCTGTGCGACCTTATCGGTGTTGACCATGAACTGCAGAAACTCACCGTCCAGCCCGACACTGCCGACGGTAATGGTCGGTTTACCGGTCAGTTTGCGCGTCCAGCCTGCGAGGTTCAGGTCAGAGCCTTCAAACTCGGGTTCCCAGAAACGACGCGTAGAGCAATGGAAGATATCCACTCCGGCGTCAGCCAGCGGTTGCAGGAATTCGTCCAGCGCCTCGGGCGTCTGCACCAGACGTGCGGTGTAATCCTGCTGTTTCCATTGTGAGAAACGGAAGATGATGGGGTAGTCCGCCCCTACCGCGACGCGCACTGCCTTGATCAGCTCGATGGCAAACCGCGAACGGTTGGCCAGGCTGCCACCGTACTCGTCACTGCGCTGATTGCTGCCCTCCCAGAAGAACTGATCAATCAGATAACCGTGGGCCCCATGAATTTCGACACCGTCCATGCCAATCGCCTTGGCATCGACAGCGGCCTGGGCAAAAGCGGCCACAACATCATCAATGTCCTGTTTGCTCATGCCATGCACCAGCACTTGACCGTCCTTGACCTTCTCCATCGGCCCATAGGCAGGCACGCTACCGTCCGGCTCGGTACCGGGACGACGAACCGCACCGACGTGCCAGAGTTGCGGGACGATCTTGCCACCCTCTGCGTGCACCGCCTCAACAACCTTGCGCCAGCCCGCCAGTGGCGCATCACCAAAAAACTGCGGAACGTTCGGGTAGCCGTTGGAAGCCTTGTGGTTGACCGTCGTTCCTTCGGTGACAATCAGCCCGACACCTGCCGCCGCGCGACGCCGGTAGTACTCGATCACCTTTGAGTTGGGTACATGTCCCGGCGAGAACGAACGGGTCATGGGTGCCATCACCACCCGCGACGACAATTCCAGGCTGCCCAGACGGAAAGGCGTAAACAAGGCTTCTACCGACATGCGAAACTCCGGAAAAATGGTCGATTGCACTACGGCGACAAGCGCCGGATCAGGCGCGCAGAATATCGCTGGGCATCAGCGCTGGCACAGTACTATTGATTTGGCTGATTTGAGTGCAAAAGCCGCCAAGGCGCAAGACAGCCGGGCAAGCACACGCTAACCCGGTGCTACCTCGACGAGGTGATCAGCTTTGTGCCAAGGCCTTTTCAATGGCCTGAATCACTGCGGGATCATCCGGTGCAGTACGCGGAGAGAAACGCGCGCTCACGCCACCGTTCTTGCCGACCAGAAACTTTTCGAAATTCCAGGTGATATCCCCGGGAAACTCGGCGCCTTCGCCAGCCAGCAGGCGATAAAGCGAATGCCGGTCAGGGCCATTGACGTCGAGTTTTTCACCCAGCGTAAAGGTCACGCCGTAATTGAGTTCGCAAAATTCGGCGATCTCTTTTTCGCTGCCCGGTTCCTGCCCGGCAAACTGGTTGCACGGCAGCCCGAGAATCTCCAGGCCCTTGTCCTTGTATTGCTGATAGAGGTTTTCAAGTGCTGCGTATTGCGGTGTCAGCCCGCATTTGGACGCGACGTTGACCAACAGAACCACTTTGTTCTTGAAACCCGCCATCGGCAGTTCCTGACCACCCAGCGCTTTCAATTTGATGTCGTGAAAAGCACTCATGAGAACCCCTTTTGAAACAAGTAACCCAAAGCCACAGCCTGAAAAAAGGCACCGTGACCGCACGCGTAACGAAAGTCGTCATCGCAGAACAGCCAGGGCGCCTTTTCAGTGACCTGAGCTTAGCAGCACAAATCAGTGTTGATGACCGCCTTCACCGTGAACATGGCCGTGAGCCATTTCTTCTTCACTGGCATCGCGGATAGCCACAACCTTTACGTCGAAGTTCAGGCGCTGGCCCGCGAGCGGGTGGTTGCCGTCAACAGTAACGTCATCGCCGTCCAGATCGCGGATGGTCACGATCTGCATGCCGCCGTCCGGACCGGATGCGTGGAACTGCATGCCGACTTCGAGTTTGTCGACACCTTCGAACATGCTGGCGCTCAGGGTGCTGACCAGTTCGGCGGAGTATTCACCATAGGCATCTTCCGGCTCGACGGCTACCTTCAGCTCGTCACCGACGTCCTTGCCTTCCAGCGCCTTTTCCAGGCCCGGGATGATGTTGCCTGCACCTTGCAGGTAAACCAGCGGCGCACCACCGGCAGAGCTGTCGATGACCTCACCAGCGTCGTTGGTCAGGGTATAGTCAATGGAGACAGCCTTATTGGCGGCGATCGGCATGGGGACAAGACCTTTTGCTTAAGATTGAAGAACGAGCAAGTTTAACCAAGCAATCGCCCGAAAGCGAACGCAACTCTGACAAACGGCCCAGAATGGAAGGTTCAACTGTTATCAACTTGCAACAGGATCAAGAAGGGCACTGGATTGCCGTGCTGTCCTGCGGCCACACTCAGCACCTGCGCCATCAGCCGCCATGGCAGTCGCGAGCCTGGGTTCTTGACCCGATAAAACGCCAACAGATGACAGGTCAGGCCTTTCGCTGCGGCTGGTGTGCTAACGCCGCAGATAACGATAGTCTTGCCGCAGAGAAATCGCGTTAGACGATTTCCGGACTTTTTTGGTCAGCAGCTGTTCCCTATGTGCTCCGACCCTTGCACTGCTCAATCGAGAAGCCAGTATGCAGACTTTTTTTATCGCCCCCACTGACTTCGGCGTGGGGTTGACCTCTATCAGCCTGGGCCTGGTGCGCACACTGGAGCGCGCAGGCTTGAAAGTAGGTTTTTTCAAACCGATTGCCCAGCCGCACCCCGGCGATCTGGGCCCCGAGCGCTCGACCGAACTGATGGCCCGCACCCACGGCCTGAAGCCGCCCAAGCCTCTGGGGCTGGCGCATGTCGAGCGCATGCTCGGCGATGGTCAACTGGATGAACTGCTCGAAGAGATCATCAATCTTTATCAACAGGCAGCTGTCGGCAAGGACGTGCTGGTGGTCGAAGGCATGGTCCCGACCCGCAGCGCGAGTTATGCCGCGCGGGTCAATCTGCATCTGGCCAAGAGCCTGGATGCTGACGTCATTCTGGTCTCTGCCCCGGAAAACGAAGTGCTTGCCGAGCTGTCGGGCAGGGTCGAATTGCAGGCCCAGCTGTTTGGTGGCCCCAAGGACCCGAAGGTGCTGGGCGTGATACTCAACAAGGTGCGCACCGAAGAGAGCATGGAAGTCTTCTCCTCTCGCCTGAAAGAGCACTCTCCACTGCTGCGCAGTGGCGATTTCCGACTGCTGGGCTGCATTCCCTATCGCGCTGAACTCAATGCGCCGCGCACTCGTGATGTGGCCGAATTGCTAGGCGCGCAGGTACTCAACGCAGGCGATTACGATCAGCGGCGCATGTCCAGAATCATTATCTGTGCCCGAACGGTGCTCAATACCGTTCCACTGCTCAAGCCGGGCGTGCTGGTCGTGACGCCGGGCGACCGTGACGACATCATTCTGGCAGTGAGCCTGGCGGCAATAAATGGCGTACCGCTGGCGGGCCTGTTGCTGACCAGCGATACCGTGCCCGACCCGCGCATCATGGAACTGTGCCGAGGTGCATTCCAGGCCGGTCTGCCTGTGCTGTCGGTCAGCAGCGGTTCCTATGACACGGCAAACCGGCTCAATCAGTTAAACAAGGAAATCCCCATCGATGACCGCGAGCGCGCGGAAAACATCACCGATTTCGTGGCCGGCCATCTGGACGCCGGCTGGCTGCACCAGCGCTGCGGAACACCCCGCGAGCTGCGCCTGTCGCCTGCCGTGTTTCGCTATCAACTGATCCAGCGAGCGCAGGCAGCCAACAAGCGTATTGTCCTGCCCGAAGGCAACGAACCGCTGACCATTCAGGCGGCGGCCATCTGCCAGGCGCGCGGTATCGCGCGCTGTGTGTTACTGGCCAGACCCGAGGAAGTTCAGGCCGTGGCTCAGGCACACGGTATCGAGCTGCCACCGGGGCTGGAGATTCTTGACCCGGAGCTGATTCGCGAGCGCTATGTTGCGCCGATGGTGGAACTGCGCAAAAACAAAAGCCTGAACGCGCCCATGGCCGAGCAACAGCTCGAAGACCCGGTGGTCATCGGCACCGTAATGCTGGCGCTGGACGAAGTCGACGGGCTGGTATCGGGCGTCATTCACTCCACCGCCAACACCATCCGGCCGGCCCTGCAACTGATCAAGACCGCGCCGGGCTGCACGCTGGTGTCTTCGGTATTTTTCATGCTGTTCCCCGAGCAGGTGCTGATGTACGGCGACTGCATCATGAACCCGCATCCGAGTGCCAGCGAGCTGTCCGAGATCGCCTTGCAAAGCGCCGACTCAGCCACTGCGTTCGGCATTTCGCCACGGGTAGCGATGATCAGCTATTCCAGCGGCAACTCGGCCAGCGGCGAAGAAGTGGAGAAGGTCCGCGAAGCAACGCAACTGGCACGGGAAACCCGGCGCGATCTATTGATCGACGGGCCGCTGCAGTATGATGCGGCCGCCAACGAACATGTCGCCCGACAGCTGGCCCCGGACAGCCCGGTGGCAGGACGTGCCAACGTGTTCGTGTTCCCGGACTTCAATACTGGCAATACCACCTACAAGGCGGTGCAACGCAGTGCCGACTGTGTAAGCCTTGGCCCGATGCTGCAAGGCCTGCGCAAGCCGGTGAACGACCTGCCACGTGGCGCACAGGTGGAGACATCGTCTATACCATCGCACTGACGGCGATACAGGCCGACACGCTGTCCTGATGCCTACTCATGATGCCGCAGACCCATCTGCGGCTTTCGACAACTTCCGGAGCCATCTCCTTCATGGATTTCCTGCCTGCCCCGTTGCGCGGCGTCATCGCATCGCTGTTATTGGCGCTGAACACCATCGTCTGTTGCACGGTGCTGTTCGCGGTCACGATCCTCAAGATCTGCCTGCCCTTCTCTGCGGCACAGCGCTTTACCGACTGGCTGATGAGCCACATCCATGAAACCTGGATAGGCAACAACAATGCCTGGATCAAACTGCTCTGCCACACCCGCTGGCACCTGAGCGGGCTGGAAGGGCTCGATTACAAACACTCGTATCTGGTCACCAGCAATCACCAGAGCTGGGGCGACATCATGGTCTTGCAATACGTGCTCAACCGACGCATTCGTCCGTTGAAATTCTTCCTCAAGCAGGAGTTGATCTGGGTCCCGATCATCGGTCTGGCGTGGTGGGCGTTGGGTTTTCCGTTCATGAAGCGTTACTCCAAGGCGTACCTTGCGAAACACCCGGAAAAGAAAGGCAAGGATCTGGAAACCACCCGCCGCACCTGCGAGAAGTTTCGTCACAACCCGGTGGGGATTTTCAACTTCGCAGAAGGCACGCGCTTCACCGCCGGTAAGCACGCGCAGCAGAACTCGCCCTTCCGCCACTTGCTCAAACCCAAGGCTGGCGGCATTGCCTTCGTGCTCGATGCGATGGGCGAACAGCTGGAGTCGATCATCAACGTGACCATCCATTACCCTGGCGGACAACCCGGCTACTGGGACCTGCTGTGCGGTAACGTGAGGGAAGTGGTTGCCCACTTCGAAGAGATCAAAATCCCGCAGCAGTTTCTCGGCAAAAATTACGACCAGGACGGCGAGTACCGCCTGGAATTCCAGCAGTGGATCAATGCGCTATGGGAAGAAAAAGACCGGCTGCTGGACCTGCTGAATGAGCAGTATCCAGCACAGCATTGATAGTGACTCGTGGGAGCGAGCTTGCTCGCGAAAAGGCCATAAAGGCCGCCGCAAAACTAGCGTTTTAGCCATCGCCTTCGCGAGCAAGCTCGCTCCCACTTTGCCCCGCATTCAACCAACCCGCGACGCAACGTTGTTGATCAGTACTGCTGACCCGGAATCGGCTTGAGGTTTACCTCGACACGGCGGTTCTGGGCGCGGCCATTGACATCGGCGTTGCTGGCAATCGGTTGGTCGGGGCCCGCGCCTCGCACGGAGAGGTGCGATTGATCAACGCCCTGCGAAGTCAGGTACGTCGCAACGCTTTGTGCGCGCTGTTGCGACAGGTCCATGTTGTGCTGGCGGCTGCCGGTGCTGTCGGTGTAACCGACGATTTCAATGTTGTTCTGGTTGAACTGCTTGAGCGAATTCGCCAGGTTGTTGAGCGGCGAATAGAAGCTGCTGGCGATTGCCGAAGAGTCCGTTGCGAACGTGATGTTACCCGGCATGATCAGTTTGATCTGGTCGCCCTGACGCTGCACCTCGACGCCAGTATTGGCCATGCTCGCGCGCAATGCTGCTTCCTGCTTGTCTGCGTAATAGCCATACCCCGCCGATGCAGCGCCCGCAACGGCAGCACCAATCAATGCGCCCTTGCCACGATGATTGTGGTCGATGGCGGCACCTGCTACTGCACCGGCCAATGCGCCGAGTCCGCCGTACTTGGCTGTTTTGCTCATGCCACCGGAGCTTTGCGCCTGGCCTTGATTGTCATAGGGATTGGATGTTGCACAGCCCGACAGCATGGCTACGGCGGTGGCAACAATGATCAAACGACGCGAGGTAAACATTCAGGAACTCCTGGTTTTGACGAACGCTGGTAACCGGATTAGAGCATGCCGGCTGTCAAAAATTCCTTAACCCCTGCTGAACCGCCCGTATTACGGCGCTTGACGTGTTTTGCTCAGCGTCGTTCCTCACGAATATAAGGCTCGCCCAACGCACCCGGCTGACTGCTGGATTGACGCTTGACGCTTGCCACCCAGACCATCACCAACAACGTGACCGCGTAGGGCGTCATCAAGACGAAATACTGAGGCAGGCGCACCCCCGTAGCCGCCAATTGCGGAATCAGCGCCTCGATGCCACCGAACAGCAAAGCACCGGCCAACGCACGCCAGGGCGACCAGCGCGCGAAGATCACCAGCGAAACCGCAATCCAGCCGCGTCCGCCTGTCATGTCCGCGATCCACATCTTGGTACTGAGTACGGCAATGAAGCCGCCCGCCAGCCCCATCAATGCAGAACCGGCGACAATTGCCGCCAGGCGGTAACCCAACACAGAAATGCCTGCGGCATCGGCGGCCTGCGGGTTCTCGCCGACCGCGCGCAGACGCAGCCCGGTGCGCGTACGATCGAGCAGCCAGACCACCGCGATGAAAATCACCACGGTCAGGTACACCAACGGGTTCTGCACAAAGACCCGGCCCACCACAGGCAGCTCGGACAACGGCCACAGCTCGACCGCCTGCAAGCCGCTGACTGGCCGGTTGGTCCAGCCAAGCAGCGTACCCAGCAGCCCGGTCAAACCCTGACAGAAGAACACCAGCGCCAGGCCGGCAATCACCTGATTGATCCGCAGCACCAACACCATCAGCGCAAACAGCAACGAAACCAGACCTGCCGCCACCATCGACGCCAGCAGCGAAAGACCAGGCGAGCCCAGGCTCAACTGCATACCGATGCCTGCCAATGCGCCGACCAGCATCAGCCCCTCGACGCCCAGCGCCAGTACACCGCTGCGCTCGATGAGGATCAGGCCCAGTGCGGCCAGCGCAAACGGCACGGCGAAATCCGGTGCGCTGCCCAACCAGTGGGAAATAAGCTCCATCAACGTTCTCCTGCCTGAATGCGCCGCAGGCGATGGCGGATGAAAAAGTCCGACGACGCGACGCAGATCACCAGGATTGCCTGGATCAGTTGCACCATCGAAAACGGAATCTGATAGAACACCTGCAGGTTGCGCCCGGCCACGAACAGCATGGCGATCAGCAGCGCGACCACGGTGGCGGCCACCGGGTTATTGCGGGCCAGAAAGGCGATGAGAATCCCGGAAAAACCGTAGCCCTGATAGAACGACTGGGTAAGGCGCCCTTCCTGCCCGGACGTCACAACGAAACCTGCGAGCCCTGCCAGTGCACCTGAAAGCAGCACAGTGCCGATGATCATCTTGCGCACCGGCACACCCACAGCCCCGGCGACCTTCGGGTTGGCATCGACGAAGCGCAGGTACAGCCGGGCCCGCGAGACACCGACAAACCACAGGGTCAGGCCGGTGACCAACAGCGCCAGGGGGATCGCTGCGTTATACCCCGCAAACAGATCAGGCAAACGCTCAAAGCTTTGAAACGCAGGCGAGTAGGGAAAGTTGTCTCGCGGGTCCTTCCAACTGCCATAAACCAGATGCAGAAGGAAGTTGGCGGCGATGTAATTGAGCATCAGGGTCGAGATGATCTCGTTGACCTGCCACTTGAGCTTCAACAGTACCGGCCCCAGGCTCCACAGCAACCCGCAGATCACAGCCGCCGCCATCATCAGCGGCAGGCGCAGAACTTCCGGCCCCACCTGGAACAGCGAAATCGCCGTGGCACCAATCGCTCCCCAGATCATCTGGCCCTCCAGCCCCAGGTTCCAGAAGCGCGCACGAAACGCCATGCACCCGGCCAGGCCGACCATAATCATCGGCGACGCCTGAAACAGCACAGCCTTGAAGTTTTGGGCATCGAACACCGTTTGAACGACGAATTCGTTGAGCAACTCGTCAGCAGGCACCCCGGCAAGAATCAGGATAGTGGTACAGATCGCCAGGCCGACCAGCAACGCCAGGGCTATGATCAGCGCCTGCAAGGGCCAGCCAGTCTGCTGACGAAGTTCCAGCGTGTAGCGGCGCGACAGCAACGGTTGGCGTGCCGGAGCAGTGTGTTGCAATGCAGTTGTGTCACTCATGGCTCACCATCGCTTTGCCGATAGCCTGACGGTCAGCGGGGTAATCGAACTCGGCGACGACACGCCCGCCGTTCATTACGCCGATACGGTCAGCCAGGCTCAATACTTCGTCCAGGTCTTCGCTGATCACCAGCACCGCAGCGCCTGCATCGCGTGCCGCGCGCAGGCGGGCATGCACTGCCTGTGTGGCACGCACGTCCAGGCCACGGCTCGGGCTATGCACCAGCACCAATTGCGGGTCGCGGCTGAATTCACGGGCGATCACCAGTTTCTGTGCGTTGCCGCCCGACAGCAGTGCAGCTTTCTGATCGAGAGAGCGCACGCCCTGCACATCGAAGTCCGCCACTGCGCGTTGCGCGTCCTGTTTCAGGCGCTTGTAGCCCAGACGCCAGAAAGAACCGTATTGCCCGCTATGGATGTTGCCGATGCCGAAGTTCTCGGCTACCGACAGCGATCCGGCCAGCGCCGCGCCGTAGCGGTCCGCCGGGATGGAAGCGATGCGCAGTTGCCGACGCTGATCAGCCGACGCACTGCGCAGGTCGCCAAAAGAGGCCATGTGGATTTCGCCCTCGGTGGCCTGCGGCAGCCCCATCAATGCGTTGGCCAGTTCGGCCTGACCATTGCCGCCAACGCCTGCAATACCGTAGATCTGCCCGGCGTGCAGGGTCATGTTCACGCCGTTGAGTGCGCCGCTGCCGACGCTGCGCAAATCGCGTACCTGTAAACGAACCTCACCAGGCGTTGCGCAATGATGTTCTGCGACCGGCACCGACTCGCCCACGGTCAGTTGCACCAGTTGCTCGACACTCACCTTCTGCGGGTCAACAGTCTGCACGGTGCGCCCGCCGCGCATCACGGTCACACGGTCGGCATAGCGTTTGACGTCGGCCATCTTGTGCGTCACCAGAATCACCGCAGCGCCCTGCCGCGCTAAGGCCTGAACGGTCAGCAGCAAACGTTCGGCCTCCTGATCGGTCAGGACTGCGGTCGGCTCATCAAGGATCAGAATGCGCGCACCGGCCAGCAGCACCTTGAGAATCTCGACGCGCTGCTGCTCGGCAACCGACAGGCTGTCGACGGTCCGGGCCGGGTCAATCGCAAACCCCAGTTCGTCCGCCTTGCTGACAATCTCTTGCTCCAGCGCACGCAGACGCTTTCGATAGCTGCCTTCGCCCGGTTGCTCAGGCAGCGCCAACAGAATGTTCTGCGCCACTGTAAAGGGCTTCACCAGCTTGAAATGCTGGTGAACCATGCCAATCCGGTAACGACTGGCGTCCCTGGGCCCCTGAAGCTGAACCGGGTTGTCGTCCAGCAGCAGCGTGCCGGTTTCCGGTGCGTACAGCCCGGCTGCAATGTTCATCAGTGATGACTTGCCTGCACCGTTCTCGCCCAGCAACGCATGCACTTCGCCCCAACAGGCGGTGAAGTCGGCATCGATCAGCGCCTTGAATCCATCGAACGATTTACTGATGCCAGTGAGTTGCAGCGCGTTGACCTGACTCATTGCTGAGTCTTCACGCCTTCGACAAACCAGTCCATTTTCCACAGATCCGGGTCAGACAATTGCTGACCGGCCGCAACCCGCTCCTTGCCGTCACGGTCCGCCAGCGGTCCGCTGTAGATGATTTTCCTGCCTGCCAGCAGTTCGTCACGCTCGGCCATGATCTTTTTGCGATTGTCTTCCGAAATGATCGGGTCTTTGCTCAGCGTGATATCGGTGCCGCCCTGCTGCATCGACAGCAGTGCACCGTTGGCAGGCGGGGTCCAGTTGCCCGCGATGACCTTTTTGAGCTCTGGCCCCAGGAAGCGGTCCCAGACCCACAACGAAGAACAGACGGTTGCCTTGGGGGCAAACTCGCTCAGATCCCGATGGTGGCCGGTGCCAGGAATGCCGCGCTCCTGAGCGACGATCTGCGGTGTCGGGCTGTCGACGTGCTGGCCGACCACATCGACGCCGTTGTCGATCAATGCCATGGTTGCCGCGCGCTCCTTGACCGGGTCATTCCAGGCGCCGGTATAAACCACAGTGACGGTGGCTTTCGGATTGATCTGCCGGGCACCCAGTTCGTAGGCGTTGATGGTCCAGTTGACCTGGCCGAACGGGTTGGCGGCGACGAAGCCCAGCTTGCCGGTTTTCGACGCAGCACCAGCGGCCATGCCGCACAGGTACTGGCTCTCGTAGGTACGGCCATAAAACGATTCGAGGTTCGCCGCGTTGGTGGTGCCCGAGCCGTTCAGGAACGCGACATCAGGGTATTTTTTGGCCAGCGCAAGGAAGGTATCTGAGTAACCGAATGCAGTACCGACGATGATATTGGCACCGCGCGCGATGAGCCGGTCGACCACTGGGGTAATGGCAGCGGCGTTCTCGGGCACGCTTTCAACGAACTGGATTTTTGTGTCCAGATCCTTTTCAAGCTTCACGCGCGCCTCATCGAATGCCTGAGTCCAGCCGCCATCATTCCGCGGGCTAATGTAGACCATGGCGATTTTCGCAGGGCCCTTCAGGGTCAAGCCCTCGGCCTGAGCGAAGCCGGCGGCCCCGAACGCTACAGCCGCACACAATGTCCCGGGCAACAGTTTCTTGTACATAGACGTTTTCCTGAGGGTAATGGCCGATGAGGGCAGCACCTGGCCGACTCTCAGGCCGTAGCAGCATCCATGCCACTACCGGGAAAACGCTATGGAACAACGGCCTGACTCGATTTCACCGCGCAGAACAGATCAAATGGTCTGAATCAGAGCACTTGGTTTGTGCATGACCTGCATTCGCTGCGCGTCCAGGGTGCGCGTGTCGGGGCCCGCGCAATTTTTCAGGCAGTACGCGGCAGGATGCCGTCCAGGATCATGCTGCGCAGGCTCGCCAGCACTTCTTCGAAAAACACCGGGTCGTCCAGCGTCTTGCCGGTCACGGCCTCGACCTGAGTGCGGAAATCGGCGTAATGCTGAGTGGTCGCCCACAGGGTGAAAATCAGATGGTGCGGGTTAATCGGGGCCAACTGGCCATTGTCGATCCAGTGCTGAATGACTGCCACCTTGGCCTGCACCGTGTCGCGCAACGGGTGCTGCAACTCGCCCTGAATCAGCGGCGCGCCCTGCATCACTTCCATACAGAACAGCCGTGATTCGGCCGGGTGATCGCGAGACATTTCCAGCTTGGCCTTGATGTAGGCACCGATAGCCTGCACCGGCTCCTTGTCGGCAGTGAAATGCACCAGCGGGCTCAGCCAGACTTCAAGCAACTGACGCAGTACGTTGAGGTACAGATCATCCTTGCTGCTGAAGTAATACAGCAGGTTGGTCTTGGAAACATCCGCCAGGCTCGCGACCTGATCCAGGCTGCTGCCGTGCACGCCATAGCGGGAAAATATCTCCAGCGCCGCATCGAGAATCAGCGTGCGCTTGCCTTCCATCAGGCGCATGCGCCGCTTCAGGGAAGTAGCACTGGGCTCGCGAGTGGTCTTGACCACGGTTTCGGGCTTGACCTTGCGTCCGCGCTTGCTCGCGGGCTCCGTCACAGAAGGTTTCTTGTTCACGCACATCCATCCAGTGATGCCGAAATGAGCGGGCATCTTAACGGGCGAAGCTGTTTTGTCGATATGGGTTACCCAGCCGGTCGGCTCTGCCCCATCTGCGTGCGCCCTGCACAAACCAAGCGCTCTGATTTAGACCAAACGGTCTGCAAAAAATGAGTTTTATTTTTAAGCGATTGAATAAAAACAATAAAAATTTTGGCCCGCTTAATGCAATGGCGAATTAAGAGATGAATCAAGTGCTCTTGCACGCATCTACCAACGCAGAGAGGCCTTATATGGACATCGGTATCTTCATCCCCATCGGCAACAACGGCTGGCTGATTTCCAGCAACGCACCGCAGTACATGCCGACTTTCGAGCTGAACAAACAGATCGTGCAGACGGCCGAGGGCTACGGTTTCGACTTTGCGTTATCGATGATCAAACTGCGCGGCTTCGGCGGCAAGACAGAGTTCTGGGAGCACAACCTGGAGTCCTTCACGCTGATGGCGGGGCTGGCGGCAGTGACCAGCAAGATCCAGTTGTTCGCCACCGTGGCCACTCTGACCATTCCACCTGCCATCGCGGCACGCATGGCCTCGACCATCGATTCGATCTCCAATGGCCGCTTCGGGATCAACCTGGTCACCGGCTGGCAGAAACCCGAATACGAGCAGATGGGCCTGTGGCCCGGCGATGAGTTCTTCCATACCCGCTATGAATACCTGGCCGAATACGCCCAGGTTCTGCGCGACCTGTGGGCCACCGGCAGCAGTGATTTCAAGGGCGAGCATTTCAGCATGCAGGACTGCCGCGTCAGCCCTCGTCCAAAGGCCGACATGAAGCTGATCTGCGCCGGTCAAAGCGAAGCAGGCATGGCTTTCTCAGCGCAGTACGCCGATTACAACTTCTGCTTCGGCAAGGGCTTGAACACCCCTACTGCGTTTGCGCCCACCGCACAGAAACTGATCGAAGCCAACGAAAAGACCGGCCGCAACGTTACCTCCTGCGTGCTGTTCATGATCATCGCCGACGATACCGATGAAGCGGCAAGGGCTCGCTGGGAGCACATCAAGGACGGTGCCGACGAAGAGGCCATCGCCTGGTTGAGCGAGAAGGGCTCGGCGGATAAGAGCGCCGGTTCGAACCTGCGGCAGATGGCCGACCCGACCTCGGCGGTCAACATCAACATGGGCACGCTGGTCGGCTCTTGGGCCACCGTGGCGCGAATGCTCGATGAAGTCGCCAGTGTGCCGGGGACTCAGGGCGTGATGCTGACCTTCGATGACTTCGTGAAAGGCGTCGAGGATTTCGGCGAGAAAATCCAGCCGCTGATGACCAGTCGCAAGCACATCGCGCAGCTCAAGGAGGTGGTCTGATGAATGCTTCGGCAACTGTCGCAGGCGTCGACCTGCCGGACGGGCAACCCGCCCGTGTGCTGCCCGCCCGTCCCGAGCCGCTGCGCATGAAACCCGGCGAAACAGCGCTGGTGGTCGTCGACATGCAGAACGCCTACGCATCGCTGGGGGGTTATCTGGACCTTGCGGGGTTCGATGTCAGCAGCACCGGGCCGGTTATCGCCAATATCAACAAGGCCTGTGCCGCAGCGCGTGCAGCAGGCATCCCGGTGATCTTTTTTCAGAATGGCTGGGACCCGGCCTATGTCGAGGCGGGAGGGCCCGGCTCGCCGAACTGGCATAAGTCCAATGCCCTGAAAACCATGCGCAAGCGCCCGGAGCTCGAAGGGCAACTGCTGGCCAAAGGCGGATGGGACTATCAACTGGTCGATGAACTCAAGCCACAGCCTGGCGACATTGTGGTGCCGAAAATCCGTTACAGCGGCTTCTTCAATTCCAGTTTCGACAGCGTGTTGCGCAGCCGCGGCATTCGCAATCTGGTGTTCACCGGCATCGCCACCAACGTCTGCGTTGAATCCACCCTGCGTGACGGTTTCCACCTGGAGTACTTCGGCGTGGTGCTGGCGGATGCAACCCATCAGGCAGGCCCCGAATTCGCTCAGCAAGCCGCGCTGTTCAACATCGAAACCTTCTTCGGCTGGGTTTCCAGTGTCGATGACTTCTGCACCACTTTCAGCCCTGTCGGGCAACCTTCGTGAGGACATACGCATGACCAAGAAAGCGATTATTCCCGCTGGCACCACCAAGCCCATTGCTCCATTTGTGCCGGGTTCAATGGCCGATGGCGTGCTCTACGTTTCCGGCACCCTGCCGTTCGACAAGGACAACAATGTGGTGCATGTCGGCGATGCGACCGCCCAGACCCGTCATGTGCTGGAAACCATCAAAAGCGTGGTCGAAACCGCTGGCGGGACAATGGACAATGTCACCTTCAACATGATCATGATTCGCGACTGGGCCGATTACGCCAAGGTCAACGAGGTGTACGCCGAATACTTCGCGGGCGAGAAACCGGCCCGTTACTGCATCCAGTGCGGCCTGGTGAAACCCGAGGCCCTGATCGAGATCGCCAGCATCGCCCACATTGGCTGAGCACTGACTTAAAAACCGACCTGAAGCCCACCCGGAGAACGTGCATGTTTCATGAAATTCATCGATGTCAGCATGCCGATGCGCCCCTGTTGGTGCTCAGTTCCGGGTTGGGCGGATCCAGCCGTTACTGGGCGGATGACCTGGCTGCGCTGACCCGCGACCATGATGTACTGGTCTACGATCATGCCGGGACTGGACGCAGCCCTGCGGATTTGCCGGCAGACTATTCGATCCGCCATATGGCCATGGAATTGCTGACCCTGCTCGACTCGCTCGATATCCAGCGTTGCCATTTCATGGGTCATGCGCTGGGCGGGCTGGTGGGCCTGGAGATTGCGCTGTTGCGCCCCGAATTGTTGCAAAGTCAGGTGCTGATCAATGCGTGGAGCAGCCCCAACCCGCACAGCGCGCGCTGCTTTTCAGTGCGCAAAAAACTGTTGTTGAACAGCGGGCCGGACGCCTACGTGCAAGCGCAGGCACTGTTTCTGTACCCGGCAGACTGGATCGCCGCCAACGGTGCCCGGCTGGCCGATGACGAGGCCCATGCGCTGGCGCATTTTCCCGACACCGACAACCTGCTGCGACGTATTCATGCACTGCAAACCTTCGACGTGGAGGCCAGTCTGGCTCGTATCCAGACACCGACCCTGCTGATTGCCAACCGCGACGACATGCTGGTGCCCTGGCAACAATCGCAACATCTGGCCGAGGCACTGCCCAACGCCAGGCTGGTGTTGCTGGAATATGGCGGCCACGCCTCGAACATCACCGACCCACTGCCCTTCCAACGCACCCTGCTCGACTTTCTCAACGCACAGACCTGAAAGGACTCATACCATGCATGCCGACTCTGAAACCCTTGCCACCCTCCCTGCTGCCCCGGTCAGCCAGCTGGCGTTTCGCGATGCGATGTCCAGCCTTGCTGCAGCCGTCAACGTCATTACCACCGATGGCCCCGGCGGCCGCGCCGGTTTTACTGCGACAGCGGTTTGCAGCGTGACCGACCAGCCTCCCACGCTACTGGTTTGTATCAATCGCAGCGCATCGGTATACGAAACCTTCATCGAGAACGGCCTGTTGTGCGTCAACACACTGGGCAACGGTCAGCAGGACCTCTCCAACCTGTTCGGCGGCAAGCGTTCACAGCAGGAGCGTTTTGACGGTGGCCAGTGGGAAAGCGGAGTGACGGGTGCGCCGATACTGAACAGCGCCAAACTGGCCCTCGACTGCAAGGTGACCCAATCCGTCAGCGTCGGCACACATGACATTCTCTTTTGCCAAGTGCTGGATATCAGGCATCAGGGTGAGTCAGACGCCTTGGTGTACTTTGCCCGTCAGTATCATCACTTGCCAGGTGCGGCACCCGCTGCCTGAAGATGCTTTTCAGCACTTGAACGCGTCAGGAAATCTACACTGCGCCTGTTTTGCACAGGGCACTGCGGGCTGCCTGACGGGTTGCTGACACAACAAATAGACAAGATTTTTTCGCAGGCAGCGCCCTATACTAGCACCTTGAGATCAGGATGATCCTTGCAGTCAACGAGGTGAAATCATGTCGATCGGTAGCCCTTGCACTCTGCTGGCCTCATCTGGCAGTTGGCCGTCTGCTTTCTTCGCTTGCCCGTTGCCTGCCGTGCCAACACACCCGGGTGACTAAGCATGCTGAAAAAAATCCCTGTCGCTGAGCTTGCCCTTGGCATGTACATCCATAAAATCTGTCGCCGCTGGACCAACGATCCATTCTGGATAGGCTTGGTCGAAGTCATGCTTGATGACGTCGAGGTGCTCAAGCGCATCCAGCAATCGGGCACCCGGGAAGTCTGGATCGAAACCGGAAAAACCCGTGTACAGGCACCTCAAACAGCACCAGCACCCTCCATAGATGACACCGCACCAGCCAGTCTGGACAAGGAAGTCCTGCGCGCCCGGGCCATTTGCGGTAGAGCCAGAAACGCCGTCATGGCCATGTTTACCGAAGCCCGCATGGGCCAGGCGATGGATGTCGACAACGTGCAGTTGCTGGTGGAAGAAATCTCCAGTTCGATCCTGCGCCACCCGCATGCGCTGATCAGCCTGTCACGCTTGAAAACGTCCGACGAGTACACCTACATGCATTCGGTGGCGGTCTGCGCGTTGATGGTCGCGCTCGCCAGACGCATGGGCCTGCCTGATGATCAGGTGCGCGAAGCGGGTGTGGCCGGGCTGATGCACGATGTCGGCAAAATGATGATTGCTCCGCACGTACTCAATAAACCGGGCCGCCTCACCCATGACGAATTCGAGATCATGAAGGCTCACCCCGAACTGGGTCTGAAGATACTCAAGGAAAATCAGCCCGTGGCGGCGACGGTGATGGATGTGTGCTTGCACCACCATGAGAAGGTCGACGGCTCGGGCTATCCCCACGGCCTGAAAGGCGACCAGATCAGCATCTTTGCGCGCATGGCCGCAGTCTGCGATGTATATGACGCCATTACCTCCGACCGCCCCTACAAAAAGGGCTGGGGCGTTGCCCATTCGATTCGCGAGATGGCTTCATGGAAAGGCCATTTTGATGATGTGGTGTTTCAAAGCTTCGTCAAGACCGTGGGCATATACCCGACCGGTACGCTGGTGCGTCTGGAAAGCGGGCGTCTCGGCGTTGTGGTCGAGCAAAGTGAGGCGTCGCTGCTGAAACCGAGGGTGAAGGTCTTCATGTCGGCGCGGACCGGCAAGACGTTCGCCGCGCAGATCATCGATCTGGGCAGTTTTGCCGACCCGGACGCGATCGTCAAAATCGAAACGCCGACCGACTGGGGTATGGAAGAGGTTGATACGCTGTGGGCGGGCAGCCCGGCCTGATCAGTTGATGAGTCGCCCTGCCGGCTAACCCAGCAAGCCCAGTACCTTCGCCCTCGCCACCGCCTGGGTACGCCGCTCGACGCCTAGCTTGCTGTTGATGTGGCTGGCGTGAGTCTTGACGGTGTGCAGGGAAATGAACAGTTGCTCGCTGATCTCCTGGTTGGAACAGCCCTGTGCAATCAAATGCAGTACGCCCAGCTCACGCACACTCAGGCAGTCGCTGTCATGCGCAGGCTCGGGTGTCGGTGTGCAGGAGGCCGGGAGCTCTTCCAGCAAGGCCTCGCGAACCTTGCAGGACGGCAGTTGCAGCAGTTGCTCATGCAGCCACTGGGAGTGCTCGCCCAGTAGCGTTTTGAAGGGGATCAGAGCCCCTCCGGCCGCTGGCTGCAGGCTGCGCAGCAGCAGCTCTCGCGCTTCGTCGCGACGCGTCTGGCTCAGCAGCAGACCTATCTGCTGAGTCATCGCGATAAGCCCGAGCAGTGGCGCGCCCACCTCCCGGGCATGCCGCTCCAGCGCCTGCAAACGTTGCTCGCTGGCAACATCATCACCCTGCAGTCGATCCAGCACCGCACGCTGCAATTCGATGTGTTGTGGCAGTTGCGGATGACACTCGGGGGCCGCAGCGCCCGGCTCGCCGTTGTAGGCCTGAGTCAGGCGCAACAACCAGGCTTCGGCGAGGTCCATGCGCCCTTGCAGCAGCCACAATTCGCATTTCACCAGAGTCACCATCGCCAGATAGTAGATCGGTGGCACATCCCAGATGTGCATCAAACGTTCGACCTCGGCAAGTTCGGCGAAAGCTTCGGCAAACCGACCGGCGCAGCCCTCCATGGTGGCAATCACGCAGTGGCCGATCAGCACACTGATGTCGCGACAGGCGCGCGCTTCGGCCAGCCCGGCCAGCAATAAAACCCGCCCTTGGTCCACTTGCAGGCGCAGGGTCAGCAAATAGCCTTCATACAGCGTCAGGCGCGCGCGAACTGCGTACAAGCGCACGGTGGACAACCCTTTGAGGCGCTGCTGCCCCCGGCGTACTTCATCAAGCGCACGCAGAATTTCGCCTCGAGCCTGCAAGACCCTGGCGCGATCGTAATGCGCCAGCGCTTCGAACAGTGGATTGGCAACCCGCTGTGCCAGCTCCAGCGCATCACGATTCAACACGCGGGCGCGCCACAGATCACCATTGGCAACCGCAAGGTTGGCCAGCGTCGACAGGCAGACAAGCCGTTGGCCATAGCGTTTTTCCGGCAAGGTCAGCAGGGCTTCAGTGCAATAGCGTTCGGTCTTTTCACTGTCTCCACGGCCACGCGCGATGATGCCGCTGAGCGCCAGCCACTGCGCGAGCATGGATTTTTGCGCAGTCGCCGAGGGCGCTGGCAGGAACCGGCTCAATTGATTGGCCAGTTCCTCGGCGGCGTCCAGCTGGCAGGCCAGCCCCAGCGCCCAGGCGTAGAGCACAATCAAGCGTGGCGTGCTGGTCAACAGATCATCCGGCAAGTCCATCTTCCAGCGCAGCAACATGCCGACATTCTGCTCGGCCAGCAATTGCTCTTCAGAGAGGCTCTGCACCAGATTGGCGGCCACATCCAGATGCCCGGCGCGCAATGCCTGTTCCACCGCTTCATCCAGCTGGCCCTGAGTGCTGAACCAGCGACAGGCGTTAAGGTGCAGCCGGGTCGGTTGCGCGCCGCCAGCCTGACGCGCGCGCAACAGATCGGAAAACAGATGATGATAGCGAAACCAGCGGCCCTGCTCGTCCAGCGGCACCAAAAAGACCTGATGCGCCTGTAGATAACGGATCATCTCGACGCTGTCATGGCTGTCCCGCGCGGCGTCGCACAGCCCGGCGCAAAAACGCTCAAGACACGCAGTGTCATAAAGAAACGCCTGAACATCGGTCGGCAGGCAGTCGATCACCTCTTCAAGCAGGTACTCGCGAATCAGCACCTCACTGCCGCGCAGCGCCTGCGAAAAGGCGCTTTCATCACCCGCTTCAGACGCTGCCAGCAACCAGAATCGCAACCCGGCCACCCAGCCTTCGCTACGCTGAATCAGGTTTTGCAGCACCTCACTGTCGAGCGAGCTGCTATGGCGGTCCAGCACTGCCATTGATTCCGCGTGCGTCAGGCGCAAATCCTGCTCGTTGATTTCAAGCAACTGGCGCGTCAGACGCAGGCGTGCCAGGTGCCAGTCCGGGCGCTGTCGGCTGGTCACCATGACCACCAGCCCAACCGGCAAATGATTGAGAAAAAACTGCAGGCAGCGGTCAAGCACCGGGCCTTGGGCCAGATGATAATCATCCAGCACCAACAGCAGCGGTTTGCTCAGCATCAGGTGCATGGCCAGTTCGTCGAGCAGACCGTCGAGCCATTCCTCGAACGCGAACGGCTGATGGCGCTGACGCATTTTCAGCAGGCTCATTGCCTGCGTGCCCAGTTGCGGGAAAAACTGCTGCAGGCTGCCCAGCAAACGCTCCAGAAAACGACCCGGGTCGCTGTCCCGCGCGCTCAGCCCCAGCCATACGTTCTGCCATTTGTCCGGCAAGCCCTGACAGAACTCGACGGCCAGCGAACTCTTGCCAAACCCGGCCGGGGCGCATACCAGCAGCAACCTGCCGCTCAGCCCGTCCTCGAGGCGTTGGCACAGGCGGGAACGAGGGACGTAACCCTCAGGGAGTGGCGGGCGAAAAAATCGCCCCTCCAACGCAGGAATCGCGCTGTCTGCGAACCCTTGCATTCGGGACAGATCAGTCATGGCCGGCTCGTGTGAAAATCGTTGTTGCGGCATAGCGGTGTTCGGAGACTAGCGGGTAAATCGCCTCTTTTGAAAGGTCATCACGGAAAAGACTGTAACAAAATTCCTACAGCTTATAAGACCATGTCCTCTACGTGAAAAAGCCCCATTAAAGGGGCTTTTCAAGCACATGACCAAGACATTGATTTACAGCGTGTATCGGTCAGGTATCAACGAACCCCTTCCTGACGCAGCGCGTTGGGGGTGAAGTCGCTGGTGCCGGCAGTGAAGCCGAACTCATACGCCTTCTTCTCTTCGTTTTTCATGCCCAGTGCCACGTAGCGACCGGATTGCAGGTCGTGCAGGGTTTCAATCGCGTACCAAGGCACTTGTTTGTCGTAGTAGTTTTCCGAGTGTGCCTCGGCAACGCGCCACAGCTGGCCACGGCCGTCATAGTGGTCGATAACGGCGGCCTGCCAGGTGTCTTCGTCGATGAAGAAGTCACGCTTGGCGTAGATATGACGCTGACCTTCCTTGAGGGTGGCGGTCACGTGCCAGACGCGACGCAGCTCATAGCGGGTCAAGTCCTGGTTGATATGGCCAGCCTTGATGATGTCAGCGTACTTGAGCGTCGGATCGTCCAGCTTGTGGCTGTTGGAAGCGATGTACATTTCCTGCTTGCCGATCAGTTTCCAGTCATAGCGATCAGGCGCGCCGTTGTACATGTCCAGGTTGTCGGAAGTACGCAGACCATCCGACGCGGTGCCCGGCCCGTCATACGAAACCTGCGGCGCACGCCTTACACGGCGCTGACCGGCGTTATACAGCCATGCCGAGCGCGGTTCGGCGACCTGATCCAGGGTTTCATGCACCAGCAGCACACCGCCCGCCAGACGTGCTGGGGCGGTCACCTCCTGTTTGAAGTAGAACAGGATGTTGCCCGGGTTTTTCGGATCGAAATCCCTCATCTTGTCGCGAAATACGAATTGATCGGAGAAATACACCAGGCTGTACGAGCCATTGGGCTGTGGCGTGGCCTGGGTAACCAGACGCTTGACGCTGCCGCCCCGGTAACGGGTGATGTGGTTCCAGATAACCTCGACGCCACTGGCCGGGATCGGAAACGGGATGGCCGTATCGAAGTTTTCCAGACCGCTGCCGCCACCGACCAGTTTGGTGGTCGTCGCGTTCTTTTTGATGGCGGCAAACACCTCATCCGGCACGGTGGCACCGCGATGGGTCGGGTAGACCGGAATCCGGTAGCTGTCCGGATAACGTTTGAACATCGCGTACTGGCCCGGTGCGAGTTTGTCCTTGTACTGCTCTACATTGGCCGCGGTGATGGTAAACAACGGCTTTTCGCTGGCATACGGGTTGGCGAGGAACCCTTTGCTGTCCACCGCTCCGGCATTTTTCGGCAGCGGGCTCCAGGCAGGGATGGTGTTGGCCGCATTGCCAGCCTTTTCAGCGCCCATCGGCGTCAGCGAGGTACCCAGCTTTGCCGCTTCGGAGGCGGAGACCGCCGCCATCACGCTGGTCGCCAGCAACGACATGCCCAGAACCCCGGCTTGCAACAGACTTTTTGTTATTTTCATATTCATCGTCATCCTGAAAACCATGCTCTTAGAAGTTCATGCCAAAGCTGAGCGCCACGAAATCCCGGTCATCAACCGTGGTGTATTTGCCATCAAAGAAGTTGGTATAGGAAAGGTTCGCGGTGTAGGTGTTCTGGTACTCGGCATCGAGCCCCAGGCTGACGGCCTTGCGTCCCTCTTCGAAGTTGCCGCCAGGGCCCGGCGAATAGCCTTTGACGTCGTGCGACCAAGCCACGCTCGGCTTGAGGTTGACCCCGGCAAACACACTGTTGTAATCCCAGATGGCACGGGCGCGGTAGCCCCAGGAGTTGGCCGTGGTAAAGCCGTCGTCTTCGCAATAACGGGTCAGGTTGTTCTGCTCGGCACCGTTCAGCGTGCCTGCGTTGAGCGTCGCGCATTGGCCGCCAGGCAGCGGGCCAGGACCGTACACAGGGTCACGGCCGTAGCGAATTTTGGAAGTGCTTTCCAGGCCACCCACGTGGGTCCAGCCCACTTCACCGACCACCGTCAGACGCTCTGCGCCCATGACCTGGTCGAAGAACTGGGTGAACGTGGTTTGCAACTGAGTGATTTCCTTGCGGCGATAACCGGGCTGATCGGTATTGGGCTGCCCGCTCAGCAGCGAAACGTTGGGGTTGAGCGGCGAAATACCCGAATACAGGATGTCGGTGGTGTTGACCTGAATCGGTGCATTCGGGCGGTAGCTGATCTCGCCGCTCCACGCGGTGCCGGTAGGCAAGGTGGTCGAGAAGCTCAGACCGTACAGACGGATGTCTTCCGGGTATTCGACGTAGTAACTGGAGTTGCCTGCCACGACAACCGGCAGTAGCGTGGGTGCGAGTCGCGTCGCCGTTGCTGCCGGTATACCGTTACGGACCAGCGAGCCCACCAGGCCTTGAGGGCTGAACGAAGCAGCCGAGCCGCCGCGTCCGCTGAAGATCGGCGCACGGCTGTGGTAATTCATCATGTACGCACCGAACTCGGTATCCAGCGGCTCGAAGTTGTAACGCAAGGCAAAGCCGAACTGGCCACTGTCACGCGCATCGCGGTCAGGCCCACGGCGCACCACAGCGCCCTCATCCGGGTTACCGAACACTACGCCCTGCTGCGACAACGAGTTGAACACCGCGCCGCGTGCGCCTGCTGGCAAACCGGCAGCCGTCAGCGAACTGTTCAGGCCGCTGCGGCTGCGCAATACCGCGAGGTTGTTGTTGCAGCCATCGGCGATCACGTCCGGCTGCGAGAAGAAGGTGCCGCAGTTGTCGACGACAGTCTGGTCCCACTCCAGCTGGTAGAAGCCCTCGGCAGACAGGTTGTCGGTCAGGCTTTGCGACAGGTAGAACATGTTGACCGGGATCAGGCCTTCCTTGATTTCAGAGCCTGGACGCCGAAAGGCCGAGACATCGACCGGGTTGACGCTGTTGATGCCGCCCTGAATGAAGGTGCTTTCACCCCAACTGATAACCTGCTTGCCGAAGCGCACCGCACCCGGCTGATCGGCAATCGAATAGTTGTGGTACACAAACGCATCCAGCAACTGGAACCCGGACGACTTGGCGCCCTCTTTGCGGCCCGAGTCGCTGATGTCCTTGAACTCGCGGTTTTCATCCTTGAGTTCAAAGTCGTACCAGTATTTGCCACGCAGGAACACGCCGGTATCGCCGTACTTGAGTTCCAGGTCATGGATGCCCTTGAAAATCTTCGAAAACGTTTCCCCACGCTTGAAGTTCAAATGGCCGTCATCGGAGGTCTGCGACAGACCACGCCCGCCATTGTTGGCACCGATCAGGTTTTTATTGGGGTTTGCAGTCGACCAACTGGCACCTACCGACAGCGATGAGTCGAAACTGCCTTCGATCTCACCGACGTTGAAGGTCACGCCAAAGGCCGGGCCGGCGAGCGAGGAAGCAAGGCTGACGGCCAGAGGCAGCCTGGCCCGACGCCAGAATGGGGATATGCTTGTCATCGACGCTACTCCTTGTGTTTTATTGTTATGGCAGTGGGGAAATCCAAAAACGACTCTGTCTTCGAATCACTACACACAGCCAGCTCCGCTCTTGCTCATTCCCTGTGCTGACTATATCCAGCACGCCCTGACGCTAGATCCCTCTAAAGTGTGATTTGCAGGACCAACGCCTCTGGCCCGCCCGTTTCCGGAAGGCCGCTAAAAAACCTGTGGCGGGGAGGATGGATTAAATTGGAAATTTGGCAAGTCGNGGGGCGGGAAAAGACAAGAAGGTGTCACAGCGTGGAAAGGAATGTGCTGTTGCTGTTCTGCCATTCCACAATGTCCAGACGCATGCGCTTCTTGTCGAGCTTGCCGACGCTGGTCTTGGGAATTTCAGTAACAAGCGCGATCTGGCTGGGAATTGCCCACTTGTTGATGTGACCTTGCTCGACGAACGGTTTGAGATGCTCCTTCAAGCCCTTGGCATCAAGCTGCTGGCCGTCGCGAATCACCAGCAAGGCAAAAGGCCGCTCACCCCATTGCGGGTCGGCGATACCGACCACAGCTACTTCGCGCACAGCAGGATGCCGGCTGCACAGGTCTTCAAGCTCCAGCGAGGAAATCCATTCACCGCCGGTCTTGATCACATCCTTGATACGGTCGCGAATATCGATGAAGCCCATACCGTCCAGCGTTGCCACATCGCCAGTGTGCAGCCAGCCGCCTGCCCACAACTCAGCACCTTTCTCAGGCTCGCGGAAATAGCTTTCGGTCAGCCAGGGCGCACGCAGGACCAGCTCACCCTGGGTTTCGCCATCGGCCGGAAGGAAGTTGCCTTGCTGATCGACGATGGCTGCTTCTACCAGCATGCCAGGCACACCGGCCTTGATGCGGTAGGTAATCTGCTCGTCTTCGCTGCTGGCCTTCAGTTCGTCGTTGATGTGCGCGACAGAAATCAGTGGCCCGGTTTCAGACATGCCATACGCGGCGCTGAGCTGGATGCCTCTGGCCTTGGCAGCCTGATACAGGCTGCGGTTCAGCGAGCTGCCGCCAATGATGATTTTCCAGCCGCCAAAGTCCGCATCCTGAGCAGACTTGGCGTTGAGCAGCATTTGCAGGATGGTCGGCACGCAATGCGAGAAGGTCACTTTCTCCTTGCGCCAAAGCTCTACCAGCAACTCGGGCTCGTAGCGGCCGGGGTACACCTGTTTCAGGCCCAGCATGGTCGCTACATAGGGAATGCCCCAGGCATGCACATGGAACATCGGAGTGATTGGCATATAGACGTCATCGTTGCCCAACTGCCGCGGACTTTCGACGCATCCCAGGATGGCCGCCACGCCCATGGTGTGCAGCACCAACTGGCGATGGGTGAAATAGACGCCTTTGGGGTTGCCCGTGGTGCCTGTGGTGTAAAACGTGGTCGCGACCGAGTTCTCGTCGAAATCCTCGAAAGCGTACTCGGGGCTGGCTGCCGCCAGCAGGGTCTCGTACTCGCCGACGAGGTTTGGCAGGTCGGCGGTCTTGTCGGGCAGGTCCGTCAGCAACAGGGTCTTTTCAACGGTAGTCAAATGTCCGGACATCGCCTGATACAGGCCCGTGAATTCGCTGTTGATCAGCACCAGCCGGTCATCGGCATGATTGATGGTGTAGGCGATCTGCTCGGGCGATAGCCGCACATTGACGGTGTGGATCACTGCGCCAATCATCGGGATGGCGAACATGCATTCCAGATAGCGATGGCTGTCCCAGTCCATGACCGCCACGGTGTCGCCAGCTTTCACGCCTGCCGCCGTCAGTACGTTAGCCAGGCGGCAGATGCGCTCGCTGAGGGTCGGGTAGGTGTAGCGAACGGAGTCGCGGTAAATAATTTCACGCGTCTTTTCATAACGACTGCCGGACGACAGCAGGCGCTTGATCAACAGAGGGTACTGGTAAGCGCCATCGGCGGGCGCAAGAACGCGAGTCTGTAACATATGAGTCCCTTTTCAAAGTCCACAGGCGGAGCTGGAAATATGGACTCTAGAGCCCTCGCCTGCCAGTGAAATCAGTAAAAGGGATGTTTTTTCGAAGCGCCTCTCGCTGCCTGAAAGAGGCACTCATACTCGGTATACGCTCGGCAAAAGCGTTGTTGAATGCAGGCTTCAGTGCACTTCAGTGAACGCCAGTTTGATACCCAGCGCGACCAGCACTCCGCCCATGGCCCGATCGAACCAGTGGCCCATGCGCGCAAAACCCGCGCGTACCCGCGCCTGGCTGAACAGCCGCGCCACCAGGCAGAACCACGCGGCCGTCGCCACTGCGAGGTAGACCCCATAACCGCCCTGCACCAGCAGCGGCGTGTGCGGATTGATCACTACGGTGAACAGCGAGAGGAAAAACAGCGTGGCCTTGGGGTTAAGGCCGTTGGTGACGAAGCCGCTGATGTAGGCACTCTTTGCTGTGCGCTCGCCCGGGATCGCCTTGATGGCGGCATCGCCCGTCGCCGCAGCCGGTCTGGCACGCAGGGCCTTGATACCGATGTACAGCAGGTACGCGGCTGCCGCCCATTTCAGCGCGTTGAACAGCACGATGGACTGGGAAACGATAATCCCGATACCCAGCAGTGAATAGCCCACATGGAGAAAAATAGCCGAGCCGACACCAAGCGCTGACCAGGTACCGGCCTTGCGCCCATGCGTGACGCTTTCGCGCACCACCACCGCGAAGTCCGGACCGGGGCTGGCGACGGCCAGCAGGTGGATCAGCGCAACGGTAAGAAATTCTGCCCAATACATGTGGGACCTCCTGGAGGATTGACGTCAGACCCGGCAGATTACGCTGTCTGATGTCTGCGCAACAGTTACTGGCAACGATCACCTCAACTATCGTGCGGCGCTCCGCGTCGCATGCCGTTCCGGACGCTCCGCGTCCTCTTGAAGACGCAGAGCGTCGTGAACTGCATTCCCACGCTGGAGCGTGCGGAACGATCATCTCAACTATCGTGCGATCATCGCAATTATCGTGCGGCGCTCCGCGTCGCATGCCTTTCTGGACGCTCTGCGTCCTCTTGACGACGCAGAGCGTCGAGACCTGCATTCCCACGCTGGAGTGGTATGACCCCCGAAGGTTGGACGCAACCTTTGGAGGCGTCATGGGTAAATATACAGTGCAGGCAAAACTCGCAGCCGTGAAAGAATATTGTG
>NZ_LKBW01000294.1 GCF_002699855.1 Pseudomonas amygdali | reverse complement strand
GCGTTACGACAAGCTGGCAAGTAGCTTTAAAGCGATGGTCACACTGGCTTGCATCGAAAGATGCTTGCGGGCTGACTTTTCAGACAAACCCTAGTATCGAGGCATCGCCAAGAACAATAAGGAAAACGCAGATGCCGTACTTCCCCGCCGTCGACAAGGTTCGCTACGAAGGCCCTGACAGCGACTCGCCCCTTGCCTTTCGTCACTAAGATGCCGACAAACTGATTCTCGGCAAACCCATGCGCGAGCATTTGCGCATGGCGGCCTGCTACTGGCACACGTTCGTCTGGCCGGGCGCCGACATGTTTGGTGTCGGCACTTTCAAGCGTCCATGGCAAGGTTCCGGGGACCCGCTGGAGCTGGCTATCGGCAAGGCTGAAGCAGCTTTCGAGTTTTTCTCCAAACTCGGCATCGACTACTACAGCTTCCATGACACCGACGTGGCACCGGAAGGCAGCTCGCTCAAGGAGTATCGCAACAACTTCGCGCAGATGATTGATCAGCTGGAACGTCATCAGGAGCAAACCGGGATCAAGCTGCTGTGGGGCACCGCTAACTGTTTCAGCAACCCGCGTTTTGCCGCAGGGGCCGCCAGCAATCCGGACCCTGAAGTATTTGCCTACGCCGCGACTCAGGTGTTCAGTGCCATGAACGCCACCCAGCGACTCAAAGGGGCCAACTACGTCCTGTGGGGCGGTCGTGAAGGCTACGAAACCCTGCTCAATACGGACCTCAGGCAGGAGCGCGAACAGTTGGGCCGCTTCATGCGTATGGTGGTCGAGCACAAACACAAGATTGGCTTCAAAGGCGACTTGCTGATCGAGCCCAAGCCGCAGGAGCCCACCAAGCATCAGTACGATTACGACAGTGCTACGGTGTTCGGTTTTCTGCAGCAGTACGGTCTGGAAAAAGAGATCAAGGTCAACATCGAAGCCAACCACGCGACCCTGGCCGGACACAGCTTCCACCACGAAATTGCCACAGCAGTCTCGCTGGGGATCTTTGGCAGCATCGATGCCAACCGCGGCGACCCGCAGAACGGCTGGGACACTGACCAGTTCCCCAACAGCGTCGAGGAGATGACCCTCGCCACCTACGAGATTCTCAAGGCCGGTGGTTTCACCAATGGCGGCTACAATTTCGATTCCAAGGTCCGTCGTCAGAGCCTCGACGAAGTCGACCTGTTCCACGGCCACGTTGCCGCCATGGACGTGCTCGCCCTGGCGCTGGAGCGCGCTGCGGCGATGGTGCAGAACGATAAGCTTCAGCAGTTCAAGGACCAGCGCTACGCAGGCTGGCAGCAGCCGTTTGGCCAATCCGTACTTAGCGGAGGTTTCAGTCTCGCTTCGCTGGCCGAGCATGCGTTCGCCAACGACCTCAACCCACAAGCCGTCAGCGGTCGGCAGGAATTGCTTGAAGGAGTGGTCAACCGCTTTATCTACTCCTGAAGCAAGGCTGAACGGACGCCGCAGTGACATTCTCACGACAAATCTGTGCCCGCGGCGTCCGACAACGTTCTACAGTTGCACCGGCATTACGCTGCACATCATTAAGTGTCTTTCGAACAACAATAAAAGGACGCACGCTATGAACACCCTGAAACGCACGCTGCTTGCCAGCGCTCTGGCCTTGCTGTCCCTGCCGGTCATGGCCGACTCCGCCCACCCGAAAATCGGTTTTTCCATTGATGACCTGCGTCTGGAACGCTGGTCACGCGACCGTGATTACTTCGTTGCGGCAGCGGAGAAACTGGACGCCAAGGTCTACGTACAGTCGGCGGATGCCAACGAGCAGAAACAGATATCGCAGATCGAAAACCTCATCTCTCGCGGCGTCGATGTGCTTGTCATCGTGCCGTTCAACGCAACCGTGCTGACCAACGCCGTTGCCGAAGCCAAGAAGGCCGGGATCAAAGTGGTGTCTTATGACCGGCTGATCCTCAACGCCGAGATCGATGCTTACATCTCCTTCGATAACGAAAAGGTCGGCGAAATGCAGGCCGGCGGCGTGCTGAAAGCAGCCCCCAAGGGCAACTACTTTTTGCTGGGCGGCGCACCCACAGACAATAACGCCAAGATTCTGCGCGAAGGTCAGATGAAGGTGCTGCAGCCAGCCATCGACAAGGGCGATATCAAAATCGTCGGCCAACAGTGGGCGAAGGAATGGAACCCCACTGAAGCCCTGAGCATTGTTGAAAATGCCCTGACCCGAAATAACAACAAGATCGATGGCATCGTTGCTTCCAACGACGCCACCGCCGGGGGCGCGATTCAGGCGCTGGCCGCACAGAAACTGGCCGGCAAAGTGCCTATCTCGGGGCAGGATGCGGACCTGGCGGCGGTCAAGCGGGTCATTGATGGCACCCAGACCATGACCGTCTACAAGCCGCTGAAGCTGATTGCCAGCGAAGCCGCCAAACTGTCGGTGCAACTGGTGCGCAACGAGAAGCCTGCCTTTACCGCGCAGTACGACAATGGCAGCAAGAAAGTCGACACCATCCTGCTGACCCCGACACCGTTGACCAAGGACAACATCGACCTGCTGGAGAAAGACGGGTTCTACACCAAGGCGCAGATGGGCGGCCAGTGAGCTATCGATAATCAGTCGATAGAAAGCCTGGGCCTGTGCAGCACGGCTGCGCAGGCTCAGGCACGCCCTTGGATCCCCGTGTGAGCCTGTGCCATGTCCGACTATCTGTTGCAAATGAACGGCATCGTCAAAACCTTTGACGGCGTCAAAGCCCTGAACGGCATTGACATAAAGGTCCGGCCCGGTGAATGCGTCGGCCTGTGCGGCGAAAACGGCGCGGGCAAGTCCACGCTGATGAAGGTGCTGTCAGCGGTTTACCCCTACGGCACCTGGGACGGCGAGATCCTCTGGGATGGTAACCCCCTCAAGGCGCAGTCAATCAGCGAAACGGAAGCAGCCGGTATCGTCATCATTCATCAGGAACTCACGCTGGTGCCTGACCTGTCGGTGGCCGAAAACATCTTCATGGGTCATGAACTGACGCTCCCGGGTGGGCGCATGAACTACCCGGCCATGATCCATCGCGCCGAAGTGTTGATGCGTGAGCTCAAAGTGCCAGACATGAACGTGGCTCTGCCGGTTTCCCAGTACGGCGGCGGTTATCAGCAACTGGTGGAAATCGCCAAGGCACTGAACAAGAAAGCTCGTCTGTTGATCCTCGACGAGCCGTCCTCGGCCCTGACCCGCTCGGAAATCGAGGTGCTGCTGGACATCATTCGTGATCTGAAAGCCAAGGGCGTGGCGTGCGTGTACATTTCGCACAAACTCGATGAAGTGGCGGCCGTGTGCGACACCATTTCGGTGATCCGCGATGGTAAGCACATCGCCACCACCGCAATGTCGGACATGGACATCCCGAAGATCATCACCCAGATGGTCGGTCGCGAAATGAGCAACCTTTACCCCACCGAACCCCATGAGATCGGCGAGGTGATTTTCGAGGCGCGAAACATTACCTGTTACGACGTCGATAACCTCGGACGCAAACGGGTCGACGACATTTCGTTTGCTCTCAAGCGCGGGGAAATTCTCGGCATTGCCGGGCTGGTAGGCGCGGGTCGCACCGAACTGGTGTCCGCTCTGTTCGGTGCCTACCCGGGCCGATATACAGGTGAAGTGTGGCTGGACGGCCAACCTGTCGACACGCGCACGCCGCTCAAATCAATCCGCGCCGGCCTGTGCATGGTCCCGGAAGACCGTAAGCGTCAGGGCATTATTCCGGACCTGGGCGTTGGTCAGAACATCACCCTCGCGGTTCTCGATACCTACTCGAAAATGACCCGCATCGATGCCGAAGCCGAGCTGGGCAGCATCGACCGGGAAATCTCGCGCATGCACCTCAAGACGGCCAGCCCGTTCCTGCCGATCACCAGCCTGTCCGGTGGCAACCAGCAGAAAGCCGTGCTGGCGAAGATGCTGCTGACCCGCCCGCGCGTTCTGATTCTCGACGAACCGACCCGTGGCGTCGATGTGGGTGCCAAGTACGAGATCTACAAGCTGATGGGCGCGCTGGCGGCCGAAGGTGTGTCAATCATCATGGTCTCTTCGGAGCTGGCCGAAGTACTGGGAGTCTCCGACCGTGTGCTGGTGATTGGCGAAGGCCAGTTGCGCGGCGACTTCATCAACCATGAACTCACTCAGGAACAGGTGCTCGCCGCTGCGCTCAGCCACCCCGATGCCCCTGACAATAATGCCCGGAAGACCGCATAGATGAACCAGGTCAAACAGTTCTTCACCCGCTACAAAATGCTTGCGCTGGTGATTGCCATCGCAGTGATCTGGCTGTTCTTCAGTTGGCAGACCGATGGAGGGTTTCTGACCCCGCGCAACCTTTCCAACCTGCTGCGGCAGATGTCCATCACCGGCATTCTGGCTTGCGGCATGGTATTGGTGATCATCAGTGGCGAGATCGACCTGTCGGTGGGTTCATTGCTGGGCCTGCTCGGGGGGCTGGCGGCGATTCTGGATGTGGTTTACCACGTGCCGCTGCTGGCCAATCTGAGTCTGGTGGCCCTGTGCGGCTTGATGATCGGTCTGGCAAACGGCTACATGACGGCCTACCTGCGTATTCCCTCCTTCATTGTCGGGCTGGGCGGTATGCTGGCCTTTCGCGGCATTCTTCTGGGGATTACCGGCGGCACGACCATCGCCCCGGTATCGCCTTCGCTGGTCTACGTCGGCCAGGGATATTTGCAGCACTCTGTCGGTACAGCGCTTGGCGTACTGTTGCTGGCCCTGACGCTGTTCCTGACCTGGAAACAACGGCGCAATAGAGCCCTGCACGGGCTGGCGGCACATTCGATGATCCGTGATGTGTTACGCGTGGTATTGATCGGCGCTGTGTTGGGCGGGTTTGTCTATGTGCTCAACAGCTACGACGGAATCCCCGTTCCGGTATTGCTGTTGCTGGTCCTGCTCGGTGTGTTCAGTTATGTCACCAGCCAGACGGTTTTCGGACGGCACGTCCATGCGCGGCGGCTCGGGCACTGTCTACGGTGCCCTGCTTGGCGCGCTGGTCATCACCAGTCTCGATAACGGCATGTCCATGCTCGACGTCGACAGTTACTGGCAGATGATCGTCAAGGGCGGCATCCTCGTGCTGGCGGTGTGGGTGGACGTGAGCACACGGGCCGGACGGCGGTGATTCGCAGAAGTCAGAGGTTGTGCTGACCACTTTATTCTGGAGTTGCCGGTCTCGACAGGTCCCACAGGTTAATCGAGATACCGGGAACCACAGCGTGCGTTCCAGCCACTCACCGTCGATATGGTTTTCTACGGATACTGGCAATGGACTCATCCTCCACTCTACAAAAGCTGCTTGATAGGCGTGGTCAGGCGGCCAACGGAAATTCTGCGACACAGGCCGTACAGTGGCAGGAAGGAATGAACCTCACACTGCATGTGAACGGCGATAGCCTCACGATGTTGGCAGAGATCATCGATCTGCGTGCCGACCCTCAGGACGACATCCTCTTGCGCAAGCTGCTTGCCCATGCTTTTCCGGGCCTGCGGCTACGACGCGGCGCGTTGACCATCAACCCGGACGAGAACACGTTGGTGTATTCCTACGAGCATAACTTTCTCGCACTGGACAAGACCCGATTCGAAAATCTGCTGGCTAACTTTGCCGAAACAACGCAGGAGTTGCGTAACACCGCGCAGCGCCTGCGTTAGCGCTGAGGACAGAGCCCATGTTGAACAAGCCGACGTTGAACGGGATTGCCCCTACCGCACAAGCCGCTGCTTCCCATGCCGTCGAGGGCCCCACAAGCCCCACGCCAATGCGACTGGATGCAGCGCAAGGTCAGCGACCACTGCCACCGATGGACGCGCCATCGTCGTTACGCCTACGAGCGTCCGGCACATCGTCAGGTGGAGAACCGCAGGCGGCTCAGGAAAACTCAGGCAGCGCGGCTGCTGACAACAATGGAGCTGCACGCGCTCGGCGAGAGCCGGGGATTGATCCAGTCAGGCTTTTTGTGAAACTGATGGTAGGAACCCTTGCGCTCTCGACAGGATGTCGATTGACAAGGCATCCGGATGATTTTGCAAAAGATCCTGGAGGCAGTATATGGGCGGCCATGAGTTTAAAGCATCGCTCTTCTCAGAACGATCTGGATCAGGGAAACAGAACGGTTCTGGAGCGTTACGGCGCCTACATTCCCAAAGACAGTAACTGTTTCAAAGCAAAGGCAGACGTCACTCACGACATTCCCCCTGGCGTCGCAGGTCAGTGGAACGTTAAAACCCGTCAGGTGAAGCTGAACCCCAACATTGCGCTTGAAAGTCACCCGGCCGAGGTCGCAGGGCACGAGTTCATACACTGTTACACCCACCCGGAGTTCAGGGGTCGTCACATTGATCATCGGCACTGGAAAGCCTTGAACGAAGGCCTGACCACTCATCTGACGGAAAAACTACCCACGCCGAAACGCCTCTTGCCTATCCCTCTGGCCAAAGACCCTTATCACGGTTTCAAACTGGCCACAGGAGACTCATGGCCCGCTGCGGCGAAACGTATTGAAGGTGCTGTCGGCGAAGATACGCTGCTGAAAGCGTTCTTCGGCGGCGACGATGACGCCATCAGTGAAGTCGCCAAAGCCGCTGCCCAGATCTATCCCCGGCTTGCGTCAAGCCGCACCGAGCAGGAGTTGTACAGAGCCGGAATGATGCGCGGCTCGCAGCAATTGGCTGAGTGTTATGCCGGTGCCTTGCTCGCCAGCGGTCAGCCTTTGCCCGAGAGCTGGTCACGCAATATGCTCCCGGTGTTCAGTTTCTCGGACATGCAACCCGAGCAGGCGAAAAATGCGCAATTGCAAGCAGAGCAGAGCCAGGAGCGAATGGGCATCATATTTGATGCGGCATTTTTCTCACCAGACCTGAAGACCCAACGACAGGCATTGGGCATGCTGCGCGAAGATCTACTGATGCACTGGGAAAACGTTGTGCCCGATAAAGGCTGACCCATCGAAGCCCTCGCTTTAAAGGCTACCGGGAAGGAAAGGTGCTCAAGCCTGCCTGGCCGCTACCGCTTCCACTTCGATCAGCGCACCGGGCAACGGCAGCGCCACCACCTGCAAAGCGGTGCGCGCAGGTTTCAAGGGTTGCTCGGGGGTGCCGAAAAACTGCGTGTAACCGGCCTGCAGGCCTGCAAAGTCAAGCTTGCCGCCGGTTTCCTCGGCCCCCACCAGAAACACCCGCAACTGCACGATATCGCCCAGATCAAGGTCCTGTTGCCGGAGGATATTGCGCAGTTTGTTGAACACCGAAACGCTCTGCACTTCAGTGTTGCCATAGGCGGCAGGCGTACCCGCCGGAGCGTGTGGGTCGGCAAGGTCGGGCAAAGTGCCGCTGATGAACACCAGAATGGCCGAGGCAGGCACGGTCACGGTTTGCGAGATTGGAAAATCGCCGACGCTGGTACGTTGAATGCTGTCGCTCATGGTGTCACTCCTCAATGGATGTTGATGCTGCAATAAAGGCTCAGGACGCCGTGAGGGCCGCCGTCTGTCGTTGCTGGATAACCCGCTCGGCCAGTTGCCCGACCACATGGCGCGCCGAATTGGCGGCTGATTCCTGCCAGATACCCACGCCGCTCTGCACCAGCCCGTCGCCAGCGAAGTAAACCCGGCCATGAGGTTCATCCAGCAAGGCGCTGGCGTCGGCCGGGAAATGTTCGCGTTGCAGCCACGGGCCTTCGCTGTAAGGAATCTGCTCCCAGGACACGGCCAACGGGTTACGCAGGTGATGCGAGTAACCGGGATGCAGCAGTTCGACCGCCTCTCTGGAGGCTGCGTATTGCGCCTCGAACGGTTTCGCGCCGAACACGTCGGCACCCTCCCCGGTCACGTAACCGGCGACGAGCAGGCCATCGCGGGTGTTCAAGTCATTGCTCGGGTACCACAGCAGGCGCGCCGGATGGTCGATCCAGGACGACCCGCCATAGGTGCGGTAATCGGTTTCCCAGAAGCGCGGGGATTGCCACGCCACCTTGGTCGCCTGATCGTTGCGGGTGCTCAGCAAAGCAGCCTTGACCGGCTTGCTGAAGTCGGTATCCAGCCTGGCCAGCAACGGCAACGGCAGGGTCGAGACCAGGTAATCGGCGCGTACTACCTGTTCGCGGCCGCTGTGTCTGTCGTGATAGGTGACCGCCACACCGTCTTCCAGTTGACGAATCTGGCGCACCTGCGCGCCCAGTTGCACCTGTTCAGTGAGGCGCTGGTAAAAGGCGTCGGTGATGCGGTCCATACCGCCGACCGGCTGAAACATGGTCGCCGAGAACTCGGGAAACTCAGTGTGCAGCAGCGCGCCCAACAGCTCGGGATGCAGCAGGCGCTCCAGCCCTACCGGCTGCGCACTGGTCGGCAATGCCCCCGGATGCGAGAGCGACTCCTGATGTCCGGAACGCAGGCTGCCCTCATAAGCCAGTTCCTGCGAGAGGTCGCCATACACCTGCAAAAACGCTAACAGGCGCTGACGCTCTTCGCCGCTCAACACATCGTCCAGAGCATCGCGCTGCACCGCCGTGGCCAGTAGACCCGAGAGGTGGCCGCGGGCGTCGTTGATAGCCTGGCCGACAGTGAACGCGGGCTGTTGCAGGTCCGGGCGGACCTGAGCGCCATGGCTGCTGTTGACCAGCACTTCAAGCGGCACCCCCAGCTCGCTGCAATAGTCGAGCAGCGTGCGGTGCTGGCTGGGAATCCGCGCTGGCCCGGCATTGAAATACAGCCCGGGATCAAAGCCCACGGTCTGCGTGCGACCGTCCTTGTAGTCCACCTGATCGCCGCTGCGCAACGTCCAGTTGCGGCCGCCCACTCGATCACGGGCCTCCAGCACTTGCACGGTAAACCCTGCCCGCGTCAATTCCAGCGCAGTCACCAGCCCGGCGATTCCGGCACCCAGCACCAGTACGCGAGTGCCCTGCCCCAGCCCGCTTCCGAGTTTAAGAGGTTTTGGCCGCCGGTGTGATGAAGGCCCCAGCCCCAGTACCGCAAGCGCGTCCTTGACGGCTTTTTCGCCACCTACCGCAGCAATGCTGGAAAGTGCTTCACGTCGTGTCAGTCCCATGTCATTTGCTCCCTTGAAGGCCTCAATCCGGTAAGCCGGGCGGGTTGATCAGCGACTTGTCGACGCGCTCCACATCCAGGCCCCAGCGCTGCAACACTTGCTCTTACTGCCCGCCGGCAATCGCGCCTTCAAGGGCGGTATGAATCGGTTTGACCAGACCGTTGTCCTTGCGCGTGGTCACGGCGATATCAGCCTGCAGTGGCCAGCCGCCGTTAACCGTGCCGACCCGCTTGATGCCTCCGGTGATGGCGGCCGAGTAGGCATACACCGAATTGGGCCCGAACAGCGCATCACTGCGCCCCGACTGAATGGCAAGCTGCGCAGCCGCCTGATCATCGAAATACTGCAACAGCGCAGGCTTGATACCAGCCTTTTCGTTAGCCTCGTTCCACGCCAACAGGACCTTTTCCTGATTGGTGCCGGAGCCGACTATGATCTTCAGCCCCGCGATGTCCGACGCCTGTTTTATCTCGCTGATTTTGCTGTTGGTCTTGACATAGAAGCCCAGGACATCCTGGCGGTAGGTGGCGAAATCGAAGCGTTTCTTGCGCGCTTCGGTCACGGTGACGTTACTGATGACTGCGTCGTATTTGCCCGAACTGACGCCCAGTGGCCAGTCCTCCCAACTGGTCTGCACCACGTTCAATTGCAGGCCCAGGCTGTCCGCCACCAGTTGCGCGGTGTCGGCCTCGCTGCCGATGGTGGTCTTGTCATCATTGGCCAGCAGCGCCAGGGGCGGCCCCGCCACACCGGAGACGGCCACGGTGAACTTGCCTGGCTGGGCAAACTTGAAGCCCGCCGGGATCTGCGCAATGGCCGCTTCGTTGCGCGGTACATGAATGCGTTGCCGGTCAGGACTGAGGTCGACCGGTTGCGCGGTGGAAGCAAAAGCACTTTGCGCCACGCTGACGGCTATCGTCAGCAGGGCTACGCGGGCGGTATTCACTAGCATCAGCAATCACTCCTTGAAAGCGGGGAATTCACAGCACCTTTCCGAGAAAGGCAGCGGTGCGAGGGTGTCGGGGATGGTGGAAAACCTGTTCCGGCGGCCCTTGCTCAATCAACTGGCCATCGCACAGAAACACCACGTGATCCGCCACTTCCCGGGCAAAACTGATCTCGTGGGTCACTACCACCAGCGTGACACCCAGTTGCGTGAGCCCTTTGATGACATCCAGCACCTCGCCGACCAGCTCGGGGTCGAGGGCTGAGGTAGGTTCATCAAACAGCAGCACCTTGGGGTCCAGCGCCAACGCACGGGCAATGGCGACGCGCTGTTGCTGGCCCCCGGAAAGCTGGCGTGGGTAAGCGTCCACCTTGTCTGCCAGGCCAACCCTGGCCAGCAGTTCAGCTGCTCTTGCCTGCGCCTCGGCCTTGCTCCAGCGTTTATGGGCCAACGGTGCTTCAGCAATGTTTTCCCAGGCGGTGAGGTGCGGGAACAGGTTGAAATTCTGAAACACGAAGCCAACCTCGATGCGCCGCTTGAGGATTTCACGCTCCTTGAGCTCATAGAGCAGATCACCCTTGCGCCGATAACCAACGTAGTCGCCGTCGATGGTGATGTAACCGCTGTCGATCTTTTCCAGGTGGTTAATGGTGCGCAACAGCGTGGACTTGCCCGAGCCGGACGGCCCGAGAATCACCGTGACCTTGCCCGGCTCAATACTCAGATCAATGTCCTTGAGCACCTGCTGGCTGCCAAAGCGTTTGCCCACGCCCTGGATCTGAATGCGCCCTGCGCGCACGGGTGCAGAGGCTTCACTCATGATGCTTCTCCTTCAACCAGCCGCGCACTCGCTGCAAGGGCGTGGGCGGCAAAACACGCGCCGTGCCACGAGCAAAATGTCGCTCGACGTAGTACTGCGCGCTGGTCAACAGCTTAGTGATGATCAGGTACCAGACAGTGGCAACAATCAGCAGCGGAATCACCGCCTGGGTACGGTTGTAGATGACCTGCACGGTGTAAAACAGCTCTGGCAAGGCCAGCACGTAAACAATGGAAGTGCCTTTGACCAGGCCGATGATTTCGTTGAAGCCCGAAGGCAGGATCGAACGCAGTGCCTGGGGCAGAATGATGCGGAAAACCCGACGCGAAGCCGGCAAGCCCAGGGCTGCGGCGGCTTCATGCTGGCCAGCATCGACACCGATCAGCCCGCCACGAATGATTTCTGCGGTATACGCCGCCTGCATCAGGCTCAAGCCCAGGACCGCCACGGTGAATTGACTGAGCACGTCGACCGTTGACCATTCGGCGAAGACCAGATCGGTAAACGGCACGCCCAGTACGATGTGGTCGTACAGGTAGGCGAAGTTGTAGAGAATGATCAACACCAGCAGCGCCGGCATCGAGCGGAAAAACCAGATGTAGCCCCAGGCCAGCGCCGCCAGCAGCGGTGAGCCCGACAGGCGTGCCAGCGCCAGCGCCGTGCCGAGAATGATGCTGAACACAGTGCTGAGCAGTGTCAGCAGCAACGTCTGGGCCAGGCCGCGCAGCACTGACGGCGAGAAGAACCATTGGCCGAACACACCCCACTCCCAGCGCGGATTGGTCGCTAGCGAATGCACGATGGCGACCAGCACCAGTGCAGCGAATATCGACCCCACCCAGCGACCGGGATGCCGGGCGGGTACTACTTGCAATGCCTTGATCGGTGGTTGTGCTACCCGGCTCTGGCGCAGCGGGTAACGGCTGGTCTCGTCGATGAAGTCATAGGGTTTGGCGACAGTGGGCATGCTTGTTCCTCGCACTCAATGGGGGTTTTCAGGTGCTGGCCTTAAAAGGCGTAAGTCAGCCGGGTGTAGTAGTAACCGCCGGTAAAACCGTAGGGCGAATAGGTGCCGTAACTGCTGACCATGGTGCTGCTGGGAACCCCCTGTTTCTTTGGATAGATGTCGAACAGGTTCTTTGCGCCGATGGCAACGTTGAGGTTTTTGCTGAGGTTGTAGCCGAGGTCCAGATCGGTGATCCACTTGGCGCTGTACACCCGATCCAGATCGCGATTGGCTGAGGAATTGACCTCTTTGTAGGAACCGTAACGGGTCAGCGCCAGGTTCAGGTTGAAGCGCTCGATGCTCCAGTCGCCGCCCAGAATCAGTTTGGTACGCGGCTGCACGCCAGTAATCAGATTGCGGGCCTCGCGGTCCATCAGCTCATAGGATGTACCGAGGATAGAGGTGGATTCCTTGTAGCTGAGGATCTTTGTCTGGTTCCAGTTGAACGCCGCTGTCCACTTCACTGACCCGTACTGCCCAAGGTCCTGACGGTAGTTGCTGACCAGATCCAGCCCCTTGGTGCGGGTGTCGGCACCGTTGATGAAATACTGGCCGCCCGACGTCGAATCGATGCCGTTGTTGAGCAGCACCTGAGTGACTTCATCACCCAGCAGGGTGCCGGTCAGAGTGATGCGGTCACGCAGATTGATCACGTAGGCATCGGCGGCCAGGGTCAACTGATCGGTAGGCGTTAGGGTGAAACCGAGGCTGAAATTGGTGGAGCGCTCCGGCTTGAGGTCCTCGGCACCCAACGCTCTGGCGGCACCCGAGCCGGTCGGCAATACGCCGTAATTGATCGACTGATACACGCCGTCCACCACGCCGTAAGTGGTCGAACGTGCACTGAACAGACTGTTGGCCAGGGATGGCGCACGAAAGCCATTGCTGACGGTGGCGCGAACGGCGAACTGCGGGGTGAAGTCGTAGCGTGTGGTCAACTTGCCGCTGCGGGTCGCGCCCACACCTTGGTTGTAATGTTCATAGCGCAGTGCGCTGCCGACATACCAGTCAGGCACAGGGTTGAAGCCTACATCGACATAACTGGCGACACTGTTGCGCGAGGCGCTGCTTTCTTCATCCGGCGAAATGCCGTTGGTGACCTGCGCACCTGACGATGCACAGTTGCCCGGTGCGACGCAGTAACCACCGTTGGCATAGGATTCATAGTCGCCCGCCTGCACCTCATACGTGTCGCGTCGATGTTCAAGGCCGTAGGACACGTCGAGGGGCTTTTGCAGGCCGATGTCAAAGCCGCGCTTGAAGTCCAGATTGGTGGTCAGCTCGGTGGAAATCCACGTTCCTGATGTGAAGCTGTTGGGCGTGGCCTCACCCAGCGACGGGTTCTGGTTATGCGTGGTGCCCTGCTCCGCCTCGTTGCGCCCGTAAGTGCTGGACAGATCCCAGTCCCATTCACCAAGCGTGCCTTTGCCACCAAACGCAGCCTGAAAATCGTCTTCGTCGATATACCAGGTGGGCGTGTATCCGGCCGGATAACCATTGGGCCCGGTGGTGATCGTATTGGTAATGATCGGCAGGCGAAAATTCTGCCCCTGCTCGGCCTTGCGACGCGAATAGGTGGTGAAGGAATATAGACTGAAACTGCCATCGATCGGCAGCTCGGCGTTGTAGCCCAGGGTCAGCAGATTGGTTTTCGGCGTGCCGTAACCGCCATACGTGGACTTGCCCGCCAGGTCGTAGGCTTGTTCGTAGCTGTAGCCATTGGCGCTGGCCTTGTTGTCGTCATTCTGGCTGCGGGCATCCAGCGCCAGTTGCACGATACCGCCGTCGCCAATCTCGAAGCCTTTATTGAGGCTTTGCTGCACGGTCTGCTTCTTGCCGTCATAACCGAGCCCGGCGTTGGTCACCGAGGTGCCGCTGGTGTCGGCCTTGAGGATGACGTTAATCACCCCGGCAATGGCATCGGAGCCATATTGAGCCGCCGCGCCATCGCGTAACACTTCGACATGATCAATGGCGCTGATCGGGATCAGATCGAGGTCTGCCGGCGCAGCGCCGGTGTTGATGCCGTTGATATTAAGAGTCGCGCTGGTATGGCGGCGTTTGCCATTGACCAACACCAGCACCTCGGCGGCACTCAAACCACGCAAGTTGGGCGCACGGGCAATGCCGCTGGCGTCCCAACCGGTTTTTTCCGGCAGTGTCAGAGATGGGATGACCGCGCTCAATGCCTCCATCAGGCCGGGCTTGCCAGTACTCTGTAATTGTTTGGCACTGACCACATCGATCGGCACCGGGCTGCTGGTCACGGTGCGCTGCTCGGCACCGCGATTACCGGTGACCACCACGGTGGACAAGGTACGACGCTCATCCTCGGCGGTTTTTTCCTCGGCCTGAATCGTCCCTGACAGCAAAACGCTCCCTATCGCCAACGCCAGCGGGCAGTAGCCCAGCACGGCATTCGAGGCTCGGGCACGGTGTAAAGCTTGCTTCATATTCACTCCAGACATGGCCGTCATTGAAGCCATGCATGCAAATCGCAAAGTCGGGCGTTCCTGCTGTCGTAGGGACAGCGCGGTACGCACGTTTCAGGCTGTGCAGGTAAAACCTGCGCGATGAGCTAGCGGTGGGGTGAGAAGCCGGTTGGCGGCAGAAGTGACGCGCAGCGCCTGTCAACAGCAGGGCGAGAGGAATAAAGCCAGTGGCAGGATTGAACAGGCGACATACGTTGAACTCCCTTCCAACGATTCTGCTTGAGGGGAATGGTTTATCCCTCGGTCATGGCGCACTCGACGGCGGCCTGATGCGCAAAATCCTGATAACGATTGGTACCATCCGAGGTAAGGGGTAGGCTGTTGAAACCAAACATAACGGAATCAATTTCGAAAACATAATTCTATTTGGTCATAAGCTAATATTATTTTTGATTTATATTTATTTTATTATTCACAAATAGCATTTTCAGTTCTCAGGTGTCTGACTGACAGGAAGACCCGATTATCAGGCCGGGCTTCCCAAGGCTGCTTTACTTTGAGAGCAACAACTCAATCAGCTCATCCGCGCCTCTGGAAATACCCGCCTGCGCCGCCGACAAACGCCCGAAGGTCGAGCTTATGTCATAAACCTTTGGATATTGCCGAGTGACATAGGACTCCAGAAGCTGCGAAGTGGACGCATCGTAGATCTCGACGGCATAGCTGACGGACCCGGTAAACGTACCTTCACGGTCTCTGGAGGCCTGAACGAGGTTATATGACCCCATGCCGATATCGAATCGCGAGAATGTAGACAGCCCGGTAACAGTGGTCTCGGCCCCGGTCAGGGTGAGGCGAATGCGCATTGTCCCGCGTGAAGGTGTGTCGGTGAACCGGAAATGCTTGCCCAGGGCTTCAGAGAACCTGACTGTCATGTCGTTGGCCAGGACGGTCTTTTCGTTGCGCTCCAGGTCTGAAAATTGCGCATCCGCTCCCGAGTAGATCACCACAGGTTCAAGCATTACTTTATCGTATTGGTTCCAGTTGACTGACGTCGAGTACTTGAAGGGAATACGACCCGAGCTGTCCTGTTTGTTGGGCCGCATTTCAAGTGATGACTCGATTCCTGAATAAGGCGACGGCTCGTGACTGGCACACCCCGTGACCAGAAAAACCAATAACAACAGCCCGGCCAACTTCATGTTTTTAACGTAGTGCATGCAGAACTCTCCAGCGTGATCAGGTTATTGAAATTCAAGCACTCACCGTCAATCCCCGAGCCCGACTACTATCAGGCACGCACCGTCACGGGCAGTACCTTTGAAGGGCACTGGTAATATCCCGGGACTGTTTATCCAGAAGCACGTTTTCCAGAGGCACTGTATCTCGGAGCACTCTCTTGCCTGATGCAGGGCCATCCATGATCGCGACGTACCGCGTTGCACGGCATTTAATCGATCATCATCAGACTGCTCTGCGAGGCGCTGCCGGACTGTTCTGGATGTGTGTCAGTCTGCAATGAACTGCGAGACCACCAAAACTGTACCGACGTGTATAGTTTTAAACCGTTGGCGATGGGTCGTCAACCTAAAATGTACACATCGGTATGCTTTTGAAGAGTTCACCATTCGCATCAAGTGGGCTGAACCCGTCAGACCCTTGAACGGCAATCATTCCAGATTCCGCGAATCAGATCCTTGAGTAACAGTGCCTCGCTCCAGCGATCTGAAATTTCGCGCCCGTCACTCCCTGTGATTGCATACGGGGGTGGGCCCAGCTCGCACGTGAAAGACAGGCTGGCTGGTTTATTCGGTCGAGCCAGCCAATCTTCGATACCGTAACGCCACCAGGCTGAAAACCGCTCAAGCCAGGGGCGGTGTTGTGCAAAGCTCAAAGGCACCTGCACTTGTTCACTATTGGCTATACGGCCGTGAAAGCCCCAACTATGGCGCAAGATGCTGTGAATGTGCTCGTCGTCCTCGGCCGTCGCCGACTCGGGCAACTCCCGACCTACCACGTAGTGGGACAAATCAGCCAACAGTTTGAGGTCCGGCATCTGCGCCAGCACGTCGAGGGTAAACAACAGATCACTGGTAAGGCGGTAACGGTGAGTTTCCAGCAGAACCGGAAAGTCCACCTGCTCGGCCAGACGCTGCCAGCCCTCGATCAACGTGATCGCCTGGGCCAGCGTCCGCGGACGTGCATCGGCCTGCAGAGTCAGGTGGTGACAACCGTAGCGGCAAGCAACTTCAAGCGCCCTGTCCAGATCGGCTACTGTCTGTGGGAATAGCTGACCTTCAATCTGTAAGCCACGGGCCTCTGCGGCGGCATGCAGCCGCATGACATCGGGGGCATGCCAGTAATGGTCGGTGATCCCGTCAAAGCCGGCGGCGGCAATTCTGTCCAGTTGCGCCTCGATGGGAACGTCACACTGGCCACGATGGTCCTGCATGGCCCATAGCGACTGAAATACCAGAAATGTGTCCATGTCAGAGCCTCAGCAGTTGTTTGAGCGAACACTCGGGGTCGTTGAGCATGGTGACGCTCAGCGGAGTTCGGGCAACGATCAGGCGCTCACACAGCTTGATATCTTTGGCAACGCTGTTGCCCAGCGCCAGGCCACAGGCCCCCTGCAGTCGTTGTTGCGCATCCAGGTAGAACAGCAACCGCCCACCGCAGGCCAATGCGCGGCTGGCTGAAGGCAGGGGCTGCGTGGTTACACCGACTGTCTGCACGCTCCAGTCGTACTGATCGGACCAGAAGCCGGGCACCTCCTGGAACGGAAGATCGTACCCCAGCATATTCAATGCGCTGTGGCGCCCCTGCGCTTCGGCGTTGCGCCAGGTCTCCTGCCGCTGATATACCCCCTCCGGGTGCAGGCGATACTCACACACATCACCGGCGGCGAAGATGTCCGGGGCGCTGGTGCGCAGTCGATCGTCGACACGAATCCCTTGCCCCACGGCAAGGCCAGCCGCTACTGCAAGCTCGATGTTCGGCTGCATGCCAACGCCGACAACCACTGCGTCACAAAGCACACTCCGGCCGTCGACCAGCAGCACTGACTCGGCGCGCTCATTGCCTTGCACGCCTTCAAGCACGACATTGAGTTGTACATCGACGCCGTGCTGCCGATGCAAATCCAGCAATGCCCGGGACACTTCTTCAGGCAAGACGCGCCCGGCCAGACGAGGGCCTGCTTCGAGCAACGTCACCTGGCAGCCTAGAGCCCGCGCCGTCGCCGCAACTTCAAGGCCAATGAACCCGGCACCGATGATCACCAGGCGTGAACCGTGGATCAAGGCACCCCGCAACGCCAATGCTTCATCGTGGGTGCGCAGGTAGAAAACATTGCTCAGGTGCCTGGGGATCTGTGCCAGGCAACGCGCCCTGCCCCCGGTCGCCAACAGCAATCGGCTGTAAGGCAACTCATCGCCGTCAGCCAACTGCATGCGATGACCCTGCGGGTCGAGGCTCTTTACCGGGTTGTCGGTCAGATGCTCGATACCCAGCTCAGTGAGGCGCGTGTCCGCACACAGGCTGCAACCGGCCAGGTCCACGGAGCCTCGCAGCACGCCCTTGGACAAAGGTGGGCGCTCATACGGCACGTGCGGCTCGGCGCCGATCAGTATCAGTCGGCCAGCGTAACCCTGATCGCGCAAGGTCAGCGCTGCACGGCCAGCTGCATGACCCGCGCCAACGATAATCAATGGAGCATTCATGGCATGCACTCCTGATTTTCAGTCACTGACCGCAAGCAAAACCCGCCCGGCTTCGACCCGTACGGCAAAGGTCTTGAGATTGACGCACACGGGTGCTCCCAGGGCTTTGCCATTGCGATAGTCGAAGCGGCCGTTATGTTTAGGGCATTCGATGACGTGATCTATTACCAGCCCGTCGGCGAGGTGAATCTTTTCGTGGGTGCACAGGCCCGCCGTGGCGAAAAATTCGTTGTCGGCGGAACGGTATACGGCATAGGTATGCGGGCCGTGATCGAAGCGCATGACGTCTTCTTCATCAATTTCGCCCACGGCGCATACATCAATCCATTGATTGTTCATGGTTTTTCTCTCTCGTTCGGGAACAACCGGAAAGTGTCAGCCGGAGGTCGCTTCAGGCTGGGGACGTGCGGCGGTGGCAGGCGCTGAAGCATGTGACACCTGGCGCTTGATGAAGTAGGTCGGGTCGCGGCGCTGCCTCAGGAGGGTTGGAATAATTTCCTTGAAGGCTTCGCCGAGGCTGGCATAAGGCGGCGGACAGTCGTGGCGGATCTCTTCATTAAGTTGCGCCAACGCGTGATACGGCACCATCGGGTACATATGGTGCTCAAGGTGATAGTTCATGTTCATGTACAGAAAGCGCAGCACGCGGTTCATGTAGATAGTGCGGCAGTTGCTGCGATGATCGAGCACGTCTTCAGCCAGCCCCACATGTTGAGTAAGGCCGAACAGGTAAGACAGCCAGCCGCCATAAAGCATGGGCAAACCGACGTACATGAGGGGTAACCAGCTTTGCAGATACAGTGCCGCAGCAACCACTCCGGCATAAATGGCGAACCAGATACGCGCGGCCAGAAACACTCTGGGCCATTCGGACACCGGGATGAAATCCTTCTCTTGCTCGCTCATGTGCGCAAAAGCATGTCGGCACACGCCGCCCATTGTTTTGATCAGCAAGGGAATCTGAAACAGGCTCAGGAACATCATCACAAGGCTCGGCGGCCGTGGCTCGACAATTTCCGGGTCGCGACCTACCACGATAGTGTCGGTATGATGCCGCGCATGGCTCCAGCGCCATACATGTGGCTCGAACATGCACATGAAACTGGCCACCTGGTACAACCCGTCATTCATCCACCGGGTCTTGAACGCGGTGCCGTGGCCAGTCTCGTGCCAGCGCGGGTTGGAGGCTGTGGCGTAAAGAACGCCATAAGCCAGGAAGAACGGCACACATGCCCAGGAACCCCAGAACCAGTAGCCGCCAAAACCGCTGACCAGCAGCGCCAGCAACCAAATCGCGGTGTCGAGCAAGGCCGGGCCGTCGCGGCGCTGCATCAATTGTTTCATGCGTTGACGGGATATGGGCGACTGGTACCACTCGGCAGATACCAGGCCTTTTTCCGCTGCACGGGCAGCTTCGGGGCCGGTCAGGCTATAGTCGCGCTGACAGGCTGCAGTGTCTTGAGGCATTGTTATTATTCTCCGCAAGTGTGAAGTTTCAGGAACTTTGCGTAAGAAAATATAGAGAGCACCCACCCCCCTCTCAAGGCCTTGAATACATTCACTATCAAGCTATCATCGAGCATCTGCGGTGCTTGATAGTTTTCTATCAAGCCGCTTCAAGGGCATGTCATGAATAACAATAAGCGCCCCACCATCGCGACTGTTGCCGCGCAGGCAGGCTTGAGTGTCGCGACTGTCGATCGCGTGCTCAACGCCCGCGCTCCGGTAAACCCCGCTACCGCCGAGCAGGTGCTGAAGGCCGCGGAAGCAGTGGGTTATTTCGCCGCACGGCTGATTGCGCAGCGCATTGTCGAGCAACGTCCCACTTACCGTTTCGGCATTCTGTTGCTGAACACCGCCCAGGCGTTCTATGCCAACCTCGCTCAGGCCATTGGCCAGGCCGCGCAACGTCGTATCGGGGCCAATCTGACCTGCCAGTTCGAATACGTGACTGATCGCAGCCCGGCCGCCATCGTTGCCCAACTCGAACAACTGGCAGTGCAATGTGACGGCCTGGCGGTGGTCAGCTTCGCCCACCCGCTGATCAACGCTGCTCTTGAACAGATTCGCCAGGCTGGCGTCCCGGTGATAGCGCTGCTTTCAGACATTCATGAGAACGCCGATGAGCCTTACGTCGGTCAGGACAATTATCAGGTCGGACGCACCATGGGCTGGCTGCTGGCACGTACCTGCGGTGCTCGCAAAGGCAGCATCGGCATTCTGCTCGGCGGCCATCGCTTTCTCGGTCATCAGACGCGGGTTGAAGGGCTACACAGTTACCTGGCAGAGCATGCGCCGGGGTTACGTCCTCTGGTGCCGCTGATCAACCTCGACAACTGCGATATCACCGAAGAGGCGAGCCTGGAATTGCTGGGCAATCATGACGATCTGCGCGGGCTGTGCGTGGTGGGCGGTGGTGGCGACGGCATCATCAGTGCCCTCGCGCAACTGCCCAGACGTCCAGCGCTGTGCTGCATTTTGCAGGAGTCCACCGAACTGTCGCGCCTCGCACTCGCGAACGGGCTGGTTGACGTGGTGATCGACTCCCAGCCTCTTCAAATTGCCGAGGCACTGGTAAATCTGCTGATCGAGTTGCAGACCGTCAACAGCTTCGATCCGCTCAGGCACCGGGTGTATGTACCGCTACAGATCGTGACCTCGGAGAATACCGACGCCTGACCGGCGTCAGAGCCCTCGAAAATCGGCGGCGTTCAAGCCGAATCGACTCATTTTGTTGTACAGCCCGCCGCGGGAAACGTTCAGCTGTCGAGCCGCGAGGCGAATGTTGCCTCGGGTGCTTTCGAGCGCCGCAATAATCGCGTGCATTTCGTGGGTGCCAAGGTCATGGGCCGCCAAAGGCACTGGCAGCCGGCCCGGCACCGCGGGGCCGCTGCGCTGCCTGATTTCAAGGGGCAGATCGGCGGGCTGGACGAGCTCACCCGTGGCCAGATTGGTCGCGCGCTCAATGCTGTTTTCCAGCTCTCGCACGTTGCCCGGCCAGCTATAAGCCACCAGCAATTCCAGGGCTTGCGCAGAAAGCCCCAGCACTGACTTGCGCAATGAACGAGCACAACGATCAAGAAAATGTTGCGCCAGCAAGGCAATGTCTTCCCGACGCATACGCAGCGGCGGTACGGTCAGGTTGAGCACGTTGAGTCGGTAATACAGATCTTCACGAAAGGCGCCTTCGGCCACTGCCTGACTCAAGTTACGGTGAGTGGCGGCAATGATGCGTACATCCACTGGTCGCGAGCTTTTCGCCCCGACCCGGGTTACTTCGCCCTCTTGCAACACCCGTAACAGGCTGACCTGCGCGTCGAAGGACATGTCGCCGATCTCATCAAGAAAGATCGTGCCGCCATCGGCCAGTTCGAACTTGCCCGCCGACCCGCCTTTAGCCGAACCCGTGAATGCGCCCTCGACATGGCCGAACAGCTCGCTTTGCACCAGGTCCCGGGGAATCGCGCCACAGTTGACCGCTACAAAAGGCCCGCTATTGCGGTCACTCGCATTATGGATCGCCTGGGCGAACAACTCCTTGCCGGTGCCGCTTTCGCCAAGAATCAAGGTGGTGGAATCGCTGCGACTGGCGATCCGCCCAAAATGCACGGCATCTGCAATCGCCCGTGAACGGCCCTGAATGGTCTCGAACGTGTAACGGGCCTGAGTGCCGATAATTCGCCGGGTGATCTCCCGAATGCGCCGATTTTCTCGCAGCGACACCACGCGCCCGCCCTGCTCCAGTGGGCATACCGAAACCAGACAGGGCAACTGGCTGAAATCATGCAGTTCAAAGGTGCAGTCCAGGTCCCGCAGCCCTTCACCGATACGCGCCAGAATCTGTTCGTTCAAATCACTGCGCCCCAGACGCTGGAACGGGCTGCCCAGCAAATCCAGGCCGACCCGAAAAAGCTGCCGGGCATAGCGATTGAGTGCTTTTATACAGCCTCGTTCGTCCAGTACCACCAAACCTTCGTTGAGCACTTCGAGCACGGTTTGCTGTTCTTCCAGCAGCGCCTGCAAGGCCATTTGCCGCGAGACGGCCTCGGCTGCCGCCTGGACAGTGCCGAGCGTATGAAAATGGAACCAGCCAGGTTCTGCGGTCAGAGTCAGCATCGCCAGGGTCTTGCCTTGGGCATTGCGGATTGGCGCCGCAGCGCAATGCATCCGCCGCTGACGAAGGCCTGTACCGAAGTTTTCCTCTGCCAGTACATACACCAGGGAATCTTCAGCCAGGGCCAGCCCGGTGCAGTTGGTGCCCTGCACGCGTACCTACCGGCGTCAGATCCAGCCCGCAAAAATACAGTGTGGTGCCATCAGCATCGGTGAGGTTGATATGGCCTCTCGGGTTATAGGCAAGCAAGCCGCGCATCACTTGAGCTGCTGCGGCAATCAAAACCCGATTGGCCGCCAGAGTAGCCGCAAGGTGTTGAGGGTCGACAAACCGGTAGTCGCTGTCTTCCGGGTTCACGCCGCCTGCGATGCTGCGTCCCCAGGAATCCCAAATAACCTTCCTGACCGTCGCCGGGCGCTCGTCAACGCCACTCAGGCGCGCCCGCCAGGCCTGCTCCAGTTCGGGTATGGGACCGCTGTTGAGTGCCACAGTCCCCAATGCTGTGAGGTATCCGAGGTCTTGCACGCTGAAGGTCGCAGACTGTGAGGACATTGATGTATCCATGTTCATATATTCAACATGTCAGTATAGACATGTCATTAAAATGAACACTTTTTGACTGTAAATTTTTAATAAACTTTTAAAATCAATAGTTTAAGTTATGGCATAGCCTTTGCTCTCCCCCTTTGCCCGGCGCGCTTACGGCCGGGAAATAATCGAACAACAATTAAAAAGGGTTATTTCATGAGCAAAAAAATTCTCCGCCTTGGTCTGATTGGCGCCGGTCGCATGGGCAGCTTCCACGGCCAGACCGCCGCCCACCATATTCCCGGTGCCTGCCTTGCCGCCATCGCCGACCCCACTCCGGGCCAGGCGTCGCGTCTGGCCGCAGAGTTAGGGGTAGATCGGGTTTACACCGACCCTCAGCAATTGCTGGACGACCCAGACCTGGATGGCGTGCTGATCGCTGCCCCCGCGCGCAGCCACGCAGAATTGGTCATCAGCGCGGCGCGGGCCGGCAAGGGCGTTTTTTGCGAGAAACCCATGGCGATCACTCTCGAGGAAGCCGACCGCGCTATCGCTGCGGCCGCCGATGCCGGCGTGCCCTTGCAAGTCGGTTTCAACCGTCGCTTCGCCAAAAGCTTTCGTACGGCTCATCTGAACGTGGTTGAGGGGCGTATAGGTACACCGCAACTGTTGCGCTCGTTAACCCGCGATCCTGCGCTGAACAATCCGGCAGCCTCGCCGCAATGGGTGATCTTTCTTGAAACGCTGATTCATGACTTCGATACCTTGCGCTACCTGAATCCCGGTGCCGAGGTAGTCAGCGTGTTCGTCATGGCTGATGCGCTGATTGCACCGGATTACAAGAACAATGGGTTTCTGGACACAGCGGTGGTGATGATCCGTTTCGACAACGGTGCCATTGCCACCGCTGAAGCCAGCTTTCAGGCGGTCTACGGTTACGACGTCCGGGGCGAGGTCTTCGGCAGTGCCGGCATGTTGACTATGGGCAACGTCAGTGAATCTGATCTGACCCGTTACCTGGCCAATGGCATACAGGCCGACTCCCAACGACTGGACACCGACCTGCTGCGTGACGCCTACATCGCCGAACTCAATCATTTTGCCGACTGCCTGCGTACCAGGGCCAAACCCCTGGCCAGTGGCGAAGATGCCCGAGCGGCGCTGGCCATTGCCCGCGCCTGCATCGAGTCGTTCCAGCAAGGCCGGCCGGTAGCAGTGTCACGAGGAGTCGACGCATGAGCTCCATACCGTTCACATTAGCGGTCAGCGCCGAGATGGTGTTCCTGGATTTACCCTTCACCGAGCGTGTCAGGCGTATTCACGAGCTGGGCTTCAGCGCCGAAATATGGAGCTGGGCCAATAAGGACATCGCAGCGCTGGCTGCCACAGGGGCGAATTTCACCTCTATGACCGGCTACACCCACAGCAATCTGACCGATGCCGACGCAATCCAGCACATGCTGGACAGCGCACGCGAATCCCTCGCGGTTGCCGTCCGGCTCAATTGCCCGAGCCTGAACCTGCATGGAACGGGCCTTGACGACAAAGGTCTGCCCGTCAATCCGGTGGCTCATGTCAATGGACGCATGTGGTTGAGTGCCTGCAAAACGCTGGAAAAACTCGCTCGCCTTGGCGAAGAGGCAGGCCGGGTATTCTTGCTGGAAAACCTGAATACCGAGGTCGACCACCCCGGCACCCCGTTCGCTCGCGCTGAAGACACATTGGCCCTGATCGAGGCCGTGGGCAGCCCGCACCTGAAAATGAACCTGGACCTTTATCACGCGCAAATCGGCGAAGGAAACCTGATCGAACTCATCCAGCGCTCAGGCAGCGCCATAGGAGAAATCCAGGTCGCCGATGTCCCGGGTCGCCAAGAGCCTGGTACGGGTGAAATTCATTATCCCGCCATCGCCAGAGCGTTGTTCGATATGGGCTACACGGGTGTCGTCGGGCTTGAAGGCTGGGCCAGTGGCAACAGCGAAGCAGCACTGGAACGCTTCAAAAAAGCCTTCACCCTGACTTGAGGAACACCTTGGCAAGCTCTCGTGAAAAGCGCTGGAAACGTTCATGACAGGTCTTGGTGAACGTCACACATAACAACAAAAGGAAACGTCTCATGCCCTTCTGCAAACTGTTTATCGCCGTGCTGTTACTGGTTTCCAGCCAATGGGCTGCTGCGAGCTACCGAATTGGCGTCACGATCGCCAGAGTCGACGATAACTTCATGACCTATGTGCGCAGCGGCCTGGAAGAAGCTGCCCGAAAAGAGAATGTGCAGCTCCAGTTCGAGGACGCTCAAGGCGATGTCGTTCGCCAGATCAATCAGGTTCAGGGCTTTCTCAGCCAGAAAGTGGATGCGGTTATCGTCTTGCCGGTGGACACCGCCGCCACGGCAAATATGACCCGCGCAGCGGTCGAGGCAAAGATGCCGCTTGTCTACGTCAACCGTCACCCGGATGAGCGCGTCTTGCCCAAGGGCGTTACCACCGTGGCGTCCAACGACATTGAGGCAGGACAATTGCAGATGCGCTATCTGGCAGAAAAGATGGGAGGCAAAGGTACTATCGCGCTCATCTTGGGTGACCTTGCGCAGAACTCGACACACGACCGCAGCGAAGGCGTCAAACAGGTGCTCAAGGACTATCCGGGCATAACGATCGTCGAGCAGCAAACAGCGGAATGGCAACGTAACAAAGGTATGGACCTGACCAGTAACTGGCTACTGGCGGGCAGAACCTTTGATGCCATCGTGGCCAATAACGACGAGATGGCCATCGGCGCCGCCATGGCGTTACAACAGGCTGGCAAAGCGAAGGGGGAAGTTGCAATTGTAGGCATTGACGGCTTGCCTGATGGCCTGGCGGCAATCAAACGTGGAATGCTGGCAGCCTCGGTGTTTCAAGACCCGAAGGCCCAAGCTACCACAGCTCTGCAATCGGCCATAAAAATGATCAAAGGCGAGCCGGTCGACGCCGAGGTCTGGGTGCCCTTTCAACTCATTACACCGGAGCAGGTAGCGGTGTTCGAGCAACATTATAAATAGTAGTCGGGAAGGCGAGTATCGAATGGAGGGATGAACGCCCTGCCCAGATGAGTTTCGAAGTTCAGGGGCAACGCATGGCATGGGCTGCCAAGCCGGGTATCGACACTGGCGTAGAAGGTGTGCGCTGGGTACAGTCTGCCAATAACGATGCCGCCTGGGTGAACTACTAAAGCACTGACTGCCGGGTTTCTTACCCGGCAGGATGGCTGCCCTGCCGGCGATTCAACCGACAGTGGCTTCCTTGCCGAAGTCTTCGTAGGTGCGCAGCGGGTGCCCGATAATGGCCTCCAGCCGGTCTACTGTTCCTTCGACTGCTTGAAGTGGCGACGGCAATATGGCTTCGGACGCCAAAATTGCTTCAGACAAGCAGAAGTACATCACAAGAAAGTAAACCCGGGATATTTACCGCAAAAACGAAAAAAGACGCCTAAGCGTCTTTTTTGTTAATCCCATATGCCTCTTGGGCATACATGGATTTAGATTTGGAGCGGGAAACGAGACTCGAACTCGCGACCCCGACCTTGGCAAGGTCGTGCTCTACCAACTGAGCTATTCCCGCATTGTCTTTATGACGGGCGCTATTCTAGCGTTTCAGAAAGCTGCGTCAAGCTCTTGATTCAAAAACTTATTTTTTTTCTGCCGTAGTCTTGAGGTGCGGCCACGCGGCTCTGAGGTATTGCACCATCGACCACAGGGTCAACCCCGCTGCAACGAGCAGCAATGCGTAGCCGAGAATCACCCAGATCGTGATCGCAGGCGGGTTGCCCAGCAGAATAACCAGCGCGAGCATTTGCGCCGCCGTTTTCCATTTGCCCATATTGGAAACGGCAACCTGCGCACGCGCGCCGATTTCCGCCATCCACTCGCGGAGTGCAGAAATCACGATTTCGCGACCGATGATCACCGCTGCGGGCAGCGTCAGCCACAGATTGGCATGCGCCTGAACCAGCAGCACCAATGCCACGGCCACCATCAGTTTGTCTGCTACCGGGTCGAGAAAGGCGCCAAAAGGCGTACTTTGTTCAAGACGGCGGGCCAGATACCCGTCGAGCCAGTCGGTCGCCGCAGCGAACGCAAAGACTGCACTGGCGGCCATGTAGCTCCAGTGATAAGGCATGTAGAACAGCAAAATGAAGATCGGAATCAATAAAACGCGTAGTACGGTGATCAGATTAGGGATATTCATCGGCACAACTGGCTACGAGGTGAGCGGGCATTCTACTCGCTGTGCAGGTTTGCATAAATCGACTCTGCCAGCTTTTTACTGATTCCAGGTGCTTTTGCGATTTCATCGATGCTGGCACGGGACAATTCCTGTAATCCGCCGAAATGTTTGAGCAGGTCACGACGCCGGGTCGGCCCGACACCTGCAACGCCTTCAAGGGTCGAGGTGCGCCGGGTCTTGCCGCGCCGCGCGCGGTGACCGGTGATTGCGAAGCGGTGAGCCTCGTCGCGAATCTGCTGAATAAGGTGCAACGCCGGAGAATCGCCGGGCAGCGTGAATTCATGTGCTGCGTCGTTCAAGTAAAGGGTTTCAAAGCCCGCCTTACGCGTGGTGCCCTTGGCGACACCGAGCAGAATCAGATCAGGCACCTGCAATTCATTGAGCACATCACGGGCCATGGACATCTGGCCCTTGCCGCCGTCCACCAGCAGCACATCCGGCAACTTGCCCTCCCCGGCCTTGATGCGGCTGTAACGTCGGGTCAACGCCTGGTGCATGGCGGCATAGTCGTCGCCCGCCGTTACGCCTTCGATATTGAAACGCCGGTAATCGGACTTGATCGGGCCTTCAGGCCCAAACACCACACAGGACGCTACGGTCGCCTCACCACTGGAGTGGCTGATGTCGTAGCATTCGAGGCGCATTGGCGGATCTTCGAGACCGAGCACCTTGGCCAGCGCGTCGAAACGTGATGCGACATGCTGACGGTTGGCCAGACGCGCCGCCAGCGCCTGTTCGGCATTGGTGACTGCCATTTGCTGCCAGCGAGCCCGAGTGCCACGCACCCGATGGCTAATGACCATTTCACGACCGCGAAGCTCCTCGATGGCATCAATCAACGCCGGGAAGTCATCGTTGACGACGTTAACGATGACTTCGCTGGGCAACTCGCGATCAACGCCGCCGAGAAAATACTGAGCCAGGAAAGCCGACATCACTTCGCCGACCTCCTCTTCTATGCCGACCTGCGGGAAGAAGTTCTTGCTGCCCAGCACCCGCCCGCCCCGCACGCTGATCAGGTGCACGCAGGCACCGCCAGGGTTGACGAACGCGGCGACCACATCGACATCGCCGGTACCGCCGTCCATGCTTTGCTGATCCTGGACTCGGCGCAACAAGGCGACCTGATCGCGCAACTCGGCTGCGCGTTCGAAGTCGAGCGCCATCGCGGCTTTTTCCATGGAGGCGTTCAGTTCGTCACTCAGGGCATTGCTGCGTCCCTCGAGAAACATCACCGAGTGACGTACGTCCTCGGCATACACCTCAGACTCGACCAGCCCGACACACGGCCCTTTGCAACGTTTGATCTGATATTGAAGGCAAGGACGCGTGCGGTTCTTGAAGTAGCTGTCCTCGCACTGCCGCACCTGAAAGGTCTTCTGCAGCAGGCTAAGGCTCTCGCGAATCGCTCCGGCACTCGGGTAAGGCCCGAAATAACGGCCCTTGGCCTTTTTGGCTCCCCGATGAATACTCAGTCGCGGGTAGTTACCATCGGACAGAAACACATAGGGATAGGACTTATCGTCACGCAGCAAAATGTTGTACGGCGGCCGCCACTCCTTGATGAGGGTCTGCTCCAGCAACAGCGCTTCAGTTTCGTTGCCCGTGATGGTCGTTTCAATCTGGGCGATGCGCGACACCAGCGCTCCGGTCTTGGGCGCGTGTCCGGTTTTGCGAAAATAGCTGGCAAGACGCTTCTTGAGGTTCTTGGCCTTGCCGACGTAAAGCAGTGTGGCTTCGGCGTCGAACATACGGTAGACGCCGGGACGACCGCTACAGGTCGCGAGAAATGCACTTGGATCGAAAGTCTGGGTCATGTTCAGGCGCTGGCATCAACCATGCCGTGACGTACAGCGAGCAAAGCCAGTTCAACATCACTGCTGATCGAGAGCTTTTCAAAGATACGGTATCGGTAGGTATTAACGGTTTTCGGTGACAGGCAAAGCTTGTCCGAGATGGTCTGGACTTTCTGGCAGCCGACAATCATCAGGGCAATCTGAATTTCACGCTCGGAAAGCAGATCGAACGGCGAATTGTTGACCTGCGGCTGAAACGACTTCAAGGCCAGCTGCTGGGCAATCTGCGGGCTGATGTAACGCTGACCGGCAAACACCAAGCGAATGGCCTGGACCATTTCGGCAAGCCCCGCACCCTTGGTCATGTAGCCGGCAGCACCTGCCTGCAGCAAACGGGTCGGAAACGGGTCTTCTTCACAGACAGTGACTGCGACGACCTTGATATCAGGGTGGCTGCGCAGCATCTTGCGCGTCGCCTCCAGCCCACCGATGCCCGGCATCTTGACGTCCATGAGTACAACGTCAGGCTTGAGCTCGCGCGCCTTCTTTAGTGATTCCTCGCCGGAATCAGCCTGCCCGACAACCTGCAGACCGTCTATGTCGGCCAGCATGCGTGTGATGCCTGTCCGGACAAGGTCATGGTCATCGACAACTAGCACCTTAATCAAGCAGACACCTCGCGCAACGGCCATAACGAATGCCAATCACCATAACAAAAACAATGAGTCAGACCTAGCACTGCGAACTCAGACTCTCGACAACTTGACGGTGGGTGCTTCGAGAACGACGAAAAAAACCTGCAGGCCGCAGGCCGCAGGAAAGCAGGCTGCATGTCCGCCTCGCAATGCTAACCCTAAGGAAGCTTTTCAGGAGCGGAAAGCTCGGCAATGGTCGTCGTCAAACGCCTGAGGGAGTATCAGTTTTTTTGTGTTCGGGCTGGTTAGGGCCTGCCGTCAGGCAGGCCCTTGTTTTACCAGCTC
>NZ_LKBW01000293.1 GCF_002699855.1 Pseudomonas amygdali | reverse complement strand
CCGAGTCTGCCCAGGTGGCATGACTCAAACAAAAGGGTCTCCGAGAAACCCGGGGCGGTTCAATGGCCACCAAAAAATAGAAAACAGATAAAACCACAACAGGGTGTAAAGGTATTTACGAACCATGTGCGGACTGCGAATGAATGACATGAACGCTACGCTCAAATGACGACAGGTGTACGACTGCAGGCAGTTCAGCGGTCGCCAGACTTCACACTAGCCGGCATTCGCTACGCCCTATTGACCCTTGCCAGGATGATGACCGGGAACACTACCGGGCTCGGTAGTGTTCCGCCGTTTGCAACTAACTCGAGCGCTGATCGACAAACCGACTGACGGCTCGAACTACTGTGTTGGCGCCTTGCTGGATTTCCTGGATGACACGATCTGCATCGTTAGCCAGCACCAGCGCCTCGGAAGCCTGCTCGGTACTGCGCACAATCACGCCCACGGCATCTGAAGCAAGGCTCTGATTGGTCTTCACGACGTTTACGATTTCTTCTGCCGCTTTGGTCGTGCGTGAGGCCAACTGGCGTACCTCATCGGCCACCACCGCGAACCCCCTGCCCTGTTCGCCCGCCCTCGCGGCTTCAATAGCTGCGTTCAGTGCGAGCAAATTGGTTTGCTCGGCGATTCCACTGATGGTTTTTATGATCGTTCCAATGACCTGACTTTGAGAGTCCAGTGCCTCGATGCCCCGCGTGGCCTCTTCCATCGAAATCGTCAGCTGGCCCAGCATCTGCAAGGTGTCCTTGATGACTTTTCGGCCTTGCTGGGCACTGCCGTCGGTATCGATAGATGTTTGATAGGCCATCTCCGACGCTTCAGCGACAGCTTTCTCACGCTCAACCTGTTCAGTAATCACCGTTGCAAACTTGGCGATTTTATAGAGCTTGCCATTGGCGTCGGTAATCGGGTTATAGGACGCTTCCAGCCATACATCACGACCGGACTTGTCGACGCGCCGGAAACGGTCAACGATAAATTCACCCCGACGCAGCCTTTCCCAAAACAGCGTGTAGGCGTCCGAGGCGAACTCTTCAGGTAAACAAAAAATCTTGTGATGTTTTCCCTTGATCTGATGCAACTCGTAGCCCATTGCCTTCAGAAAGTTGTCATTGGCTGCGATGACTATTCCATCGAGGGTGAAGTCGATAACGGCGGTTGACCGTTGCAGTGCGTTCACGAGGGCTTCGTTCTCGCGAGAGGCTTCGATGGTGCGTGTCAAAACGCTTGAGTACAGCGTGATCTGCTCCACACCGCCGGTTTCGTTTTTAAAGGGGACAACCACAGTTCTCAGCCACACCCTGGCCCCTGTTTTGCTGACCAGGCGCAACGTGCCGCTGAAATGTTTGCCATCCCGAATAGCAGCCAGAGCACGCTTCTGGTGAACATCAGCGCTCAGCTCTGGCGGGCTCAACTCAGAGAGACTGCGCCCGGCAATCTCGGCTTGTGCATAGCTCAGTTCTGTCTCGAACAAGGCATTGACTGACTGCACTTTGCCCGCCCCGTCCAGAACGGCGGCAACTGTCTCCAGATTCAGAATTTGCCCTGCTTGTTCAAGCATGGCGAGGCGGCGCTCCAATGCCTTATTGGTTTTTTTCAACTGAGAGTTAAACATTGTGGCTATCCGCGACAGTTTGGGCTTGCCACCTTCATCGGTCATCGAATCGAAATCTTTAGCGCGCTGGTCAACTAAACGTCGGAAAATCCTGATGTAAATTCCGAAATCTGATTAGGATCCAGATTGCCTGTCTGGTCGTACGATAACGGTTAATACATGACAATTAATTGTAAGTTTGCACGGAATTAAATTGCAAGGTGGCTGTCGGTCAGCTACTCACCTGAATAATGGCTGAACAACAACTTGATGACGTCTGTGTGTGACTCATGCAGAACGCTGGAAAGGAGATTTATTCATGTCAGAACCGCGCATTCGTGCCCTCGCTCTTTGCGTTTTTCACCACCAGGGAAAAATACTGGTCAACGAATTCCACGACGTCGTTGGAAAGCAAACGCTTTTTCGCCCTCTTGGCGGAGGCATAGAATTTGGCGAACGGAGTATCGATGCCGTGGTCCGGGAAGTGTATGAAGAACTGGGCTTTTCGATCAGCAACGTTCGGTTGATTGGCACGTTGGAGAGCATTTTTACCTACGCGGGCAAGCCAGGGCACGAGATCGTGCAGGTCTACGATGCAAGATTTGACGACGCAGAAATCTATAAGAAGCCCTGGCTGGATGCCCTTGAAAGCGACGGGGCAACTTTCAAGGCCGCGTGGCATTCTGGTTCCAGTTTTACCCGCGAATCTACGCTTGTACCTGAAGGGCTGTTTGATCTACTCAAGAATGCGTCTCTGCTGGATTAATGTGCTAACCGGCAGCAGGTGCTTCATCCCTGTCCAGTCGTCGCAAAAACTCCTCCCGTTTGTCATGGTCCGCTTGTTCCTTGGCCAGCAACCCAGGCAACAACTCACTCGCCTGCTGCGCACTCAGAATGAACACTCCGTCGTCATCGCCAATGGCAATGTCTCCCGGATTAACAACAACCCCACCGATATTAATCTGCCCATTGAGTTCGCCACATTCCCCCAGGCTTCGCGTGGTCACAGCACTGATACCTCGGCTGAATACCGGCAGACGATGTTCGCGTAAGGCGGCGACGTCGGTAACCGCGCCTGATATGACTACGCCGGCCAGGCCTTTGATGAGCGCGGCCAGGGTACGCAGCTCGCCCCAGCAGGCGCAATGATCGTCGCCGACGCACTCAATGACCAGCACGTCGCCAGGCAGGCTGTTAAGCAATGCATCGCGCAGGATGCTGCCGTCGGGCAGCTGTACTTTGACTGTAACCACGTTGCCGACCAGTCGCGCGCCGTCGAACAGCGGTCTGATCCCTTGCAGATAACCACTGTCAGTCAGGTGGCCGATGGCGGAGGCGGCAATGCCCCGGTATTGCTCTATCACGGCGTCACTGAGTTGTTGCTGACGGTGTGCAATGTGCTTGTTCATCGACATTTTTTTGGCCTCAATAACGGGCAGGTCGAGCAATACTCGACGGGGTTGCTGGCGTCGTAATAGAAGCAACAGGTGCGTCGAAAACGGATGCTTTTGCCCTCGGCTTCCAGCAAAACCGGTGGGCGGCGGAAGTGTTTCAGCGGGTTGTAGTTCAGGCCGAACAGTGCCGGGTCGGCCTGATTCAGCAGCCAGTCGAAATCTGCTTCATAGCGCTGTCGAATCGCCGGGTCTTCAACCTTTTCCATACGTTTGTCGTACAGCGAATAGACACGTACGGCGGTGTTTTCCCAAAGGATGCGCCGGGAAATGCCAGTGATACGGTTGAAGGTCTCCCACAGAGGCTGCAATAGGTCGCGGAACAAGGTGCCGACAATCACCTCCCGCCACGCCTCGCGAGTGCCCGGCTCATAACCCACAGGTGTTACGTCGTCCAAGGGCATTGAAGAGGTCCACAGGCCCTCCTCGTGTGCGTATTCAATCACGCTATTGTCCAGCGACAGGATCAAGCCCTTGTCGTAGACCGACATGGCGTAAAGGCAGGCACCGGTGCTCAGGAAAGAAAAGCGCTTGGCCAGCAGCGACGCGGTGATCGCCTGCGTCGGAGAGCCGATGACCGGCCCCAATGCTGCAAGCAATTGTTCGCACACCTCGTCGTCCAGCAATGCACGGGCTGGCAACGAGCGGGTATCGCGGTCAACTGCGTGTTTGAGGCGCAGCGCCCCGGACAGCAGCGCCCATTCAGGCTCGCTGAAAGCCTGTGCCAGGCTCATTGCGGCAGTTCCCGGCCAAAGGGAATGCACAGCGGCGTACCAAAGAACGGGTCGGCGATGATCCGGCAATTAAGGCCGAAGACCTGCTTGACCAGTGCTTCACTGAGGATGTCGGCCGGACGTCCCTGGGCAAAGGCGGTGCGCTCGTGGACGGCGACCATGTGATCGGCATAACGGCAAGCCAGGTTCAGATCATGCAGGACCATGACGATGGTTTTGCCTTCCTGGCGATTGAGGTCGCGTAACAAGTCCAGCACTTCGATCTGATGAGCCAGATCGAGAAAGGTCGTCGGCTCATCCAGCAATACGATGTCGGTATCCTGGGCCAGCGTCATGGCGATCCACGCGCGCTGACGCTGGCCGCCTGACAGCGCATCAACGGGCCGCTCGGCCAGTTCCTGCATACCGGTCTGCGCCAGCGCCCGTTCGACCATGGCTTCATCCTGAACGGACCACTGCTGCATCCAGTTCTGATAGGGATAACGGCCCAGTGCCACCAGCTGACGTACGCTGATGCCTTCCGGGGCGCTTGGCATTTGCGGCAGAATCGCCAGTTCGCGCGCGACCGTAGCAGTGGATTTCTGGTGGATATCGGCACCGTTGAGCACCACAGTGCCCTGCTGCGGCTTGAGCAGACGCGCCAGGGATTTGAGCAAGGTGCTTTTGCCGCAACCGTTACTGCCGATCAGAACGGTCACCTCGCCCGCGGGCAACTGCAGATCAAGGCTGTCGATGATCACCTGCCGCTGGTAACTCAGGGTCAGGTCGTGGGTTGCGATTGACGCCATCCGTAATTCCTTAATGCCGCTGGTTGATCAATAAATAGAGAAAAAACGGTGTGCCCAGCACCGCGACAAAAATCCCTGCAGGCAGGTCCAGTGGCAGGAACAGCGTGCGGCCAGCCAGATCGGCGAGCATTACCAGGTTGGAACCGATCAGCGCCGCCATCAGCGCCTGTCCGGTAAACCCCGGTGGCATCAGGCGTTTGGCAATGTGTGGTGCAATTAGGCCGACAAAGGCAATGGCCCCGCCCCACGCAACCGCCAGACCTGCAAGCGCAACACTCACCAGCAGCAGCCCGGCGCGCAGCCATTGCACACGCACACCGATGCCCTGAGCCAGATCATCATCGAGCTGCTGCATGCGCACCTGTCGGGCGAGCAGCACCAGCAGCGGCAAAGTCAGCGCCAGCCAGCCCGCCAGGGCGCGAGGCTCCGGCCAACTGGCACCATACACGCTCCCGGTCAGCCAGACATAAGCCGACAAGGTAGTGGTCAGCGGGCTGAACACCAGAACGAATGTCGTCACCGCTGCCAGCAGGGCCGACACCCCTACCCCGATCAACACCATGCGCAATGGTGAAGCGCCCTGATTCCACGCCAGCAGATAGATGACCAGTGCGGCAAGGCCTGCACCGCAAATCGCCGCCAAAGGCAGGAATTGCGCCCCCAATGCAGCCGAGAAAAATGACAGATACAACACTGCCGCCGCACTGGCACCGCTGGTGATACCCAACAGGTCCGGCGAAGCCAGCGGATTGCGGATGATGCTTTGCAGGATGAGCCCGGACACCGCAAGCGCCGCGCCGACGAGTGCTGCCAACACCAGTCGGGGCATGCGCAGTTGTTCGACGATGAAAACCAGACTTGCATCCGCCTGACCGGTAAAAACATTCAAAAGGGTCGCGGGCGACAGGTTGATTTTGCCCACAGCCAGCGAGCCCAGAGCGATCAGCAATGTCAGCGTTGCGCCGATCAACAGACGTATCAATGCAGTCAGGCTGAACTGCCTGGAAAAACCGCGGTAGCGCAGGGTCAGATGCCTATCCATAACGTGCCCCCCGGCGAACCAGCGCAATAAAGAACGGAGCGCCGAACAGTGCGGTCATCACGCCCACCGGCACTTCCTGAGGCACGATCACCACCCGCGCCAGCGTATCGGCCAGCAGCAACAGCGTTGCGCCCAGCAACGCGCAGCCGGGCAGCAGCCAGCGATGATCGATGGACAGTGTCTTGCGTACCATGTGCGGCACCAGCAGCCCGATGAAACCAATGCTCCCGGCCAACGCTACAGCACTGCCCGCCAGGACAATGATCACGATGCTCATCAGCAGGCGAATCAAGCCTGTACGCTGGCCCAATGCGGTTGCGATGGTTTCTCCGGCATTGAGCACGTTGACCTGCCCGGCCAGCACCAGTGACCCGGCCAGTGCCACAACCACGCATATCAGTAATGGCGCGGCGGTGGCCAGATCGCGTTCCGACAAGGAACCGGCCAGCCAGAACAATACGGTGTCCAGACCGTCCTGATTGACTACCAGTAACGCCTGACTGAACGCAGTAAACAGCGCGGTAATCGCCGCGCCGGCCAACACAATTCGCAATGGGTTGAGACTGCCCTGCCCGCGGTTGCCGATTATCCAGACAATATTCCCTGCTACCGCCGCGCCAATGAACGCGCACCACAGCCACTGGCTCATTGACGAAAGCGCAAACAACGACGAACAGGCAATGATCGAAAACGTCGCCCCGGCATTGATGCCGAACAGACCGGGCGAGGCCAGCGGGTTGCGCGTCAGTGCCTGCATCAGCGCGCCAGCAACCGCCAGACTGGAACCCACGGCGACGGCCATCAGGGTTCGCGTCAGGCGCGTATCGAGCAGCACATGCTCGATAGCGCTAAGCGCATCGGGCTGCCACACACTTCGGACAATCGCAGAGGGCGATATCCAGGTGGCTCCGGTTGCCAGGCTCAATCCCATGCACGCTATCAACACCAACAGTCCCAGACCCAGTTTTACCGCAGCGGTCATGAGGGACTGTCCGCCATGGCCACGCGAGCGATTTCATCGAGCATGCGGTTGGCACCCAGAATGCCACCGGACAGGCTCCAGGCAACGGCATCCACGCGCCATACCTGACCATCCTGCGCTGCGCGCAACTGTTGCCAGAACGGGTGTCGGACCAGCTTGTCGTAGTTTTGCTGCGCGGCTTTGCTGTCCGCGCGCTGAAAAATGAAAAACAGGTCGGCATCGACCACAGGCAAACTCTCTTTGCTGCTGAGTTTAAGGGAAACGCCCGTTGCTTCGCGGGCAGTGGGCGTCCAGGCGAAGCCCAGTTCGGTCAGCACCGAACCTGCAAAGCTGGCGGGCAGATAGCTGCGGATATGATCTTCACGAATGTCGAGCACCGATACGGTGATCGGCCAGCGCCCGGCGAATTTTTCCTGCAACTGACTGCGTAACGCCGTCACACGCTGTTGCCATTGGTCAAGCAGGTCCATGGCTTGCTGTTGACGCAGCATGGCAGCGCCCATCATCGCCAGCGTGCGCTTGAACTCGAACACCTCTTCCAGCATCAGCACGGGGCTGATCTGCTCGAGCAACGGCGCGATGCGTTGATGGCGAAAGCGTGATGCGACGATAAGATCGGGTTTGAGCAGCACGATATCTTCAAGGCTAGGCTGGGTTTCCAGGCCCACATGCGGTACCACCGCCAGCGCCGGGCGCAGGTAGCGGTACATCGGTTTTTCGCTCCAGGAATCCACCACGCCGCACGGCGTCACGCCCAGGGCCACGGCGCTGTCGGACGCCCCCTGAAACAAGGTGACGACTCTTGGTGGCGTTGCGCGCAATGGCTCTGCCCAGGCAATGCCGGGCAGCGCCAGTAACCCCAATGACAGGCGCAATACCGTGCGCCGCGAAGGATGCAAATGTTGGTCAGGTTGCACGGCGCAACCTGTGGAACGGGTTGACCACCTCGCCCTTGCCGAACGGCATGCTGCCCGGTCCGCCTGCGCGCTCGATCATGGGTGTAAGCAGGAGTTTTTGCGGCCAGTTGGGGGCTTCGAACAGTTGATGCCTGATCATGGCACGCGCCTCGTCGTCAAATTCGATGGTTGTAATGAGATTATCCAAAACATCGCGCAATACCGTCCACAGCGCTGTTAACGGTACCTCATACACCTGGGCCAGAGTATCCATGATTGCCCGCACGTTTACCTGAATGCCCAGTGTCTGCAGCCAGAACAACAGGTCTTCAGGACGGTCATGATAAAGCGTATTGGCATGGCCTTTCTTGATTCGATATTCCGGGTCGCGCATGCCGTTACGCTCAAGCCAGGGCACGAAAATACGCAACGAGTCGTGGTCGCGCAACAACAGCCCTTGTGCCTGACCGGCTTTCCAGACCATGACTGCGTTCTGGCCATGCACCTCGCCGAGCATGCCCAGGCGGAACATGCGCAGGTTGATGTCGAAGAAACTGTGGCTCAGCTCGCGGAACAGTGTCAGTACCGAAGCCTGATTGCGCGGCAGGTCGCGATAGTCCATCCACTCATCGAAGAAATGCCGATTGCTGCCTGGCAACGGTGTACCCAGCGCCGCCATCGGCAGCAGGCGACATTCCGGATCGTCGAGCAAAGCTGCCGGATAGCCTCGCACCATGGCCGAAAGATGCCGGGGGCCTTCGTCGAACAGAGTGGCCTGGGGTGGCATGAACGCCCACCATTTGCGTTCGTCGCACAGGTGCAGCGAGCGACTCAGGGTTTCATCCTTGTCGACAACCTGGCGCAACAGTTTTTCACTCAGCCCGCCGTTGATCATTTTCACCGCTGGCAGGTAGCGGGACGCGCCGAGCGAATAGATCGCCATGGGCAATTTGAGGTAATCGGGGCTGTCGAGGCACGGTGTCATCGAACGCAGCGATGAGGTGGCGTATACCGCGGCCTCGTTGAAGGCCAGACGTTGACAATCGCCCCTGGTGAAGGCATCGCCCAGTTGGACCAGCAGAACATGCTCGAATTGCCAAGGATGAACCGGCAGCGCAACGTGACTGTCGGCAATGCCGCGCTGTTGCAGTTCCTGCTCAAGGACAGCTTGCAGATTCTCTGGCAGCAGGTGGCGAGCAGGGAAAGACTCGTTCAAATCCCCTACTCCGTCACCGCATTGCAGCAAGGTTTTGTCGACGGCGACCCAGTTCAGCGCCACCGGCCGGGCAAACTCAGCCTGATACTGTTGGTATTCCTGCTCGTTCAAGCCTTGCTTGGCTTTGGCCAGTGGATGGTGTGGGCGATCACGTAGCGAAGCCCACTGTTCCATCGTCCTGAAGAACGTAGCGCCATCCTGTGCCATCAGGTTTTGCTCGTCGACTTTATGGTCCAGCGACAACGCGGTCTGCCAGACACTGATGCGCAACACCTCCAGAAACAGCGCTATGCCCTTTTCATTGTCCTGGCGCTCGCTGTCCTGAAGCAGGGTTGTTTTACCGGCGAATACCCATTTCATGAACTCTTCCGGGGACAACTGTGTCCAGCGCTCAGCCTGACGGCCCAGCACCGGCGTGCCGGGCACTTTCTCCCATTGTTGAGTAATGCCTGGGCGCAGCGCGGCGCTGATGAAGCGCTGCTCCGAGTCATCGCAGCACCATTCCCAGATTTGCTGTGTGCTGCTCTGCCCTTCAAGTTTTGGGGCGTGCGGGTGGCGCGCTTGCCAGTGAGCAGTGTCCTGCAGGCTCAATGGCTCGCGGCCAAAGAAATCTTCAGCCAGCAGGCAATCGACCAGATCCTGCATGACCAGGTCAGCGGCGAGTGAAGTGAAGTTCATCGGATTATTTTCCTTCTGCTGAATGTTGGGCCAGACGCGCCTGAAGTGCGCGAAAGGCAATGCCACGCTCATCGCCGAGGACGAAGGCATTGACGCCGCGAGCCTGCCAGCGGGCAGCGTCGCCGTCTTTACGGGGAATGGTGCAATAGGCGACGCCTGCTGCCTTGGTGGCTTGCCAGGTGGCCAGCAACGCTTGTTGTACATCGGGTTGATCGATCTGCCAGGGCATCCCGAGTGACTGCGACAGGTCTGCGGCCCCTTCCAGAATCATGTCCAGCCCCGGCACACGGGCAATCTCGGCGGCGCGGCGCACGCCTTCGGCGCTTTCGATCATCGCCACTACCATGATCTGTTGATTGGCGGCTTCAACGTACTGCGCCAGGCTGTGCTTGCCGAACGAGCCGGGACGACCGGCGTTGAGGCTGCGGCGGCCCAGCGGGTGGTACTTGCAGGCGGCAATGGCATCCGCCAGTTGCTCGGGGCTCTCGATCATCGGCAAAACGATGCCCTGCGCACCGCCATCAAGCAGGCGCAGCAGGGTTTTCGGGTTTAGATCGGCGACCCGCACCAATGGCGTGAGGGCGTAGCTCTCTGCAACACGGATCATGTTCTCCACGGTTTCCGGGTTGATCAGCACGTGTTCCATGTCGATGATCACGAAGTCGAAACCGGCCTCGGCGATCAACTCGATGGCGGCCGGGGCCGGGATCGAACTGATTAGCCCGTACACAGGCTGTCCGCTGCCAAGTCTGCTCTTGAGTGTATTGGTCCTCAGCATCATTGCGGCCTGTAGGTATGCAGCGGGTTAGGCACCGAGCGGAAGCGACGCTCACCGTCACCCAACAGGCGGCGCTTGGTCAGTTCTTCCACTTCATAGGATGGTGCGAAGACGTCAAACAGCTCGAAGCGCTCGCGATGCTGCGGGTGCGCACGCTGGTAGTCGAGAATGACGTCGGCGGTCATCTGCCAGAACAGCGCCTCATCCAGCTGGTATTGCTGGCGCAGGAAGATCGCCATTTCGGCCAGGCAGATGAAGAAGAAACAGTCGCAGGAGAAGTCGCGTACCGCATTCACGTCATCGGTAATGATGAACGAGTTACGGTTGAGTTTCGCGTGGCTGTCGGGCAGCGGGACCAGCTCCGGACACAGTTCAGGGCGGCCAAGATGTGCGGGTGAGTAACGCACACCGTCGTGGAAGTCCTTGAGGGCGATACGCTGCGGCCAGCCCTGCTTGACGATAAGCACGATGTTCTGACCGTGAGACTCCATGCCGATGCCCTCGGCGTAGAGCATATGGATGATCGGAGGCACCGTGACCTGCAGCAATTGGCGGGTCCACTCCTTGACGCCGTACTGGCGGATCCACGCATCGATGAACGGTGCCTGCTCACCATCGCCATAACGGTTTTCCACATGGCTCAGGCCATTGAACGGCACCGCCTGCTCATCGTCCTTGAGGTACTGATGCAGGCTTTCGCGCCATATTGCACCCAGCGTGCCGTAGGTCTGCGCCGAGCGCGCTTCCGGCAGGTGGCGATAGTCGTAACTGACACCGGCAACTTCGCCGAGAATCACAAAATTCAGCGCACGCGCAGTGCTGTCGGTGGCGATCAACTGGTGCAGCCAGTCGGTGATGATCGGACCGTTGAGCACCGTATGCCGCGCCAGAATGCGCGTGCTGGAGGTGTTGGTCATACTCATCGCCAGTTTGACGTAAGGTCGTTTGGGCTGGCTGGCATTGGCCAGTGTACGAATCGACTGCTGAGCCTTGTAGACGTCGGTCGAGGTGCCCAGGTAAATCAGCTCGCCGCTGGCCAGTTCCGGGTAGAAAGTCGACACCGTGACGTTGTCCCATTGCCACGGATGCACTGGCATCAGTTGATAATCGTCAATGGATTTGCCCTGCGCGGCCAGGTCCCGGGACATTTCCTGCCAGCGCTGTGTGCCCAGTTCCTGGCGGATAAACGCCTGGAAATCCATGTTGCGCGCATGACCGACCGACGCGCTCGATTTCGCCACTGCCAGCCAGACCACCCCGAACGGCGTAGCAAATTCGGGCCCGTAGTGACGGTTGTCAGCCAACGAAAAACCGATCCTTGACTTGTAGCACGGGTGGTAGCTGTGGGCGTCCATGAAGTGCTGTTCCAAAGCGTCAACGTCCAGCTCATGTGCCGGTTTTGCGGGCTGATAACCCTGACTGCGCGCTTGCAGGTCCTTGAGTTGGGTTTGCTCGATTTCCTGGATGAAGCGTGCCAGGTGCGGGCTGTCTTTGAACGGGCTGAGTAGCTCGCTCAACGCCAGATGCAAATCCGGCACGCTACGCTCCCCGGCGCTGTCCAAGCGTTCAAGGGTGGCGTGATCCAGGCGTATCAGCTCGAAGCTGGTACTCAGCAGGCCTTCGCAGTGGTACTCCACACCATCACTGACAGCGACAGTGAAACGATGCCGATGATCGTCCAGCGGCTCGCACCGATAAGGCAGTGCAGCCTCGTACAGCAAGGTTTGCAGCAATTGACCGATTACCCGGCGCTGTACTTGTTGGTAGCGCTCGGGGTTGATATCAGCCAGCCAGGCACCGGTGGCCGTTGAGGGTGAAACGGTGTTTCGTTTCAGCGGTAAAGGGGTAGCCATGTTCATACCTCGAACGAAAAATTATCAGGGTTCGACCGCGCCTGGCTGTGCCTCGGTGCGTTCGTCGTTAAGGGGGAAACGCCAGGCACACGGCAGTGCCAGCAGGATCAGCAGGCCGGTGGCAATGAAGACTTCATTGATGGCCGAAGGCGTGGCGGCCGGTCCCGCAGTGTTCAGGCGAAATTCCAGCCACAGCGAGGCGATGACAATTGCCAGCGACGCCACAAGACGGCGGGAAATGTTGTTCATCGCAGCGCCCTGCGTGACCATCGGCTCGGGCAAGGCATTGAGCCCAGCCGTCGTCACCGGCATGTAGGACAGCCCGAGGCCTGCGCCACGAATCATCATCAGCATGAACACCACGCCGATCGCCGTATCCGCCTTGAGCATGCCCAGCGCCAGGGTTGAAGCACCGGTCAGCAGCAGGCCGATGGCGACTACGGTGCGCGGACCATGCCGGTCCAGCGCCTTACCACCCCACTGCCCGAACAGGCTGGCGAACGCGGCGGTACACAGCAGGGCCAGGCCGGTCCAGATCGGGTTGTAGCCCAGTACCGTCTGCACCAGCAGCGGCAACAGGACCAGACATTCGAACATGCCGACCGACTGCACGACGGCAACGATCACGCTCAGACGGTAACCGCGCAGGTTGAACAGACGCAGATTCAGCAGCGGTGCCTTGCGACTCAACTCGACCCTGACGAAAGCAATCAGACAGGCCACTGCGACCAGCACCATGCCCTGATTGAACGGGTCGAGCAGCGCTTGAGCGTGATGCATGCGGCTGATGGCGATCATCAGCAAGCCGATGCCCGAGGCAACCAGCAAATAGCCGATCAGGTCGAACGGTTTGCGCTCGACAGGCTCGGAGTCTGGCAGCACGCCGACACCCAACAGCAAGGCCAGCAGGCCGATGGGCACATTCATCAGGAACAGCGAGCGCCAACTGAACCACTCCAGCATCAGGCTGCCGCACAGCGGCCCCAATGCCGGAGCGAGCATTACCGCTGCGCTCCAGAGCCCGGTCACCCTGCCCCGCTCGTGCTTTTCATACACGGAAAAAATGATCGCCAGCGACAACGGGATCATCAACCCGCTGGCGATGCCCTGCACCACCCGCGCAGTGATCACCAACGCGATGGAGTTGCCCAGCGCGCCCAGCAGCGAGCCTCCGATGAATAGCGCCACGCCCCACAGGTACAGGCGTTTGCGGCCGATGCGCTGACTGAGAAAGCTGGTCAACGGCATGGTCATGCCCATGCTGGTCATGAACCCTGCAACGATCCAGGTGGCCAGCAGCGGACCGACCTGAAACGCCTCCATGAACGTTGGCAGCGCCGGGTTGAGCGAGCTATTGCTAAGGCTGACAGTCAGCGTACCGAGCAGCACATTGAACACCACCCAACGGCGTGGGACGTTCAGACTCATGTGCGAACCCGTTCGCCGTTGCGCACAAAGTGCTGTACCGGTCTTGGGTGGCAGAGAAAATCGACATGGGAGATGTTGTAGCCGTAAGCCCCTGCCAGCGGCAAGACCAGCAGATCGCCGATGTTCACGCCTTTGAGCGGCTGCTGGCGGCTCAATACGTCCTTTGGCGTACACAACTGGCCGACCACGGTGTAGGCCTGCTCCTCAGATGCGCCCGTCGCTGGCGCACACGGCACATGGATAACCGGATGGTCATGGCCTTGCGCAACCGGCAGACGAAACTGGTGAGTGCCGCCGCGGCAGACCAGAAAATGCTCGCCGTGGCTGGTTTTGCTGTCCAGCACCTCGATGGCGTAATAGCCGCAATAGGCGCTGATGAAACGTCCTGGCTCAAAGCGCAGGATCGGCGCATCACGCTGCTCGCCCAGGCGTTTTTCCAGATAGCGGCACAGGCGCTGCCAGTCGAACTGCTGACTGTTCAGATAATCGACGCCAATGCCGCCGCCAACGTTGAAATGGGTCAACTGCTCCGGGTAGCTGGCCAGTGCTTTCCATTCCTGCCAGCGCTGCAGGTAGAAATCCAGCAACTGCTCGTGACGCTCAACCGACATCTGATGGGACATGGCGTGTACATGGAAACCCTTGAGCGTCAGGTGGCTGGCGCTGTCTACGCGCCTGATCGCCTCGGCCAGATCGGTTTCGTCAATGCCGAACGGTGTGGCGGTGCCAGCCATCGCCAGCTTGCTCGACTGCGCGGCTGGCAACTGAGGGTTGATGCGCAGAAACACCGGCTGCACGCGCCCGGTTTCCTCTGCCAGATGTTGCAGTCGCGCAATTTCGTTGAGGCTTTCCAGATGGATGGCTTCAACCTTGTTCAGCAACGCCGAGCGCAAGTCGGAGTCAAGCTTGCCAGGGCCGGAAAACACGTAAGGTTTGCGTGTCGGGCAGGCCATCACACGCTCGATCTCGCCCCCCGAAGAGATTTCAAAGCCACTGACCAGCGGCGCGAGGGTTTCCAGCATCAATGCTTCGCTGTTGGCTTTGATCGCGTAATACAGCTCTACGCCCGCAGGCAGCGCGGCCATGACGTCAGTGACATGCTGTTGCAACGCATCCAGATCGTAGACGAAAGCCGCCAGCGGGTCGGTTTCCAGTGCCTGAGCTTCTTTGATGGCGCCCAGTACGGTTTCCGGCAACTTATGCATAACGTGCCTCCTTGGCCCATGGTGAAGCGAGGCGCACATAGTTGGCCTCACGGTCGGCCTTGGCGGCGAGCCGGACCTTCAGGTTGGTCTTGCAGGCAATTGACTGGCCGGCGATCAGCGCGTCCAGTTCTGGCGCGGGCAGCACCAACTCGTCGCGGATGCGTTGCAACTGCCGCTCGACCCGCTGCCACATCAGCGGCGCGAGGTGCGGACGTTCCCAACTCAAGGCCAGCACGGCCTCGGACAGGTTGTTGACCAGCAGGCAATAGGTGATGCGGTTCCAGCCTTGTTCGCGGGTGTAGAGCAATGACTGTCGAATCCGCGGGTGCAGCCCGACCTGAATCGCCTTGATGCCCAGTTCATCGGTCAGTTTGACGCCTTCGAAGTCGCGTAATAGCAGCTGTTGAGGGCGTCCGTTATCGTGAATCAATACCGCGTTCTGCAAATGTGGCTCCATCACGATGCCGTGATTGAAGAACAGCGCCATGACCGGGCGCAGCAGCAAGGCCTGGTATTCATCGAACCAGTCCAGCAGGTGCGGGTCCTCAAGTTCACCGCCGTTGAAACGCTCAAGGAAATCGTGCACCAAAGGCCGCGAACGCAGATCACGCGCGAACAATGTACCCGCCATCACGCTGCAGTCCGCGCCGGATCGGCGACAGAAGTTTTCCCGCAGAATCGCGCCGGTCTGCTCGCGAAACCAGTGGCCGTCGGTCCCGCTGGAGCCTTTTGGAGCCCAACTCATCGAACCCGGTTCAGCCACGGTGGACAGCCCGCCGAGGGTTTGCGGGCGGGTCTGCTGCAAGCGCTGAAACAATTCGTCGATGATCAGCGTGCTTTCCAGTTCGTACCAGGCGTTTTTCCTGACGCAGTTGGTAATGCGCACATTCAGTGAGCCCTTGATGAAGTAATCATGCCCTTCGATGTACCAGGTGCGCATCGAAGCCGTCGGGCTGGCCAGCGGCCCGCTGGTGCCCAGATCGGTGATCTGCCCGAGTTCGATCAGGCGCTGCACACGGCGGTCCTGCATAAATAATTGGGCTTGTACCGGATGCATGCAGATCAGCGCATGCCCGGGCCTGGCCCGCGATTGATCCGCGAACCCTGACATCACCTCGGCTTCGCTCAAGCCATTGGAGGTGATTCGCAACCCGTCCAGAGGCACTTCGAACAGATGCAGCGCGGTCTGCGCCTGAAATTCCGGAGCGTAGGTCTCCTGCGCCAGATGCGCAGGCCACAGACGCGCCTTGGGTGCCGGGTGATTGGGATGGCCGAACCACAAGCCCTGTTCGCTGGCCAGATAACCGCTCAGCGGTGCCGGGTGCTGACCGGTCATGTTGTGGGCGACGATGGCGGCAGTCAGGTGCTGGCTTTGCAGGACCTGATCGAGCAGTTCGTCGTTGCTGGCCCGGGTCATGTGCTCGCAGGCGGCCAGCAATTGCCGGGCGAATTCGGCAAAAGCCAGGCAGCGCCAGGTACCCTGCCCCTGCCGCGCATAAACATCGGAAAGGTAGCGATGGCTGCCCAGATGGTCGCGGCGGTCCACCAGCACGAAAAACTGCTGCTCATTAGGCAGGCTGATGGTGAGTGGAATGCCCTTCCATTGCCCGCCATCCACGAAGCTGCCCGGCGCAATACCTTGCATGCCCTGTGGCCAAGTGTAATGAAGGCACTGTTCAGGCAGTGCGAATTCCTTGATCAGGCAATTAAGTAATGCACGAGTGGTTGCCAACTCGCTCACCATGTTTGATAAAACGGTGCGATCGGTATTAGTCATGTCTGCTCCACAGTCGCCTTGACGCTTACTGTTTAAGTGACGTCGCAACAAGCGTTTTTTATCGCTTGCGGCACAACGGCTTAACTGTCGGTGTGGCTTATTATCTGCAACAAGCCAATTGATAATCTGTGCACGACGTGCGATAGGGTCGCTCAGTCAAACGTTGTGTGCGTGTTCTGTTTCAAGCGCAGTGATGTCTTCACTGTTAGTACTGCTTACGCGCTGTTTACAAGCTGCTTACTTGCGCAGCTGGGCCAGTGCAGCCTTGAGGGCGTCCTCGAATCGCTGGATGACCAGTTGGCATTGTTCTTCGGTAATGATCAACGGCGGCAGCAAACGGATCACGTTGCCATTTCGGCCGCCGCGCTCAAGTAACAGCCCCTGCTTGAAACAGTGCTGCTGAATGGCAACTGCCAGTTCCGGATCCATTGGCAAGCTGCCTAGGCGGTCCGCCGGTTTGCGCTCATCGACAATCTCGATGCCCAGCATCAGCCCGCGTCCGCGCACCTGGCCCATCATCGGATAACGTTGCTGCAAAAGGCCAAGCTGTGCCTTGAGCCAGTCCCCGCGTTTTGCGGCCTGGGCAGCCAGGTTTTGCCGTTGCAGCACTTCAAGGGTCGCAAGGCCGGTGGCCATCGCCATTTGATTGCCGCGGAAAGTACCCGCGTGATTGCCCGGAGCCCAGGCGTCGAACTCGCGCTTGAAACCGAGCACGGCCAACGGCAGGCCGCCACCGACGGCTTTGGACATGACGATGACGTCGGGCTCGATCCCGGCGTGTTCGAAGGCGAACATCTTGCCGGTACGGCCGAAGCCGGCCTGTACTTCATCCAGAATCAGCAGAATGCCGTGCTTGCGGGTCACTTCGCGAATCTGCCGCAGCCATGCAGCGGGCGCTGGATTGACACCCCCTTCGCCCTGCACCGCCTCCAGAATCACGGCGGCCGGGAGCGACACGCCACTTTCCACGTCTTCGATGAACTGGGTGAAGTAATAACTCAGCGCCTCGGTGCCGGCTTCACCGCCAATACCCAGCGGGCACCGGTACTCATGAGGGTAAGGCAGGAATTGCACGCCGGGCATCAGGTTGGTGACGGCATTTTTCGGCGCGGTGTTGCCAGTCAATGCCAGAGCCCCGTGGGTCATGCCGTGGTAAGCGCCGGAAAAGCTGATGATGTTGTGCCGGCCGGTGGCAGTCTTGGCCAGCTTGATTGCGGCTTCGACAGCATCGGCACCGGACGGCCCGCAGAACTGCAGGCAGTAATCGCGTCCCTGGCCCGGCAGCAGGCTCAGTAGCGTCTCGCTGAAGGCATCCTTGACCGCGGTGGTCAGGTCAAGGGTGTGCATCGGCATTCCGGACGTCAGGAAGCTGTCGAGACTGGCCATGATAGCTTCGTGATTGTGACCCAGAGCCAGTGTTCCGGCACCGGCCAGGCAGTCCAGATACGTGGTGCCTTCAACATCAGTGACCCATACGCCATGTGCCTTGGCGATGGCCAATGGCAACTTCCGCGGGTAACTTCTTACATTGGATTCAAATCTGCTCTGCCTGTCCAGATAGTTGGCATTGGTTTTCTGCGACGTAGTAGACTGCAATAAGCCATTATTCAACATCGGTTAGTCCTCGCTAAATGCTGGATGCAAACTATTATCATTTCCTTGAAAGTGCAACCCGTTGTTTCAAAAAACAAGATGAAATTTAAATGAACGTTATTACTTACTTAAAAAGTAGCCAGGCACATGAATACGCCGCCCTGTAAGTCGGAATTATTCAAAGTGCCATCACTCAGTGGGACGATTGTTATTTATGTAAGGCACCTAAAGAGAGTCTTATATAGCAGACTCTTCTATGCTCATACTCAGGTTAATTATTTAATAGCCGCACAGGTTATTCCTCGATGAGGACTGCCAGTTTATTTACTACGCCGGTGAGCCCTTCCCTGGGCGTCGCGGTCGACTCAGAACCCGATAGTCGCTGACAGCAGATAGGTCCGGGGTGTCGACAGGGTCAGGCCCGGCTCGCTGTCATCCGACGCTCCTGCCGAACTCCAGTAATACTTGTTCATGACGTTCTCGACATTGGCCCGCAGTGTGATGTCCTTCTGATCGACCTTGAACGCATACCGCGCGCCCACGTCGAAGCGCTCGGAAGAATCGATGCTTTTGCTGTTGGCCTGGTCCAGGTACTGCGAGCTGGTGTAGATACCCCGCCCGGTCAGGGTCAGGCCCTTGACGCTCGGCACGTCCCATTCTGCGCCCAGATTGACGTTGTACTCGGGGGTGGCAGGTGCGCGATTGCCATCGAACGTGCCGTTGACGGTATTGGTCAGCTCGCTGTCGATGTACATCACCCCGCCCAGCAGACGGAAGCCCTTGAGCGGTTCGCCGAACATGGTCAGCTCGACACCATCGTTGCGGCGCTTGCCGTTCGGGCCGAAGACGCGTGAGGTTGTGTTGGTCTCGTAGGCCGGTTGCTTGATACGGAATACGCTGGCAGTGAAGGCATATGACCCCAGGTCATACTTGGCCCCGACCTCGATCTGGCGGCTGACGAACGGCGGGAAGATCTGGTCTTCGTTCACCGACGTCGACGGCGCGATCTTGCCCTGGCTCAAGCCCTCCATGTAGTTGGCATACACCGAGAAGTCGTCGGTCACTTTGTACAGAATGCCGCCTGAAGGTGAGACCTTTTCCTCGTCGTAGGAGGTGTCGCCCTTGACGTTGTCGGTCCAGTCATCAACCTTGACTCGCTGCCAGCGGGCACCGAGTGTCAGCAGCAGGCGGTCATCGAAAAAGCCCAGTGTGTCGGTCAGGGCCACACCGCTGAAGCGGTTCTCGGTGTAAACCTTGGAGTCGGCCCGCGTGGGGTTGGAGGGTGTCGGCGTGTCGACCGGATTGTAGAGATTGCTCGGCGCGGCTGCGTAGCGTGCACCACCGTTTTCAAAGTCCATGTAGAAATAGCTGGCAGCCAGATTGACCTCGTGGCTGACCGGCCCGGTATTGAACCAGCTGCGTGCGCCGGCAGTGGCTGTGCGAACATTTTCGTCGCGGGTGAAGTCGCGCGGCTGAACGCTGAAGTCACCTGCGTCGTTGGTGACCGATACCGCATGGCGCAGGAAGTCATGGTTACTTTTGCGCGCGCCGACACCGCCGTACAGCATCACCGAGTCGCTGAGGTCATATTCGGCATTCACTGCGCCGAAGGTATCCTTGGTGCGCGCCTTGCTCCAGGACTGCGCATAGTTGTCGCGAACATCTTTGGCGTTGGGCACCTTTGCATTGGCACCCACCTGTACGCGCTCCTGCGGGGCATCGGTATCGCGCTCGGTGTGCCCGATATCCGTCGACAGGCGCAGGCGGTCGCCGCGAAAATCCAGGCCCAGCACGGCCATGTCGCGATCAACGCTCTGATGATCCCATTCAGTGTCGCCAGACTGCTTCACGCCATTGAAACGGATACCGAACTTGTCGTCCTCGCCAAAGCGACGCGCCACATCCACCGCCGCGCCTGCCTGCCCCTTGGACGCATAGCTGGTGGTCAGCTCGGTGATGGGTTTATCCGTTGCGCGCTTGGGGACCACGTTGATCCCCCCACCGACACTGCCACGCGGCGAAATGCCATTAATCAGCTGGCTTGGGCCCTTGAGTATGTCTACCCGCTCGGCCATTTCCATGTCGATGGTGTATGTAGGCAGGATGCCGTACAAGCCGTTGTATGAGACGTCGCTATTGAACAGGCTGAAGCCGCGAATGGTGAACTGTTCGTAACGCCCGCCTGCCGGGTTGGTGGCACGCACCGACGGGTCGCTGGCAATCAGGTCGCCAAGGGTACGGGCCTGCTGGTTTTTCACCGCGTCCTTGGTGTAAGTGGTCATGCTGAAGGGCGTTTCCATGAAGTCCCGCGAACCCAGCATGCCTTGCGAGCCTTTGCGTGCCACTTGGCCGCCTGCGTATTCCTGGCCATCGGTAGAGCCGCTATCACCGACAATCGAGGTGGGTGCGAGTTGCAGGCCTGCGCTCGCGCTGTCAGGTGCCGGGATCAGCGTGTAAGCCTGCTCTCCGACGGGGATCAGTTGCAGACCGGAACCTTGCAGCAAGCGCGCAAAGCCTTCCTCGACCGCGAATTCGCCGGACAACCCCGAACTGTTTCGACCGTTCACCAGCGCAGGGTCTACCGAAAGGTTGACCCCGGCCTGACCGGCAAAGCGGGTGAGCGCGGCGCTCAGGCTGCCAGCCGGCACCTCATAGGCACGTTTGCCCGAGGTTTCGGCCCAACTGGTCGAGGCAAACAACGGACTGGAACTCAACGTCAGCAACAGGCTGAAATGCAAAAGCGGACGCAAACGGTAGGAAGACACTGCGGACATAGAGGGAAACTCTCGTATTTTTTGTGCACTTACCTGAAATGACCAGCGAGACAAAAAAAAGGGACAGCTTCACGCATTATTTTTTGTCGAAATGTTTTTTCGAGGTACCAGCGTGACCCAGTAACGGGTCCGCATCTGCACGTCCACCGGCAGGCTGGCAGCCAGTAACGAAAGCACGCGGTCGGTATTGTCGAGCCTGAAACTGCCCGTCACTCGCAGGGCTTCAAGTGCCGGCTCCCAGCGCAGCAAACCGGGGCGGTAGCGGCCAAGCTCGCGCAGGAAATCACCCAGAGACTGGTTCTGTGCGGTCAATACATCGTCGCGCCAGCCGGGCAGCAAGGCGTCGAAGGCGCTGACAGGCCCGGCTCCGTCCTGTTTGAGGCTGACCTGTTGTTGTTGTGCATGCAATGCCAGCACCGGCCCCTGCAGCGGATAGAGTTGCACTGCGCCGCTGACCACCGATACACGGCAATCGCTCTGGTTGAGACGTACACAGACTTCACTCTGACTGACCACGACGCGCCCGTAGGGGCCCTCGATGGTCAGCGCTGCCCTGCCCGGCACCTTGAGTGCTATCTCGCCACGCACAAGGGTGACTCGACGTGCACCCAGATCGACATTCACCGCGCTGTCGGTGTTCAGTTGCAAGGTGCTGCCATCGGCCAGGGACAGACGCTTGTGCTCGCCGACGGAGGTTTGCAGGTCGGCACGCCAGACATCCAGCGGCAACTGACGGCCCACCAGCCAGGCGGTAGGGACCAATGCCACAGCGCCCAACGCTCTTTTGAGCGCCGCGCGTCTTGCTTTGTCGGGACGATCCAGAGTAGCCATAGCCAGATTGGCAGGCAGGCCGAAAAAACGCTGCCGCAGCTGTTGCGCCTTTTGCCAGGCGCGCTCATGACTGGCAGAGCTGTCGCGCCAGTGCTGCTGCATGGAGTGATCTTCTTCGCTGGCGCCGCCGGATTCCAGAAGCGCCAACCACTGCGCCGCCCTGCGTACTACCTCGCGTTCTTCGTTAGAAGGTGCCGAGCGAATCACCAATCCACCAGCAGGCAGTGTTCGTAGGCTTGCGCCATATAACGTTTGACGGTGCGTTCGGAAACATCCAGGCGCTCTGCGATTTCCCGATACCCCAGCCCCTCAAGCTGGCTCCAGAGAAACGCCCGGCGCACCACTGCCGAAAGACCGTCGAGCAACTCGTCCAGCGCCTGCAGGGTTTCCAGCAACAGCCAGCGCTGCTCAGGCGACGGCACGCTGTCTTCAGGCAACCGCTCCAGCGCTTCGAGGTAAGCCTGTTCCAGGCTGCGGCGAGTATAGAAGTTACTGAGCAGGCGCTTGCCCACCGTCAGCAGGTAAGCGCGTGGCTCCTGCATATCGGCGATCTGCTGAGAGCTGGACAGTACACGCAGGAATGTATCCTGACTCAGGTCCGCAGCATCCCAGGCATTGCCCATGCGTCTGCGCAACCAGCTTTCCAGCCAGCCATGATGATCGCGGTAAAGGGAATGCAAGGTCTGCTGTGATAGCGTCGCTGCTTCAGTCATGTCAAAAGCCTTGAGCGATTGGTGCGCCAAATGAGACTGATTCTAATTAGTGTTATATCCCGAGTCCACGCTCTTTTTTTCAAAAAGCCCGCCGCCGCTGCGTAAAATCGGGGTCATTGGTCCGCAACGCGTTGATCTGCGCTGTATACAAGTGATTCACTCGAGCGACAAATAAACGCGATGTGTAACTTTTTTGTACCACTTTCGACGTAAATTTCTTCCGGGAAATCGATCAGTGGTTCGCCCCCGCCAATACGCCAAGTGCCGCACGATCAAGATGTCGCTCGACACGTCCCTCGCGGATCAACAGTGCCCTGTCACACAAATGGGCAACGGTATTCATGTCGTGACTGACCAGAATCATGGTCATGCCCGTGTCGCGACGCAGGGCCTGGAGAAGATTGAGTATTTCCGCCTGAACGGTCATGTCCAGCGCCGAGGTCGGTTCGTCCAGCAACAACAGTGCTGGATTCAATTGCAGCGCACGAACGATGGCAACGCGCTGACGCTGGCCGCCGGACAGTTGATGCGGGTAGCGATCGAGCATGTCACCCGACAGGCCCACCTGTTCCATCGATGCAACCAGATTGGCCTCGTCGAAAGGAAGGCCGTTGATCTGCCGCGGCTCGCGCAGGCTGCGGCGGATCCGGTGCAGCGGATGCAATGACGCATAAGGGTCCTGAAACACCATCTGCACCTGCTGACGCAAGGTTCCCGTGAAGGCTTGCTGCGCGTGAAGCGGCTGCCCCAAGAGGTTCACACTGCCCTGCCAGTCGCGCTGGAGGCCGGCGAGCACTCGCAACAAAGTCGATTTGCCAGAGCCCGACGCGCCGATCAGGCCAAAGCATTCACCCGGTTCGATTCTCAACTCTGCCATCTGTAGTGCAGTAAAGGCATGCAGGCCGCGCTTGAAGCTTACCGTCAGTTCATTGATATCCACCACGCTCATGGCAGCGCCTCCATTAGTTTGCGATCAAGGGTCGCAAGTGCCTGACCATAGGTCAGAGCAGAGGGCTGACAGCGCCATAGCGTCTGCGTGTAGGGGTTACTGGCAGTTGCCAGTTCGGCGGCGTTGCATCGGTCGACAATCCGCCCGCGGTACATGACCAGCGCCCGGTCACAATATTTCGCCACCAGAGGCAGATCATGACTGATCAGCAGTAACCCCATGTTGCGTTGTTCGACAAGGCCCAGAATCAACTCCAGAATCTGATCGCGCAGGCCGCTGTCGAGTGCCGAGGTGGGTTCGTCGACAATCAAAAGGCGCGGATCATTGATCAGCATTGCGGCGAGCATCACCCGCTGCCCCATGCCGCCGGACAGTTCGTGGGGGTAGCTGTCATACAGCGCCAGCGGGTTGGGCAAGCCTACAGCCTCCAACATGTCGAGTACTTTTTCGCGGCGCTCACGGCGTCCCAGCCGGGTATGCAGCACCAGCGCCTCTTCAACCTGAATGCCGACCCTGAGCACCGGGTTGAGCGAATACCTGGGGTCCTGCAACACCAGTGACAGACGAGTACCGCGCAGGCCCTGCCATTGCTTTGCCGTCAGGCTGCGCAGGTCATCGCCTGCCAGGCTCATGTGTTCGGCGGTCACCTGACCGGGGCGTGCGACAAGCCCCAGCAACGCACGCGCGGTGAGTGACTTGCCCGAGCCGGACTCACCCACCAGCGCGACCTTTTCAGTGCCCACAGTGAAATCGATCCCCTTGACCACCTCGATCAGTTCCGGGCCCGAGCCTGGAAAACCGATCCGCAAGCCCTGCACGTTCAACAGCGATTGTTCATGAGTCATGACGAGGATCCAGTACATCGCGCAGACCGTCGCCCAGCAGGTTGAAAGACAGGCTCGTCAGCAATATCGCGATTCCCGGTGCAGCGGCGACCCACCACTGATCAAAGATGACCCGGCTGCCGTCGGCAACCATCGAGCCCCATTCCGCAGTCGGTGGCTCGACACCCAGGCCAAGAAATCCCAGCCCTGCGGCGGCCAGAATGATGCCGCCCAGGTTCAGTGCTACACGCACGATCACCGAAGGCAGGCACAGCGGCAGGACGTGACCGATCAACAGACGCATGCCACGTATACCCTGCAAGTGAGCTGCGGCCAGATAGTCGCTGTTGCGCAATACACTGGTTTCCGCCCTTGCCTGACGGGCATACGCGGGCCATGCCGTGAGCGACAGTGCCAGTGCCCCGTTGAGCAGGCCCGGCCCCAGAATTGCGACAAACGCCAAGGCCAGCACCAATTGCGGAAAGGCCATGATTATGTCGGTCAGGCGCATCAGGATTCGCTCGGCCCAGCCGCCGTAAAAGCCGGCAGTAACGCCCACCAGCAAACCGATGGGCAAGGTCAGCAGCAATACCAGCGTTACCAGCAGCAAGGTCGGGCGTGTGCCGTAAAGCAGGCGTGTGAACAGATCCCGGCCAAACGCATCGGTGCCCAGCCAGTGGGTGGCAGACGGCGGCAGCAGACGCTCCTGAATATTCTGCGTATTGGGATCAAAACCACTCAACAGCGGCGCCAGCAACGCCACAAGTACCAGCACCCCGATAATCGACGCGCCGATGAGTAATGCGGGTGAGCGACGCCATCCGCTGCGAGCCACTATATTGTCGAACGCTACGGAAACACTCATGACACCCCCCGTGTTCGCGGATCGATCATGCCAGCCAGCACATCGGCGATGCCGTTGACGACCACAAAACAGAGTCCGATAACCAGCGTGCTACCGAGGATCGCTGGTACGTCACCGGCAAACAACGCCGTGGTGAGGTAGCGGCCGATACCCGGCCAGGCGAAGACCGTCTCGGTGAGAATCGAGCCTTCGAGAAGACTTGCGTAAGACAGGGCAACGACGACCACCAGCGTCCCGGCAACGTTCGGCAACACATGGCGCAACAGCACCCGACCACGTCCCGCCCCTTTGGCCAGCGCAGTCACGACGTACTCCTTGCCCATTTCTCCCAGCAGCGCGGAGCGTGTCATGCGGCAAATGCCTGCCATCGAGTAAAACGCCAGGACTAGAACAGGCAAGACCAGATGACTGAAGGCGTTGGCCAGCGCGCCGCTTTCGCCAGAGCGCCAGGTGTCCCACAACATCAATCCACTGCTCAATTCAAGGGTGTAGAGGTACGAATCGTCCAGACGGCCTGGCCCGCCAGTCCATTGCAGCCTGGCGTAGAACAGCAGGAGCATCAGCAGACCGAGCCAAAAGATCGGCACTGAATAGCCAATCAGCGAGACCAGCCGCACCAGCCCGTCAACCCAGCCTCCCGGCCGCCACGCTGCCAGCAGGCCCAATGACAGGCCGAGGGTACTGCCCAGCAGAATGGCCAGGGTCGCTAGCTCAAGTGTGGCTGGCAGCGCACGGCTCAAACCTTCCAGCACGGGCTGCCCGGAGGTAATGGAAACCCCAAGATCTCCTTGCCTGAGGTTGTCCAGATATCGACCGAACCGCGCAGGCCAAGGTTGATCAAGGCCCAGATCGGTTCGAACCTGGGCCAGCGCCGGATCGACTGGCGATAGAGTGGTCAGCATGAATGTGAAGAACAACAGGCCGATCAGTGTTATCGACAACGACAACAGTCCGCTGGCCGCCACTTTAACTCTGCGTGAAGCCCCTGCTCTCACTTGCTTTTGCTCACCTGATCAAAATACGGCAGCGAAACGGTGATGTTCTGTAACACACCTTGCACGCCGTCATGTACCGCGACCTGGTTCTGACCTTGCAGCGCCACGACAAATGGCGAGCTTTGCTGCACAGTTTTTTGCAGGTCGTTATACAGCGCAACACGTTTTTGCGGGTCACGTTCGGCAGCAGCCGTGCGGGTTTCCTGGCTCAGTTGCGGGATATCCCACTGAGTGCGCCAGGCGATGGTTTTCGGACCGTTGGCGACGTTGTAAGTGAAGGCGCTCGCGTTGGAGTGAGGATCCAGATAATCCATCCCCCAGTAGGTGAAGATCAGCTGAAAGTCCCGGGCGCGCATTTTCGCCAGTAGCTCGCTTTCTACCAGCGGACGCACTGAAATCTCTATGCCGGCTTTGGCAAAACTGGCTTGCAGCGCCTGGGCAATATCTGTGTAGGGAGGTTGATTGAACACATTGAGTTCGATTTTCGTGCCTTCGGCAATACCACCCGCCTTTAAGGCGGCCTTGGCTTTATCGACGTCCAGTTTGAACGGTTTGTCGACCAGCGAGCCGATGACGCCCTCAGGGAGGAATGCCTGGTGGACGCTGTACTGGTTTTTCAACAGATCTTTGGAAATGCCCTGATAATCAACCAGCCAGCGAGCAGCTTCCCAGAACGCCGGGTTCTTCAGTGCAGGCGCCTGCGTGCTGCCACTGTTGATGGCCAGGTAATAGATCATTGAGGACGGGAATCGCTGCACACTGACGCCCTTCTGCTTTTCCAGAGCGCTGAACTGGTCTGCGCCCAGATCGAACGCAAGGTCAGCATCGCCCTGCACCACCAACAGACGTCGGGTTGCCGGGTCAGTGACGTTCTTGAGGATTACTGTTTTCAGCTTGGGGGCCTTGATGGCATTAGGATTGGCCTGAAGCACCAGCGCCTCGTGCGGCACGTAGCTGCGCAGCGCATAGGAACCCGTACCGGCTGAATGATTTTTCAGCCAGCCGTTGCCCAGATCAGCGTCTTTCGTATGCTTGCCGACCTCTACCGCGTCGACAATGAAGCCCACTGGCGTCGCAGACAGAATGCTCAACGCAAATGAGCTGCCTACCGCTGCTGGCCAGGAAATCTTCACATGCTGGTCATCCACGCGGGTCAGGAAGCTGTCGACGTTTTCCGCCGTCCAGCCCAACTCACCCAGGATGAATGCAGGCGACTTGTTCAGTTTGACCACGCGGCTCAGTGAGTAAATGACGTCTTCCGGGCGAACACTGTTGCCCGAGGCAAATCTGGCACCGTCACGCAGTTCGAAAACCAGACTCTTGTCGTCGTCACCCGCCTTCCATCTGGATGCCAGGGCAGGCACCAGGCTGGCCGGGTTCTGCCGGTCTGGCTCAAGCAAGCGCTGATAGATATTAGCCAGGGTGTTGGTCGCGGTTATTTCAAAACTTTCGGCGGGGTCCAGGCTGGCAATGTCGTCTATTGAACGCGCCACCAACAGCGTATCCGGAGGCGTCGCAGCCCATGCTGAACCGCTGATTGTGATTGCCATAGCCAGAGCTGTCAGACGCCGCATCGTGAATTCCCTTATGAGCTTGAGTTATTGGGAGCAGACGATATAGCGCATTTGGTAATATAAAAAAGACTGTTTAGTCATTAACTTAGAACGTTTTTCCGGGTTGAGACGCTCGGGGATAGGGCTGCGTTGCGGTTTGGGGAGTGGTGCGCAATAGGTTGCGCAATCAGCGGTCGCTTTAGATCACTTAAGGGCTTGCGAGCCTCGCTTAGCGGCGCTTTGACGGCGTTGCGCAATATCTTGTAATCGCACGCAGAATCTCGCGCAGGTTTTTATTGGATTTTCGACTGAGAAATCACTCTCGAATCACATTTAAAATTAACCTTTTGATTTATATGAATAAAAATATTTGGCACTGTTCTTGTTTAGCTCTCACGGCATTCAACTAGCCCAACTGTCCGTTTCTGTCTGGGCCTCGACGGTATCGATTACCAACGCCAGAGCAGGGAATTCACACAATGACCAACGGCAGGCTGAGCGATGGCCCTTCCTGCGAAATGGACAAACTGATCGTCCAGATCGTGGGCAAGAAGCATTCGGAACAGCAGCAGGTTTTGCTGCTCGGTTCTGATGGAACCCGTATCTATTCACCCAAATCGGAAGTGCTGGAAAGGGAGCTGTTCAGCAGCACCCTGAAGGTCTGGGATCACATCGAGGGCACGCACCTTCATCTGCAGATCGCGACCCTTGAAGGCGAGCCGATTCGCCTGCCGTTGCTCAGCGGCACGAAAGTCACGCCGCGACAGGCCGATGCGCAGTTCAACCAGATCGTTCCGGTATTACCGTTCGTGGCATTGCCCGGTTCGAAAACGGTGAACGATATGGGTACACCGGTGCTGGCTCGCGGGGGTTATGTGTATGTGTTTTATCAGGAGAAGCTGTGGCGCGAGCTGGAGATCCACGTCAGCGAAAACGGCAACACGTATCACGACATCGACGTGGCCCGATATCGTCAGCAAAGCGGGTTTCTAGCGGGCGAGCGCAAGGCCACTGGCCAGGCACTTGAGGACATCTGGCTGCCGGCACTCTGGAACAACCGGCACGTGCAGACGCTACAGCTGTGTTTCTCGGAAATACAGCTCAGCGCGGCACGCCTTGAGCGTCTGGAAAAAGACGCGGCTTCAAGAGATCAGCGCTGCACCAGCCCTGACCTGAGCGGGTCGAAAATGCGCTTCACGGACCTATACAAGGGCAAGCCCGATGGCAAGGCGATGCTCGATGCGTTTTCTGGCTTTGATGCCAAAAACCCTGTCGCCCAGGCACTCATCGCCCCGATCAAGGCGACCCGGCTGAATCTGCAATACAACGCGTTCCCGGTCAGCCTGGCTGCACCGCAGCGCGCCGCCAGCCCGGTTATGAAAGGCTGCTCGATCATCCGGCGCGGTATCTGTGTGATCTCTCGGGGCAGTTTCCGGTCGAGTCCTTCAGAGAAGCCAAGGCATTTCTCGCTCAGGCTGGCAGAGGTGTTGCTGTGCAGGATGTCAGGCACCTGGAGCTGACAGCGATGGCCGACGCGCTGCTCGCCAGTTTGCCGATCGAAGCGGATGCCGAGCCCGTCGATGCGGGGGTACTCTGGGAAGCGCAGGCCGGTGTCGTCGATGTGCTGGAAAACGCCCGCCAGCGGCAGGTCTGCGGTGTGCTGCTGGACGATGCCTGCTATCGCCTGCGTCATCTGCGGCAACGTGTCGATACGTGCCAGCAACTGTTCGCGCTGTGCGCCCGACACGCCGTTCTTCACCCACACCATGCCAGCGCTTTGCTGGTGCAACAACTGGTGGTGCCGCGCAGTATTCGCGGTCAGGAAAACCCGCTGCACGCGGCGATGGCCAAGCTGCATGAGCCGGGCAGACGAGCGATCAACCAATGCACTGCCACGGTCCAGCGTGCGGTGGTCTGGCGGCACATGCGCAGTGCTCAGGACGCACTGGTCGCCAGCCTTAAACAAAGCGCCACGGAGCAAATGCTGGCGGATCACCTGAGCCTTGAAGGTTTCGACTACGTGGCGGCGATGTATGAGTTGAGTCGGACGCTGGCGACTCTCGCGCTGCTGCCATCCAACGTCGATCCGCTGGCACCCGGTGGCGACATGGTGGATGCGGTCACAGGTGTTGGGCTATGGGATCAGGCCGTGAGCCTTGGGCAGAAGTTTTTGAACCAGGCCGCCAGCGATGACACGTCACCCCTGCACCTCATGCTCTGGCCCGAATGCGATCTACAGACCGCTTGCGCGCCTTATGTCGTGCCGGTTACAGATGACGAGAACAAAGGCGACGGCCGTTTTCGCGCCACCGAACTGGCCCGTTTCGAGACTCAGCCAGCGCCTGACCCCATCGCCCAAGTCACACTGGACGCCACCACCCTCGCTAACTTGCTGGCGGGCGACAGCCTGCAGAACTTCTTCCTGATCAACAACGGCAAAGCTACAACAGCGGCGCTGGTCGGGATCTTTGAAAACCTGCAAAGCGCCGCAGATGGCGCTGCGAACGCCGTCGCCAAAGCCAGCCAGACTCTTGCGTCAGCCAAAGGTAATGCAAACAGCGCCAATGCCAAGGTCCGGTCGGCAAACGACCGATTGGCCCAGATGCAAGAACGCCTCGGTGCAAACGCCGACAAGATCAACGTCAACCGCCAGGGCCGAGGCGTACAACAACTGCGCAGCATGATGCCCGAGCATTTCGGTGCGGCCTTCCTGATCCGGCGCAATCAGGTCACGCCGCAACACTACGTATTCGGCCTGGAAGACCTGCCCGGCAGAGAGTCGCTGCCAAAAACACGTTACGGCGAATACCTGAGACCCGACGGAACGCCCTTCGGCGACATCGCCCCACCGCATCCCTCTTCTACCCACCTGCCAAAAGGCGACCATCTGGTACTGGTGATCCCACGCGGCCACAAAACCGCGCAGGTGATCGGCGACATGAACCGAACGCTTAAAAAAGCTCGTGAGGCGGCCGGTGCGGTGGGTGATGCTGAACGGGGTCATGTTCGGGCGAAGAGTGGATTGAGCGAGGCCATTGAGGGGCTGGATGCGGAGAAGAACAAGGCGGCTTATCGGGTGCTGGGGTCGACACCGTTTTGTCTGGCGGTGTTGATGCTGGTGAACCGCCCCGGGTTTCTCGGAGACTCCAACCTTTGAGAGGATGGAGCGATGAAAAAACTACCGAA
>NZ_LKBW01000292.1 GCF_002699855.1 Pseudomonas amygdali | reverse complement strand
CACAATATTCTTTCACGGCTGCGAGTTTTGCCTGCACTGTATATTTACCCATGACGCCTCCAAAGGTTGCGTCCAACCTTCGGGGGTCATACCATGCCAGCGTGGGCACGCCACGCCTGTATACCGATGGTATTTTCCCCACTGACTCGGGCCGTGCGCAGTTTTTATCCGAGCCTTACATCGCCGCCAAAGAGCTGCGCGATGCTGACTACCCGCTGACACTCAACACCGGCAGGCTGCGCGATCAATGGCATGGCATGAGCCGCACCGGCACCGCTGCGCGGCTGTTCGGGCATGTCAGCGAAGCGCTGTTGAGCCTCAACCCTCAAGACATGCAACGTTATGACCTGCAACCTGGCGATCTGGTCAAGCTGATCAGCCGACTCGGCGAGCTGTTGTTGCCCGTCGGCGGCGATGACAGTGTTGCCTGCGGTCAGGCCTTCTTGCCGATGCACTGGGGCGACCGGTTTCTCAAGGGCGGCGTAAACGCTCTGACTCAGCCAGCCTTCGACCCGATCTCGAAACAACCGGAACTCAAGCATTCCGGGGTCAAAATCGAAAAAGCTCATCTGCCCTGGCAGTTTTTCGCGCTTATTGAAGGCAATGTGCAGCAGCAAATGGAAAGGCTGCGTCCCCTGTGCGACGTGTTTACCTACCTGAGCATGGGCCTTACCGGACGCGAACGTCCTGCATTGATCATACGCGCCGCCAGCGCCGAAGCGCCTGATCCGATGCTGCTGCAGCACATTGACCAGGTACTCGGCCTCGATGAAGGGCCAGTCATGGCTTATGACGACCCCAAGCGCTCAATTGGCAAGCGGGTGCGTATCGACAACGACCGAATTACTGCCATCCGCCTGGCCGGTGAAACGCTTGCCCGACACTGGCTCCAGGCGCTATGGCTGGAAGAACGCTTTGATGCTTCGCTGCGGCGCTGGCTGCTGGCCCCGCTCAGTAGCGAGCCTGGCAAAGACTCGACGCAGGCCTTCGACAAGACCTTGTGCAACTGCATGAACGTCAGCCAGAGCGCAGTAAAGGAAGGTATCGAGCGCGGCCTGGACCTGAATCAACTCAAGACACAACTGGGTTGCGGGACCCAATGCGGTTCCTGCGTGCCTGAAATAAAAAGACTGATCAACACCATGGCTGTTACCCAATGAGGAGTGCAGCATGAGCGCAAAAGTATGGCTGGTGGGCGCCGGTCCCGGTGACCCGGAACTACTGACCCTCATGGCAGTGCGTGCCTTGCACGAAGCCGACGTGGTGCTGATAGATGATCTGGTCAATACCGCAGTGCTTGAGCACTGCCCGAATGCGCGAGTGATCGCGGTCGGCAAACGCGGCGGTTGCCGTTCAACGCCACAAGCGTTCATCCATCGCCTGATGCTGCGCTATGTACGTCAGGGCAAATGCGTTGTGCGCCTCAAGGGCGGCGATCCGTGCATCTTTGGCAGTGGCGGTGAAGAGGCGCAGTGGTTGCAGGAGCGCGGCGTCGCGGTGGAACTGGTCAACGGGATCACGGCGGGGCTCGCCGGCGCAACACAATGCGGCATTTCGCTGACCCTGCGCGGCATAAGCCGTGGCGTGACATTGGTCACTGCCCATACCCAGGACGACAGCAGCCTCAACTGGCAGGCCCTTGCACAAGGCGGAACTACTCTGGTGGTTTACATGGGCGTGGCAAAGCTGGCGGAAATTCGCGAGAGCCTGCAGGCTGGCGGAATGAGTGGCGAAATGCCGGTGGCGATGATCGAGAATGCTTCGCTGCCCTGGCAGCGCGAGTGCCGCAGCACGTTGAACGCAATGCAGCGCGACGCCAGCGCTTTCGAGCTGAAGAGCCCTGCCATTCTGGTGATCGGCGCGGTTGCTGCGTGCAGCAATGAGCTGCTGAATGAAACGCTGATTGATCACGCACAGCTGAGTGCTGGCTGACCGTGCCTCCTGAGTAGCGTCTGCCTGCGCAAATCGCAGGCAAAGAAAAGCCCGGCCTGAGCCGGGCTTTTCAGTACAAGCGGCTAATTACTTAGCTTGAGCTTCTACTTCTGCTTCTACGCGACGGTTAACTGCGCGGCCAGCTTCAGTTGCGTTGTCAGCAACTGGGCGGGATTCGCCGTAACCAACCGAGTTTACGCGGCTAGCGCCAACACCGTACTGGTTAACCAGAACCTGTTTAACGGCGTTTGCACGACGCTCGGACAGTTTTTGGTTGTAAGCGTCAGGACCGACGGAGTCAGTGTGACCTTCAACAGTGGTGGTGGTCTGTGGGTACTGCTGCATGAAGTCAGCGAGGTTCTTGATGTCGCCGTAGCTGTTAGGCTTGACTACGGATTTGTCGAAATCGAACTTCACGTCCAGCTCAACACGAACGACTTCGGCAACTGCTGGGCAGCCATCAGCGTCAACGGTAACGTTGGCTGGGGTGTCCGGGCACTTGTCGACGTTGTCGCACACGCCGTCGTTGTCGCTGTCGGAGCACACTTCAGCTACTGGAGCTGGTGCTGCTTCGACTTTCTTGCTGCCGCCGCCGAAGTTTACGCCGATACCGACGCTAGGCGCCCACTCGGTGTTGCCTTGGTCGATGTTGTACTGAGCTTCAACGCCTGCACGGGCATAGAAGTTGTCAGTGAAGTACAGCTTGGCGCCGCCGCCGATGTTGGCGAAGGTAGAACCGTCACGGCCGTTGCGAGCGTCTTGACCGATGCTTTGGTCAGAGAAACCGGCAGACAGGTAAGGACGCAGCATGTCGCCTGGGTTGTTGAAGTGGTACAGAGCGTCCAGAGCGGTGTTGGCGCCCTTGATGTTCTTGCCACTGTCGCTACGGACGTTGTGGACTTCGTCGTAGCCCAGACGCAGTTCAACATCGTCAGTCAGGAAGTAGCCAACGGAGCCGCCGAACAGGTTGCCGTCGTTTTTGAAGTTACGATCGCTGTCGTAGTATTCTTTCTTGGCGAAGCCTTCGATTTCGACCGCGCCTTGGCCTTGAGCCAGAGCGCCGAACGAAGTTGCGGCAACAATAGTACCAATGGCCAAGCCCAAGGTGTTTTTCAGTTTCATCCGTTAAATCCCCATCTGATGATTATTAAGCAGTCCCACACAGGGGGACAACTCAGCGGCAAGTCTACCAGACCTTGCCAGTTTGTTAGAGATATTTGCACCGTATTAAGTTTCGGCGATTCCCGCAAATTTCTCTCGTAATTTATCTAAAGCCCGCTTGTAACGCATTTTCGTTGCGCTCAAGCCCATGTGCATGATGTCAGCAATCTCCTGAAATTCAAGTTCTGCAACAAAACGCAGGACCAGAATCTCCCGATCGATCGGGTTCACATACACAAGCCAGCGATCAAGTCCGCCCCGCTCTTCAGGTTTGGGCGTCTTTTCTTCCGACGCTTCCTCAAGTGGATCCAGACTCAAAGCGTCCATCAAGCGACGCTTACGCCGTTCCTTTCTGTACTGCGTGATGCATTCATTGTAGGTGATGCTGTAAAGCCAGGTCTTAAATTTAGATTTACCTTCAAAATTTTTCAACCCATACAACACCTTAAGCATCACCTCCTGACAGACATCGTCAGCATCGCGATCGTTCCCTAAATAACGTGCGCAGACGTTAAAAAGTGTTCTCTGGTAACGACGCATCAATTCTTCATAAGCCCGCGTCACATTGAACAGCTCAACATGGGCGCGCGCGACCAGCTCCTCATCAGAGAGCTCGCGGGGATCGTAGCGCGTCGAAAACGGTTGAGGTTTATTCAAAACAAATCTTGCCGACAGTCAGGTCAATGTCCGCCACGGCCTGTATCGGCAACCTGGCAGCATACATTAGCAGGTTAGCCGCTTAACGGCTGCTTACTCTCTGCTCGAGAAGGATGCGGTTGGAAAACGACACCAGCTCCCCCTCGTCTGTCAGCAACGTTGTCTTGACCGTACCGATTTCCTCGATCTGACCTTCCGTATCGCCCACCCGCACCTGCTGGCCCACCTGAAACAGCTCACGAACATAAATTCCGGCGATGATCTGCCCTGCAATCTCCCGACTGCCGAGGCCCAGGGCAAGCGCCACTGTCAGACCAACGGTAATCAAGGCAATCACAATAACGTGGTTCAGCAGGTCGGTCTTCACCTCAAGCTGGCTGATCGCAACCGAAATACTGATGATGATGACCAGGCCTTGAGCAATTCGTCCCAGGCCGGCGGAGTAGTCGATACCTACGCCTTCGGCTGCGCCGCGTACCAGCCCATTGACCAGTTGCGCCAGCAGCACGCCGACCAGCAAGACCAGCGCCGCACCAAATACCTTGGGCAGATACAGCGCCAACATGTCCAGCGTAGCTGAAACCCGCTGCAGCCCCAGCGATTCAGCAGCCGAGACGAGGAAAATCAGTAACACAAACCAATACACGATCTTGCCGATCAGCGTTGAGATCGGCACCTTGACGCCGGCGCGGCCGATGATCTTGGTCAGACCTGTACCGCCGACCAGACGATCCAGGCCCAGTTTGGCCAGCAGTTTGGAAAGCAGCGCGTCAAGCAGTTTGGCCACGACAAAACCCAGCAGCACCACAACAAGCGCGCCGAACAGGTTAGGGATGAAATTTGCGACTTTGGTCCACAATGCAGTCATTGCAGCAAGAAGGCTCTGGGTCCAGAGATTCAATTCCATGCTCAATCAGCCTTATCGATAGAACGGGCACCCGGAATGGTGCGGCGAGAAACAGGAGAGACGTGGGCAGAGCCGTTGTTCACGGCGATCATCAGTGCCTCTGACCAACGGCCCAGCAACCCGAACAACACACCGGCACCGACCTGGCGATTGGCGGTTTTCAGGACGCGTCCCAGACATGCGTCATCATCCCGGCTGGAGGATGAAGAATTGAGCATGTCGCGTAAAGATTCTTCAAACGGATCGTGCATCAGGCACCTCACGTAATGTCAGTCAAAGACGCGACGCGAAAACAACAAGTCACACACGCCCATCAAAAACCCGGACAAGCCCACGCCTATACCCAGCGCAATCGCTTGAATAGCCACCACTGCCCGACGGCCAGCGCGACAATCAGCGAGCACGCCACCAGAAAGCCGTATGAACTGTCAGAACCGGGTATGCCGCCGACATTGATACCCAGCAAACCGGTAAGAAAACTCATGGGCAGGAAGATACCGGTAATGATCCCGAAACGGTACATGGTGCGGTTCATGTGCTCGCGCAAACGCCTGTCTTCGGACTCCAGCAGCAGCCCTACCCGCTCGCGGGTCAGCTCGAGCTCTTCCAGATAACGCGTCAGGCTGTTGTTCAGCTCATTCCAGTAATCGGCGTCGTCATGGGCGAACCACGACAGTTTGATCCGCGAGAGCTGGCCATAAATATCGCGCTGCGGCCCGAGAAACCGGCGCAGACCGGCTGCGCGTCGACGAATATGCAGCAGCTTGCCGTGCTCGGGACTGTACCGTTCGTCGGCGTCGGTCTTTTCTTCCTCTTCATCGACCGATTCGGTGAGTTCGCCGACCAGATCCTGAACCTTGTCGGTCAGGTATTGCGCCAGGTACAGGATCAGCTCCGAGGCACTGGTGGGGCCTTTACCCTGCCCCAGCATCTCGATCAGTTCCTCAGTGGCCCGCAGAGGACGCAGGCGCAGCGAGATCACCCGCTGAGCAGCAGCAAAAATGCGCACCGAGACCATGTCTTCCGGTTCGGCACCGGGGTTGAGGTTCACCCCGCGCAGAAACAGCAGCAACTCTTGCTCCGGCAACGGCAGCAGGCGCGGCCGGGTGTTCTCTTCAAGCAACAGGTCGCAGGCAAATTCGCTCAGACCACTACCGGTACGCAGCCACGTATGGGTCTGCGGATGACTGCGGTCCCAATGCAGCCACAGACTTTCCTGCGGCTGCAGCTCAAGGTCCTGCAACTCGGTTCGAGCGATGAAACGCGCCCCGCCCTTACCGTCCAACACAAGGGCATGAACCAGCCCCCACTGCGCGTTTGCTTCATCGAACATGGATATTTCGCTTATTCCGGCATGGTCAGGGGTGAAGGGGAAATGATGACGCCATTGTTGTCGGCATACAGATACTCTCCCGGGCGGAAGGTCACGCCACCGAAGGTGACCAACACATTCAGGTCACCGATTCCGCGTTTCTCGGTTTTTTTCGGATGGCTGGCCAACGCCTGAACACCCAGGTCGGTCTGCGCGATGACGTCAACATCGCGGATGCAACCGTAAATCAACATGCCTTCCCAGCCGCTTCTGGCCGCTTTCTCTGCCAGCATGTCACCGAGCAAGGCACAACGCAGCGACCCACCACCGTCGACCACCAACACCTTGCCCTTGCCGTCGAGCTCGACCTGCTCCTTGACCAGCGAGTTGTCTTCGAAACATTTAACGGTGACGATCTGGCCGCCAAACGAATCGCGACCGCCAAAATTGCTGAACATCGGCTCCACGACCTGAATCAGGTCCGGATAGGCGTCACACAGATCGGGGGTGATGTAGTGCATAAGGTCAACTCCTGTCTCGCGAATGGTACGGATCGGCCTGATGAATCAGACGCGACCGGCTGACGCTAACCATAGCGACTTTAACCGCTAACTGCCCACCGCCGCCTGAAACTCTACAACCTGTTCAGGAACAGACTGCCCGTTCAGCCACTCGATGACCCGCGGCCAGACCTGTTGCTGCGCGGCCTTGCTGACCAGCATGCGCACGTGGTCGAAGTCTTCGTCAAAACCGTGCTCGCGCCCCAGGCAAAGAAACTGTTTGTGCTGCGCTGCGCCGATCTGATCAAACAGCGTGCGACAGGCCCACACCGGGTCCTGATGATCGCCAGCCGCAGCAACGGCCAGCACCGGCACCTGAACCTCCTTCAGCCCCGCCCACCAGTTGTTGTCGCGCTCGCCAAAACGCCCGAACAGCCCGTGCCAGCGCAGGCTTTCCAGCACCAGCCCTATTGGCTCGTCTTCCGGCCCACGCTTGAAACGCGGCCCTGAAACATGTTCGAAGGACCTGAGCAACAGCCGCGCGGACCATTGCAGCGGCGGAATTTTCAGCGGCCAGTACGTGCGGCTGACCTGACTGCCGAATAGCGCCACCGACGCTGCAGTGTGCGGCCCCAGGTACTGGCCGCCCAAGGCCGCCGCCAGGGTTGTGCCGCCCAGCGAGTGCCCCATCCAGTGCGGTATCTGACCACTTTGCTCACAGACAAAAGCGGCAATGGCGGGCACGTCGAAACGGGCATAGTCAGCCACACAATTGGCGCGGTAGTTCTGGTTGCGTGCAGACAAGCCGTGCCCGCGCATTTCCGGGATCCATACGTCATAACCGGCACGCGCCAGATACGGCCCCAGACCGATACCTTTGGGCGAATACCAGAAGCGCCGGTTGGAAAAACTGCCATGCAGCAGAATCACCGGGATGCCGCGCACGTCGGGCTGATCGACCAGCCCCAGTCGGGTCACCACCAGCTCGACGCTGGGGTCGGGGCTGTTGGCTGGCTTGAGACGGTAGACGTCCTCGACAAGGTCGCCGCGACGCTCGGCGCTGATCAAGGCAACGGGAAAAAGCTGGCTACTGCTTTGCATATCACTCTTTATCTGGCTTGACAGACGGTATGAAACAACGCGCTCCGGGGCTATCGCGGCACGCCATAAAAAAGGCGGCTTCCGAAGAAACCGCCTTTTTCAAACACCTGAACCAAATGACGGTTCAGGCCACCCTCGCGTCACACGAAGGCCGTGTCGCCTCAGACAGGTGCCTGCGCCTCGGCGAGGAAGAACCAGGTTTCCAGCACCGAATCAGGGTTGAGCGATACGCTCTCGATCCCTTGATCCATCAGCCAGCGCGCCAGATCCGGATGATCGGAAGGACCCTGTCCGCAGATGCCGATGTACTTGCCCGCCTTGTTGCACGCCTGAATGGCATTGGACAGCAGCTTCTTGACCGCCGGGTTACGCTCGTCGAACAGGTGAGCAATCACGCCGGAGTCGCGATCAAGGCCAAGTGTCAGCTGGGTCAGGTCGTTGGAGCCGATGGAGAAACCATCGAAATACTCGAGGAACTCTTCGGCCAGAATCGCATTGGACGGCAACTCGCACATCATGATGATGCGCAGGCCATTTTCGCCACGTTTCAGGCCATTGGCCGCCAGCAGGTCGATGACTTGACTCGCTTCACCCAGCGTCCGGACGAATGGCACCATGATCTCGACGTTGGTCAGGCCCATCTCTTCGCGCACGCGCTTGAGCGCACGGCACTCCAGCTCGAAACAGTCGCGGAAGTTCTCGCTGATATAGCGCGACGCACCTCGAAAGCCCAGCATCGGGTTTTCTTCTTCAGGCTCGTATAGCTTGCCGCCGATCAGGTTGGCGTACTCGTTGGACTTGAAGTCCGAGAGGCGCACGATGACCTTTTTCGGCGTGAATGCGGCGGCCAAGGTGCTGATACCCTCGACCAGCTTGTCGACGTAGAAACCGACCGGGTCATGGTAACCGGCGATGCGCTTGTCGACGCTTTCCTTGATTTCCGGTGGCAGCAGCGAATAGTTGAACAGCGCCTTGGGATGCACGCCGATCATGCGGTTGATGATGAACTCCAGACGCGCAAGACCAACACCGGCGTTGGGTAACTGGGCGAAATCAAACGCACGATCCGGGTTGCCGACGTTCATCATGATCTTGAACGGCAACTCGGGCATCGCATCGACCGAGTTGGTCTTGATGTCGAAACCCAGCTCCCCTTCAAAGATGTAACCGGTGTCGCCCTCTGCGCAGGAGACCGTTACGCCCTGGCCATCCTGCAGCGTCTGAGTGGCGTTGCCACAACCGACCACTGCCGGAATGCCCAGCTCGCGCGCGATGATCGCGGCGTGGCAGGTACGACCGCCACGGTTGGTGACAATTGCGCTGGCGCGCTTCATGACCGGTTCCCAGTCCGGGTCGGTCATGTCGGACACCAGCACGTCACCAGGCTGGACCTTGTCCATCTCGGACACGTCCTTGATGATCCGCACCTTGCCTGCGCCGATGCGCTGGCCGATGGCACGACCTTCGACCAGCACCTTGCCGGTCTCCTTGAGCAGGTAGCGTTCCATGACGTTGGCCGAAGCGCGGCTTTTCACGGTTTCCGGACGCGCCTGCACGATGTACAGCTTGCCGTCGTCACCGTCCTTGGCCCATTCGATATCCATCGGGCACTTGTAGTGTTTCTCGATGATCATTGCCTGCTTGGCCAGTTCCGAGACTTCGGCATCGGTCAGGCAGAAGCGCGCACGATCAGCAGGCTCTACGTCGATCACCTTGACCGAACGACCGGCCTTGGCTTCTTCGCCGTAAATCATCTTGATAGCCTTGCTACCCAGATTGCGCCGCAGAATCGCCGGACGGCCAGCAGCCAGCGTGTCTTTATGCACGTAGAACTCGTCCGGGTTGACCGCGCCCTGCACAGCCGTCTCGCCCAGGCCGTAGGCACCGGTAATGAACACCACATCGCGGAAACCGGATTCGGTGTCGAGGGTAAACATGACGCCCGCCGTTCCGGTTTCGGAACGCACCATACGCTGCACACCCGCCGACAGCGCGACCAGCTTGTGGTCGAAGCCCTGGTGCACGCGATAGGAAATGGCACGGTCATTGAACAGCGAAGCGAAGACTTCCTTGGCAGCGCGGATAACGTTCTCGACACTGCGAATGTTCAGGAAAGTCTCCTGCTGGCCTGCGAACGAGGCATCTGGCAGGTCTTCAGCGGTCGCGGAAGAGCGCACGGCCACCGCCAGGTTCGGATTGCCGGCTGACAGCTCGGCAAATGCAGTACGAATCTGGGCGTTGAGCGTCTCGGGAAACTCGGCTTCCATGATCCACTGGCGAATCTGCGCACCGGTGCGGGCCAGGGCGTTGACGTCATCGACATCGAGCGCGTCCAGCGCAGCATGGATCTGATCGTTCAGACCGCTCAGCTCAAGAAAATCACGGTAAGCCTGGGCCGTAGTCGCGAAGCCGCCGGGCACTGAGACGCCAGCACCTGCGAGGTTGCTGATCATCTCGCCGAGGGACGAGTTTTTGCCCCCCACGTGCTCTACATCATGGACGCCGAGCTTATCGAGGGAAACTACGTACTCTACCAAGGTGATCTCTCCACTAACTGTGTTTGTTGTTGGGAAAAGCTCATTCACCCGAGCCACCGTTATGTGACCTCGGGCGTGTCTGGCCGGGCGCAGGCCCATGCCTTGAAACCGTGCCTTCAAAAAAGATGCACCTGCAGGCCCTCAGAGCCGGCAGGCACGCCTATGATAGCCAGAATTCGTCAACTGCTTAAGGCCTGGGTCAAAAATGAAACGATCTGCTTTCTTCATCTCGGACGGCACCGGAATCACCGCCGAAACCCTGGGCCAAAGCCTTTTGGCACAATTTGAAAACATTACATTCAACAAGTTCACCAGGCCCTATATCGACAGCGTCGAGAAAGCGCGGGCGATGGTACAACAAATCAATAATGCCGCCGACAAGGACGATGTGCGCCCGATCATCTTCGACACGATCGTCAATCAGGACATCCGCGAGATTCTTGCGACGTCCAATGGCTTCATGATCGACATCTTTTCGACCTTCCTCGCCCCGCTGGAGCTGGAGCAGGAGCTTAGTTCACACTCTTCCTATTCGGTGGGCAAATCGCACTCCATCGGGCATAACTCCAATTACATGGAGCGCATCGAGGCAGTCAACTTCGCGCTGGACAACGACGACGGCGCGCGGACGCATTATTACGACAAGGCCGACATCATCCTGGTTGGCGTGTCGCGCTGCGGCAAAACCCCGACCTGCCTGTACATGGCCATGCAATTCGGTATCCGGGCCGCCAACTATCCGCTGACCGAGGATGACATGGAGAAGCTGCAACTGCCTGCGGCGCTCAAGCAGCATCGCGAAAAGCTGTTCGGCCTGACCATTGACCCTGACCGTCTCACCGCGATCCGTCACGAGCGCAAGCCAAACAGCCGCTATTCCAGTTACGCGCAGTGTGAATTCGAAGTGCGCGAGGTAGAGAGCCTGTTCCGCCGCGAGAACATTCCCAACATCAACTCCACGCACTTTTCGGTTGAAGAAATCTCTGCCAAGGTGCTGGTCGAAAAAGGTGTAGAGCGGCGCTTCAAATAACCGTTGAAGGTAGCCACGTCAGCTGATTTTTTCAGCTGACTGTTTCAGTCGTTTTACTGTGGCACTCGCACCCAGCCTTCCATCAGCACTCTGGCGCTGCGGCTCATGAGGGCTTTGGTGACTTTCCAGTCACCGCCCTCCTGAACAGCCTGCGCGCCGACCCGCAGTGTGCCGGAGGGATGGCCGAAGCGCACCGCACTGCGCGCCTGTCCGCCAGCTGCCAGACTGACCAGCGTGCCCGGAATGGCGGCGGCAGTGCCGATGGCAACGGCAGCGGTGCCCATCATCGCGTGATGCAACTTGCCCATCGATACGGCACGCACCAGCAGATCGATATCCTTTGCCGCAACAGGTTTGCCACTCGATGACAGGTAATCGGCAGGCGCTGCTACAAAAGCCACCTTGGGTGTGTGCTGGCGCGTCGCGGCTTCAGCAATGCTACGAATCAGGCCCATGCGCACGGCACCGTGGGCGCGAATGGTTTCCAAACGGGCGAGCGCCTGCGGATCACCATTGATATCGCCCTGCAACTCGGTACCGCTGTAGCCTATGTCGGCGGCGTTGACGAAAATTGTGGGGATACCGGCGTTGATCATGGTTGCTTTCAAGGTGCCGATGCCGGGCACTTCAAGGTCGTCTACCAGGTTGCCGGTGGGAAACATCGAGCCGCCTGCGCCCTCTTCGTCCGCTGCCGGATCAAGAAACTCCAGCGCCACCTCCGCGGCCGGAAAGGTCACGCCGTCCAGTTCGAAATCGCCGGTTTCCTGTACCTCACCGTTGCTGACGGGCACATGGGCGATGATGGTCTTGCCGATATTGGCCTGCCAGATACGCACGATGACGACGCCGTCTTGCGGCACACGACCAGCATCGAGCAGACCACTGGCGATAGCAAACGAGCCGACGGCCGCCGACAGGTTGCCGCAGTTGCCGCTCCAGTCGATGAAAGGCTTGTCGATGGACACCTGACCGAACAGGTAATCGACATCGTGATCGGCCTTGGTACTACGCGACACAATGACCGTTTTGCTGGTACTCGACGTCGCCCCGCCCATGCCGTCGATCTGCTTTTCATAGGGGTCTGGGCTGCCGATGACTCGCAGCAGCAACGCATCCCGCGCCGATCCCGGAATCTGTGCAGCTTCGGGCAGGTCCGTCAGCCTGAAAAACACACCCTTGCTGGTGCCACCACGCATGTAGGTGGCGGGGATGCGGATCTGGGGTGAATGAGCCATGAATTCGTTGTCCTGCGCTGCGCGCTCAAAATCGGACGCAGAGCGTCCAGAACTGCATGCCCACGCGGAGCATGGGCACGATAGTGCTCTTGCGCACGCTTATCGTTCTTCACGCTCCAGCGTAGCTACGATGCAGTAGCCTCCAGAAAATCCTGAGCAAAACGCTGCAACACGCCGCCCGCCTCATAAATAGAAAGCTCTTCAGCGGTGTCCAGACGGCATGTCACCGGCACCTCGACGCGTTCGCCGTTACGGCGCTGAATCACCAGCGCCAAGGTCGCGCGCGGTGTGCGCTGGCCGATCACATCGAAGGTTTCGCTGCCATCGATACCCAGAGTCAGACGGCTGGTGCCGGGCTTGAACTCCAGCGGCAGCACGCCCATGCCGACCAGGTTGGTGCGGTGAATACGCTCGAAACCTTCTGCAGCAATCGCTTCGACGCCCGCCAGCCTGACGCCTTTGGCCGCCCAGTCACGGGACGAGCCCTGCCCATAGTCGGCACCGGCAATAATGATCAACGGCTGCTTGCGCGCCATGTAGGTTTCGATGGCTTCCCACATGCGCGTGACCACGCCTTCGGGTTCGATCCGGGTCAGCGAGCCTTTCCTGACTTTGCCGTCGACCACCGCCATCTCATTGACCAGTTGCGGGTTGGCAAAGGTTGCGCGCTGGGCGGTCAGGTGGTCGCCCCGATGGGTCGCATAGGAGTTGAAGTCTTCTTCCGGCAGTCCCATTTTCGCCAGGTACTCGCCCGCCGCACTGTCGAGCATGATCGCGTTGGACGGCGACAGGTGATCGGTGGTGATGTTGTCCGGCAGCACGGCGAGAGCCCGCATGCCCTTGAGCGTACGTTCTCCGGCCAATGCGCCTTCCCAGTAGGGCGGGCGACGGATGTAGGTGCTCATAGGACGCCAGTCGTACAGCGGCTCGACCTTCGGCCCGCTGTGTTCTTCGATGGCAAACATCGGGATATAGACCTGACGGAACTGCTCGGGCTTGACCGACGCCTGCACGACCGCATCAATCTCTTCATCGCTCGGCCAGATGTCCTTGAGACGGATTTCCCGGCCCTCGGCGACGCCCAGCACATCGTTTTCTATATCGAAGCGGATGGTCCCGGCAATGGCATACGCCACCACCAGGGGCGGCGAGGCCAGAAAGGCCTGCTTGGCATAGGGGTGAATACGCCCGTCGAAATTACGGTTACCGGACAAGACCGCCGTGGCGTACAGGTCGCGGTTGATGATTTCCTGCTGGATCAACGGATCGAGCGCGCCGGACATGCCATTGCAGGTGGTGCAGGCAAAGGCCACGACGCCGAAACCCAGTTGCTCCAGCTCCGAGGTCAGCCCTGCTGCGTCCAGGTATAGCGCCACGGTTTTCGAGCCGGGTGCCAGCGATGATTTCACCCACGGCTTGCGCAGCAGCCCCAGGCGGTTGGCGTTGCGTGCCAGCAGACCGGCGGCAATGACGTTGCGCGGGTTGCTGGTGTTGGTGCAACTGGTGATCGCCGCGATGATCACCGCGCCGTCGGGCATCTGCCCCGGCACGTCTTCCCACTGCCCGGCAATACCTCTGGCTGCCAGATCCGCGGTGGCGACCCGCGCATGGGGGTTGGACGGCCCGGCCATGTTGCGCACCACGCTGGACAGGTCGAAGCTCAGCACGCGCTCGTACTCGACCTCCTTCAGGCTGTCCGACCACAAGCCGGTGTGCCGGGCATACAACTCGACGAGCTTGACCTGTTCGTCCTCACGCCCTGTCAGGCGCAGATAATCGATGGTTTGCGAATCAATGGAAAACATTGCCGCTGTCGCGCCGTATTCCGGTGCCATGTTGGAAATCGTCGCCCGGTCACCGAGGGTCAGGCTCGACGCACCCGCGCCATAGAACTCCAGATACGCGCCAACCACCTTCTGCTGACGCAGGTATTCGGTCAGAGCCAGCACCACATCGGTGGCGGTAATACCCGGCTGACGGCGTCCAGTCAGTTCGACACCGATGATGTCCGGCAGGCGCATCCACGAGGCGCGCCCCAGCATGACGTTTTCGGCCTCGAGGCCGCCAACGCCGATGGCAATCACGCCCAGCGCGTCGACATGTGGCGTGTGGCTGTCTGTCCCCACCAGCGTGTCGGGAAAGGCTACGCCGTCGAGCACCTGCACCACCGGCGACATTTTCTCCAGGTTGATCTGGTGCATGATGCCGTTGCCCGGCGGGATCACTTCGACGTTCTTGAACGCCTGTTTGGTCCAGTCAATGAAGTGAAAGCGGTCTTCGTTGCGACGGTCTTCGATGGCGCGGTTCTTTGCGAACGCCTGCGGGTCATTACCGTCGGATTCCACTGCCAGCGAATGGTCGACAATAAGCTGCACCGGCACCACCGGGTTTACCTGCGCAGGATCACCGCCCTGCGAGGCAACTGCATCGCGCAGGCCGGCAAGATCGACCAGTGCGGTCTGCCCCAGAATGTCGTGGCAGACCACCCGCGCAGGGAACCACGGAAAGTCCAGATCACGCTTGCGCTCGATGAGTTGGGTCAAAGAAGCACTCAAGGCCGCAGGATCACAGCGGCGCACCAGGTTCTCGGCCAGCACGCGCGAGGTATAGGGCAGCGTGGCATAAGCGCCGGGCTTGAGCGCCTCGACCGCTGCGCGCGCATCGAAATAGTCCAGTCGGGTGCCAGGAAGCGTTTTGCGGAATTCACTGTTCATTGCGGGACTCGATCACGGAATGTTCGGAATGCGGGTGGGGAACTCGTCAGCGGTTCCCCTGCCCCCTTTTCAGCGCTGTTCGATGGGCACGAAGCTGCGCTGTTCGACACCGGTGTACTCGGCGCTCGGACGGATGATGCGATTGTTGGCGCGCTGTTCGAAAACGTGGGCGGCCCAGCCGGTCAGGCGCGAGCAGACGAAGATCGGTGTGAACAGCTTGGTCGGGATTCCCATGAAGTGGTACGCCGAGGCATGGTAGAAGTCGGCGTTGGGGAACAGTTTCTTCTGCTCCCACATGACCTTGTCGATGGCCTCGGAAACCGGGAACAGCACCGTATCGCCCACTTCGTCAGCGAGTTTCTTCGACCAGCCCTTGATCACCTCGTTGCGCGGGTCGGACTCCTTGTAGATCGCATGGCCAAAGCCCATGATCTTTTCCTTGCGTTCCAGCATGCCCAGCGTGCCTTTGGTGGCCTCTTCAGCCGAGGCGAAGCTCTGAATCATTTCCATCGCGGCCTCGTTGGCACCACCGTGCAGCGGGCCGCGCAATGTGCCGATGGCTGCCGTGACGCAGGAATACAGGTCCGACAGCGTCGACGCGCAGACGCGGGCGGTGAAGGTCGAGGCATTGAATTCGTGCTCGGCGTACAGAATCAGCGAGACGTCCATGACCTTGCGGTGCAGTTCGCTGGGCGCCTTGTCGAGCAACAGGTGCAGAAAATGCCCGCCGATGGAGTCTTCTGCGGAGGTGCAGTCGATACGCTTGCCGTCATGACTGAAGCGATACCAGTAGCACATGATCGCCGGGAACGCTGCGAGCAGACGGTCGGTTGAGTCGCGCTGCTGATCGAAGCTGCGCTCCGGCTTCAGGGTGCCGAGCATGGAGGCACCCGTACGCATGACATCCATCGGGTGAGTGTCGGCGGGTATGCGTTCCAGCACTTCCTTTAAGGCCTGCGGCAGATCGCGCAGGCCCTTGAGTTTGTCCATATAGGCAGACAATTCGGCTTTATCAGGCAGTTCGCCGTACAGCAGCAGATAGGCAACTTCTTCAAAGCGAGCTTCGGCGGCCAGATCGCGCACATCATAGCCGCGATAGGTCAGCCCGGCACCGGCCATGCCCACCGTGGACAGCGCCGTCTGCCCGGCCACCTGCCCGCGTAGTCCGGCACCACTCAATACTTTTGCTTCAGCCATGGTTTTCTCCAATTTTGTTTTTTTGATGTTGGACTGACTCTGGCTATCGTGCCAACGCCGGAGTGCTCATCGTTGTACACAAATCCGCTTTTGATTCTGCCCGAAGGCCGTGGGAGCGAACTTGTTCGCGAAAGGGCAGGTATGATCGCCAAAAATGCATAGCCTGAAACACCGTATTCGCGAACAAGTTCGCTCCCACGGCCTTCGGGCAGAAGCCTGAAGCCCTGATTAGGGGCTCCCCAATACTTTTTTATAGCGCAGAGCGCTGAAGCGTGGGAACGATAGTCAGATGTGCTTTTACCCTTTCTTCTGCGCAAACAGCGCGTCCAGTTTTTGCTCGAATGTGTGGTAGTCGATGGCGTCGTACAACTCCATGCGCGTCTGCATGCTGTCGACCACGTTCTTCTGGCTGCCATCGCGACGGATTGCGCCATAAACATTTTCCGCAGCCTTGTTCATGGCACGAAAGGCAGAAAGCGGGTAAAGGACCAGCGACACGTCGGCCGCACGCAACTCATCGACGGTAAACAAGGGCGTAGCGCCAAATTCAGTGATATTGGCCAGGATCGGCACGCCTGCACGGTTGGCAAATTGCTTGTACATCGCCAGTTCGGTGATTGCCTCAGGAAACACCATGTCCGCGCCCGCTTCGATACAGGCCGCAGCACGCTCAAGTGCCGACTCCAGCCCCTCGACCGCCAGTGCATCGGTGCGCGCCATGATCACGAAACTGTCGTCAGTGCGTGCATCCACGGCGGCTTTGATCCGGTCGACCATTTCCTGCTGCGAAACAATTTCCTTGTTCGGGCGATGCCCGCAGCGCTTGGCACCCACCTGATCCTCAATGTGAATCGCAGCAGCCCCGGCCTTGATCATCGAGCGCACGGTTCGCGCCACATTGAACGCCGAAGAACCGAAACCGGTGTCGACATCCACCAGCAGCGGCAGGTCGCAGACATCGGTGATGCGGCGCACATCAATCAACACGTCTTCAAGACCGGTAATGCCCAGGTCCGGAATACCCAGTGAACCTGCTGCAACGCCGCCGCCAGAAAGGTAGATAGCCTTGAACCCGGCACGTTTTGCGAGCAGCGCGTGATTGGCATTGATTGCGCCGACCACTTGCAACGGCTGTTCACTGGCGACCGCATCGCGGAAACGCTGGCCGGGAGTACTGTTGTTGTGACTCATTGTTCACCTCGGTCGGGAGCCGCCTGGAAGTGGCGCTCGATGTTGCGTCTGGATGCACCGATATGGCGGCGCATCAACAATTCAGCCAGCTCACCGTCGCGATCAGCGATGGCATCAAGAATGCGGTGGTGTTCGGCAAAGGCCTGGCGAGGCCGGTTGGGCGTTGTGGAATACTGGATGCGGTACATGCGCACCAGTTGGTACAGCTCGCCACACAGCATCTGGCTGAGGGTACGATTGCCGCTGCCCTGGATGATCCGGTAATGGAAATCGAAATCACCCTCCTGCTGGTAATAGCCGATGCCCGCCTGAAACGCAGCATCGCGCTCATGGGTGTCAAGGACGCCGCGCAATTCATCGATCTCGGCCTGGGTCATGCGCTCGGCGGCGAGGCGGCAGGCCATCCCTTCCAGAGACTCACGGATCTCATAAAGCTCGATCAGCTCGGCATGGCTGAGCGCGACGACCCGGGCGCCGACGTGCGGCACGCGCACCACCAGTCGCTGCCCTTCGAGCCGGTGAATGGCTTCACGTAACGGCCCGCGACTGATGCCGTAGGTGCGCGCCAGCTCCGGTTCGGAGATCTTGCTACCGGGGGCGATCTCGCCTTTCACAATAGCGGATTGAATGCGTCGGAAAACGTTCTCGGAGAGGGTTTCCGACTCATCAACGATTGCTACTGCCTTCTCGACCGCACCCAGCATTGTCGACACCTTTAGCCTTTTAAGACGCAAATCTAGCCATAAACCGCAAATCAGTCAAAGCAAAACAAAGGATTGTCGACAATATATCGAAAGGACGTCAAAGGCTCCTGCGAGAGAACCTGAACAGACATACAGGTTGATCACTGGCAGCGCCGAGGCTTCATGCTAGAATGCGCCGCGTCCGCACAGCACGCTCCGCACCGGAGCGGCGACTGCGAGCTGCCTGCCCTATCACCCTCAGGTCAACTCCATTTGCGCCCTGACCCTGAAGTTGTTCGCTCATCGCGCCAGGATTTATGAGACTGACTAGCCTGCCCACACTGCTCTACCTGCTGTTCTTTTCCGGCCTGCTGCTGCCCAGCGTCAGCCTGGCCGCCAACAAGACAGTCTATGGCCTCAACGAATACGCCAGCCTCATTGAAATCGACGTCGAGATTGCCGCCAAACTGGATACGGGGGCCAAGACCGCTTCACTGAGCGCCCGCGACATCAAGCATTTCAAACGCAATGGCGAAAGCTGGGTGCGCTTCTATATAGCCAGCGACAGCAAGCATATACACCCCATAGAACGACCTCTGGCCCGGGTCAGCAAGATCAAGCGCCGCGCCGACGACGTTGACCCGAATGAAGAAAACAAATACTCGTCACGTCCGGTGATCAACCTCGATATCTGTATGGGTGAAGCTTTACGCACCATCGAAGTGAACTTGACTGACCGAAGTGCTTTCCAATATCCGCTTTTGATCGGCTCCGAAGCGTTGAAACGCTTCGATGCGCTGGTCGATCCAAGTCTTAAATATGCGGCAGGGAAGCCCGGCTGCGCTTCCGTCGCTCAAAACGCAGAGTAAACCCATGCGCTCTCTTACACTCCATCTGAAGATCCTGATCACTGCCCTTGTGACCCTGGGCATCGCGATCACGGCCTATCAGATACTGGCGCTCGGCATACCCGTCACCGAAGACGAAACCGATGACCTGTGGAATATCGACGCCAAAGTCGAATTCATCGCCAATCCAAAGGATTCGGTGAAGGTCCAGATGTTCGTGCCGCCACTGGCCCACGACTACATCAGCCTCAATGAAAGCTTCATCTCGAACAATTACGGCGTCAGCGTCAACCGCGCTGACGGCAACCGTAAGGTCACCTGGTCCGCCCGTCGCGCCACCGGCAACCAGACGCTTTACTACCGCCTGGTACTGACCAAGCGCTACAGCGGTGAGAAACCCAAGGTCAAAGGGCCGATCTTTCGCGACAGCATGACCGTCGAAGGCCCCGAAAAAATTGCAGCCGAGGCACTGCTGGCCCCCATTCACCAGCACTCTGCGGACGTGGAAACCTTCATCACCGAGGCCATCAAACGCGTCAACAACCTGAATGACGATAACGTCAAGCTGCTGCTGGCCGGTGATAACTCGGCCTCCAACAAGGCCCGGGTCACCGAGCTGCTGCTGTCGATCGCCCACGTACCACTGGAAAAGGCCCACACCATTCGCCTGGATGCCGAGCAGCAGACGCCGGAACTCTGGTTGCGCAGCTTCAATGGCAAGGAATGGCTGTACTTCAACCCGGACACTGGTGAAGCCGGTCTGCCGGATGATCGCCTGTTGTGGTGGACCGGTGAAGACGCACTGGTCAGTGTCGAAGGGGGCAAGAAAGTGCAAGTCACGTTCAGCCTCAATAACAGTGAAATGAACGCCATGCGTCTCGCCAAACTGACCGACGCCAGCACAGACTCCGACTTCCTTGCCTATTCTCTCTACGGGCTGCCACTGCAAACCCAGCAGACCTTCATGGTCATGGTCATGATCCCGATTGGCGTACTGGTCATCCTGATCCTGCGCAACCTGATCGGCCTGCAGACACTGGGCACTTTCACGCCCGTGCTGATTGCCCTGGCGTTCCGCGAAACCCAACTGGGTTTCGGCATTATTCTGTTTACGGTGATCACCGCTCTGGGCTTGTCATTGCGCTCGTACCTGGAGCACCTGAAGTTGCAAATGCTGCCGCGCCTGTCGGTTGTACTGACCTTCGTTGTGGTGCTGATTGCGGCCATCAGCCTGTTCAGCCACAAGCTGGGGCTCGAACGCGGGCTTTCGGTGGCGCTGTTCCCGATGGTGATCCTGACCATGACCATCGAACGCCTGTCGATTACCTGGGAAGAACGCGGCGGCAGCCACGCCATGAAAGTCGCGATCGGCACGCTGTTCGCGGCATCGTTGGCACACCTGATCATGAGCGTGCCGGAACTGACCTATTTCGTTTTCACCTTCCCGGTAGTGCTGTTGATACTGGTCGGCTTCATGCTGGCGATGGGTAGATAACGTGGCTATCGCCTGACCGAACTGATGCGCTTCAAGGCTTTTCTGAAAGAGGAAAAGACTAAATGATCGGCTGGTGGAAGACCTGGAAGGCGCTTGAGGCCCGCGGCATCATGGGCATCAATCGGCGTAACGCCGACTATGTGCTCAAGTACAACAAGCGCAGCCTTTATCCGGTCGTCGATGACAAGATCATCACCAAGGAGCGGGCCATCGCGGCAGGCATTCACGTGCCGGAAATGTACGGAGTGATTTCCACGGAAAAGGAAATCGACCGGCTTGACGATATCATCGGCGCGCACAGCGACTTCGTGATCAAGCCCGCCCAGGGCGCAGGCGGCGACGGCATTCTGGTCATCGCCGACCGTTTCGAAGAGCGTTTTCGCACCGTCTCGGGACGCATCATCAGCCACGCCGAAATCGAGCATCAGGTGTCCAGCATCCTCACGGGCCTTTATTCGCTGGGCGGCCACCGTGACCGGGCGCTGATCGAATACCGGGTTGTTCCGGACCCGATCTTCAAAAGCATCAGTTATGAGGGGGTGCCGGACATCCGCGTCATCGTGCTGATGGGCTATCCGGTGATGGCGATGCTGCGCCTCCCGACCCGTCAGTCAGGTGGCAAGGCCAACCTGCATCAGGGCGCGATTGGCGTCGGTGTGGACCTGGCCACCGGCGTCACCCTGCAAGGCACCTGGCTGAACAACATCATCAGCAAGCACCCGGACACCACCCATTCGGTAGACGGCGTGCAACTGCCCAACTGGGACGGTTTCATGAAGCTTGCCGCCGAGTGTTACGAGCTGTGTGGTCTGGGCTACATCGGTGTCGATATGGTGCTGGACCAGGACAAGGGCCCGCTGATTCTGGAACTCAATGCCCGTCCCGGCCTGAACATTCAGATCGCCAATGACAGTGGCCTGACCCATCGCACTCAGGCCGTCGAGGCGCGTCTGGAACAACTGGCTCTCGAAGGACGCCAGGAATCTGCGCAGGAGCGGGTCAGCTTTGTCCAGGAACTGTTCGGCCACGTGCCCGGCATCTGAACGGACATACCGCTAGGACTGCCGCATCGGCAAGGCTACAATCGACAGCCGCGTTTCCAAGACCGATATTCGACGATGCCGATCTGTTCGATACACCCCCTGCCCTACAGCGCCGACCCGATCGCGTTCTTTGCGCGAATCCGCGAAGCGCCGCGCGCGGTGCTGCTCGACAGCGGCAGGCCGACCGCAGAGCGCGGCCGATATGACCTGCTCAGTGCATGGCCGCTGCAGGAACTGACCGTTGCCGATGACGAGAATGGGGCCACCTATCTCCAGCGGTTGCGCGACAGTCTCAAAGCGCTCGGCACAGCGCAATTGCCTGACGGGTGCGAACTGCCCTTCGCTGGCGGCCTGATCGGTTATCTGAGCTATGAGTTTGGTCGACGCCTGGAACCGCTACCGGATCAGGCCGTCGACGACCTGCAACTGCCCGAAGCGCGCCTGGGGCTCTACGCCTGGGCGCTGATCAGTGATCATCAGGAGCAGACCAGTCAGCTGATTTTTCACCCGTCCCTGCACGCAAACGAGCGCAAACGGCTGATTGATCTGTTCTCTATCTATATCCCTGAGCCGCACACGGAGTTCCGCCTCAGCCAGCCGTTTCAGGCCAGCATCAGCGCGGATCACTATCGACAGGCTTTCGAACGTATTCAGGCCTACATCCAGGCGGGTGACTGTTATCAGGTCAACTTCGCGCAACGCTTTCAGGCGCAGTGTACGGGCGACCCGTGGGCCGCTTATTGTGCACTGCGAGCGGCTTGCCCGACGCCGTTCGCCGGTTACCTGAGCCTGCCGGGGCACGATGCAATCCTGAGCCTATCTCCGGAACGCTTCGTGCGGGTCAGCGCCAGACAGGTCGAAACCCGCCCCATCAAAGGCACGCGGCCGCGCAGCCCGGACGCCACAGAGGATGCCGCGTTCGCCAACGAGCTGTTGGCCAGCGAGAAAGACCGCGCTGAAAACCTGATGATTGTCGACCTGCTGCGCAATGACCTGGGCCGCAGCTGTAAAATCGGTTCGGTAAAGGTCCCTGAGCTGTTCAGCCTGGAAAGCTACCCCAATGTGCATCATCTGGTGAGCAGCGTGACCGGGGAGCTGGCCGCTGGCAACGATGCACTGGACCTGATTGCGGGCAGCTTCCCTGGCGGCTCCATAACCGGCGCGCCGAAGATCCGCGCCATGCAGATCATTGACGAACTGGAACCGACCCGACGCAGCCTGTATTGCGGCTCGTTGATGTACCTGGACGTACGCGGCGAAATGGACAGTTCAATCGCCATCCGCAGCCTGCTGGTCAAGGATGGGCGCATTTCCTGTTGGGGCGGCGGCGGCATTGTGGCGGACTCGAGCTGCGAGGCTGAATATCAGGAAACCTTCACCAAGGTCCGCGTGCTGCTGAAAACGCTTGAGGCGCTCTGAGATCCTGCGCGATACGCCTACCTCGCTCCGACTATCGTGCCAATGCTCCGCGTTGGCATGCCTTTCTGGACGCTCCGCGTCCGATCTTGCGCAGGAGCCAGAAGTGTAAGCCCTGCGTCTAGAGCGCCAGATCCCGATTCGACGCCTTGATGAACTCTTTTTTCAGCTCATCAAAGGTATGCACCGCCGGAAACTGCGGAAACTCGCGGATCACGTTGTCGGGGGCATGAAACAGGATACCGGCATCGGCCTCGCCCAGCATGGTGGTGTCGTTGTAGGAGTCGCCTGCCGCAATGATCCGGTAGTACAGGCTTTTGAACGCCAGTACCGACTGACGCTTGGGATCTTTCTGACGCAACTGGTAACTGACGACACGGCCGGTTTCATCGGTGATCAGGCGATGACATAGCAGGGTCGGAAACCCCAATTGGCGCATCAGCGGCTGCGAGAACTCGTAAAAGGTGTCGGACAGAATCACTACTTGAAAACGCTCGCGCAACCAGTTGACGAACTCCACTGCACCTTCCAGCGGCTTGAGGGTGGCGATCACTTCCTGAATGTCCGACAGTTTCAGACCGTGCTCATCGAGAATACGCAGGCGCTGATTCATCAGGACGTCGTAGTCGGGAATGTCCCGAGTGGTTGCGCGCAGTGATTCGATACCGGTTTTTTCGGCAAAGGCGATCCATATTTCCGGGACAAGCACACCTTCCAGGTCCAGACAGGCAATTTCCACAGCGCACTCCTCAAGGCTTTGACTATCAACGCAGGCAGCACTCTAGCCTCTGGTAACGGCCACTGAACAGCGGATTTTGTTAGCATTGCCGCCATCACGAGCGCTTAAGCGCCACTCTTGCATTTTAGGAAGCCGCCTGATGAGCCAACCTTTCGACGTCGCTGAACTGGCGACGACCTATGCGAACAAGTCTGCCCAAGACATTCTGAAACTGGCCTTCGAACACTTCGGTGATGAACTATGGATCTCCTTCAGCGGCGCCGAAGACGTCGTGCTGGTAGACATGGCCTGGAAACTGAACAAAAACGTCAAGGTCTTCAGTCTCGACACCGGGCGCCTGCACCCGGAAACCTATCGCTTCATTGAACAGGTCCGTGACCACTACAAGATCGAGATCGAAATCATCTCGCCGGACCAGAGCAAGCTCGAACCCTTCGTCAAGGAAAAAGGCCTGTTCAGCTTTTACCGGGATGGTCATGGTGAATGCTGCGGCGTCCGCAAGATCGAGCCGCTGCGCCGCAAACTGTCTGGCGTCACAGCCTGGGCCACCGGCCAGCGCCGCGACCAGAGCCCTGGCACACGCAGCGCCGTTGCCGCACTGGAAATCGACAGCGCGTTCTCGACCGCCGAGCGCACCCTGTACAAATTCAACCCGTTGGCGCAGATGAGCAGCGAAGAAATCTGGGGCTACATCCGGATGCTGGAACTGCCCTACAACAGCCTGCACGAGCGTGGTTTCATCAGCATCGGCTGCGAACCCTGCACCCGCCCGGTATTGCCGAACCAGCACGAACGCGAAGGTCGCTGGTGGTGGGAAGAAGCCACGCAGAAGGAATGCGGGCTGCATGCAGGCAACCTGATAGCGCGCAACTGACGTTGCGAGCGGCAAGCCTCAAGCTGCGAGCCTCAAGTCAGAGCGCGTAAGGCTCTGGCTCCGGCTTGTAGCCAAAAGCTTGCCGCTGCTACTAGTGCACCGGCAGTTCGACGTTGGCAAACAGCTCTTCCATTTCCTGTTTGTTGTGGCACTGAATCGCCTTGGCCATGACTTCGCGGGTCAGGTGCGGGGCGAACTTTTCGATGAAATCGCACATAAAGCCACGCAGGAAGGTGCCGCGACGGAAAGCGATCTTGGTCACGCTGGACTCGAACAGGTCGCTGGCGTCCAGGACCACCAGATCGCTGTCGACCTCTTCGTCTACCGCCATCCTTGCAACAATGCCCACGCCCAGATTCAGTCTGACGTAGGTCTTGATCACGTCAGCATCCGCAGCCGTAAACACGACCTTGGGCACCAGTCCCCGATGACTGAACGCTTCATCGAGCTTGGAGCGGCCGGTAAAACCGAATACGTAAGTCACAATCGGGTACTCGGCCAGCAGCTCCAGGGTGAGCTTGGGCACCTTGGTCAACGGGTGGCCCTGTGGCACAACGACGCAACGGTTCCAGCGGTAGCACGGCATCATTACCAGATCGCTGAACTGCTCAAGCGCTTCGGTGGCAATAGCGAAATCGACCGTCCCGTCAGCGGCCATTTCGGCGATCTGCATTGGCGAGCCCTGATGCATGTGCAGGGCCACGTCAGGGTACTGCTTGATAAAATTACTGATAACCGACGGCAACGCATAACGCGCTTGGGTGTGAGTGGTTGCGATCGACAGTGTGCCCTTCTTCTCGTTGGAGAACTCCTGGGCAATCTGCTTGATGCTTTCGACCTTGCGCAGAATTTCGCCTGCGGTGGTGATAATCCGCTCGCCTGCGGGTGTCACACGCGTCAGGTGCTTGCCGCTACGGGCGAAAACCTCGACGCCCAGCTCGTCTTCAAGCAGACGAATCTGCTTGCTGATGCCGGGCTGGGAGGTGTAAAGGCTCTGGGCCGTCGCAGAAACGTTGAGGTCATGGTGCGCCACTTCCCAAATGTAGCGCAGTTGTTGGAGCTTCATATGTATCCCTCAAAGCAGATAAACCCTATGGGTATCAGCGACGGTATATAACTGGATTAATGGTGAGACGAATAATTCTAGAACTTTTTATCACCTTTGTAAGGTGATCGCACGCTCGATTTCACTAAAACCACCAATTGAACCTTCCTCTCCCTACCCTCACTCCTTTTTCAACATCATCGGAACCATGTAGACCGGCACGTCGGAAAATTGCAGGACCCGGGCAGCCGTCCGGCCTATCGAGGTGCCCTCTTCTATCCTGCGACTGTGACTGCCCACCACCAGCAAATCCACCTCCAGCTTGTGCGCCTGCTCGATAATCACACTGGCAGGCTCTCCCTGAACGACACGCACCGTACGAATCAGGGAGAGGTCCGCGTGGCCGTCTCCCAGTTCTTCACGAAACCCGTCGAGCATTCGTTGCTCTATGGCGCCCAGAAACGTATTAACACCCTTGCCGCGAAGCTCTTTCAAGGCCTCCTCGCCCAGATGGCTCTGCAGTACCGACTCGGCGAACAGGCCCATCGGCTCAACGACATGGATTACATACAGCCCTGCGTTGAACGTTCGAGCCAGCGCCAGCGCGTGCTGCGTTACATAAGGCGCGTACAGACCAAGGTCTGTGGCATACAGCATCGAACGAACCATACAACCTCCCGAACAACCGGAATGGCGGAGATTGACTCAGCGTAGCAGCGCATCATCGGCTGCGACGACAGACTTCTCAGCTGCCGTCGGCAAGCGGCGTTAATTCATTGCTGATGCCATGCGGAACATGTCCGGTTGCCACCACTTCACGCGCCTTTTCGCAGTGACCGGGCTGATCGTCGAAAAACACATCGGCGGCAAATGCCTCAAGAAAAGCCGACTTCTGCAAGCCGCCGAGAAACAACGACTCGTCGAGACGAATGTCCCATTCGCGCAAGGTGCGGATCACCCGTTCATGTGCGGGTGCAGAGCGGGCCGTGACCAGCGCGGTACGAATCGGGCAGCTCGCGTCGGGAAACTCGCGCTGCAATTGGTAGAGCGCGGCGAGAAACGGCTTGAAGGGGCCGCCACGCAACGGCTCGCGCGCCGACTCACGCTCGCTGGCCTGAAAGGCAGCCAGGCCGCCGCTCTGGTAAACCCGCTCCGATTCGTCGGAAAACAACACGGCGTCACCGTCGAACGCGATACGCAGCTCGGCGCTGGCTGCACGTCGCGCACCGCCTGAAAGGATGGTCGCCGCAGCAAAACCGGCATCCAGTGCGCTGCGCACATCCTCGGCGTGGGTCGACAAAAACAGATGGCAGCCAAACGCCGCCAGATAAGGATAAGGACTGCGTCCGCCTGCAAAGGCAGCACGACTGATGTCCAGGCCGTAATGCTGGATCGAGTTGAAGACCCGCAAGCCGGTATCGGCGCTGTTGCGCGACACCAGCACCACTTCCACGCGCGCCTTGTCCAGGCTGGCATTGAGGCTCAGAAGTTTTTCAACCAACGGGAAAGCGTCGCCCTGTTCGAGAATCTCATCCTCGTGCTCAATCTGATACTTGCGGTAGGCCTCCACGCCGTCGGCCATATACACCTCGTGGCTGTCGCGAAGATCGAACAGCGCCCGCGATGAAATCGCCAGGACCAGCTTATGGCCATCAGCCTCTTTCATGAATCATTCCTCGTTTGCCGAGCGGTTGGCACGGTCAATAAATGCCAGTGCCTGATAAAGCGCCCGCACGCGGGGCATGTCAAACCCTGCGGCAAGCGCGGCTGCGAGGGGCCGGGCGTAAATGGCTTCAAGCTCCAGTGGCCGCTTCTCGACCAGGTCGTGATACATGCTGGGCCTGTAGTCCGGCATGCTCTGGGTCACGGTAAACAGATGCTGCGCGAACCCCGGCGGCAAGGCATGACCACAGGCCTGGGCACCCTGCACCACTTCATCCATCAGCGCCTGGATCAATGCCTGACTGTCAGGGTCGGTCATCAATTGGCTGGTACTGGTATGCAACAAGGCCGACAGACCGTTGTAGGGCACATTCCAGACCAGCTTCTGCCAGCGGGCCTGCTGCAGATTAGCCATGACAGGGGCGTCGATGCCGGCCGTCTTGAACAGCGCCGCGCAGGCTTCGACGACCGCCATGCGGCTCGCTTCGTCGCCTGCCGGGCCGCTGTGATAGCCGATACTGACCGCGCCGAAGGCTTCATGAGCGACGACGCCGGGCGCAACCCGGTTGACGCAGACGAAACATAGCCCGCCCAATATATGCAGGCTGTCGGGCAGCACGCTGCGCAACTGATCTTCGACGGCCAGACCGTTCTGCAGCAGCAACACTTTGGCGTCCGGCGCAGCAGCCTGGCTGATGATCGGACCCAGCGCGGCGTTGCCGGTGCTCTTGGTGCCCACCAGCAACCAGTCGCAAGGCGGCATGTCAGCCGCCGAGCGATAGGCTTGAACGGGCTTGAGATGCAAGTCGCCATGCACGGCACTATTGACCTGCAACCCCTCGCGCGCCACCGCCTCAAACTCGCTGCGCAGCAGAAAATGCACGTCGTATCCGGCACGCGCCAGCATCAGCCCGTAAAAGCCGCCGATGGCACCAGTACCTATAACGCCGACACGCGGACGACGGGAATCAACACTCATGACCTCTCCCTTGGCTGTCAGGTTATTTCGGGCCATACACTATCCGTCGCAGCGGATTGTCTTGCAATACAGCAGCGCGGCCCGGCGGGCAGTTACCCGTAACCTGCCCGATACCTCGTTTACTTATTGTCGAACAGCGCGATAACGCGCTAAGGTTCGGCTCCCCGCTGCGCTCAAACCTGCTGGGCACCGCCGCACGGGGTACCGTTGGCGGCCAGTACCCGCGACCTGATGAGTAACACGATGGCTGATTTACCGATTGACGACCTTAACGTTGCCTCCAACGAGACTCTGATCACCCCGGATCAGCTCAAGCGCGACATCCCACTGACCGACGCCGCCCTGCACACCGTCAGCCAGGGCCGCGAGGTGATTCGCAACATCCTCGATGGCAATGATCACCGCCTGTTCATCGTGATCGGCCCCTGCTCGATCCACGACCTGAAGGCAGCCAAGGAATACGCCGAGCGCCTCAAGGCATTGGCGGCAGAAGTGTCCGACACGCTGTATCTGGTCATGCGCGTCTATTTCGAGAAGCCACGTACTACCGTGGGCTGGAAAGGCCTGATCAACGACCCATACCTGGATGACTCGTTCAAGATCCAGGATGGCCTGCACATCGGTCGCCAGTTGCTGCTGGACCTGGCTGAAATGGGCTTGCCAACCGCCACCGAAGCACTGGACCCGATCTCCCCGCAATATCTGCAGGACCTGATCAGCTGGTCGGCCATTGGCGCGCGCACCACCGAATCCCAGACTCACCGCGAGATGGCTTCCGGCCTGTCGTCGGCAGTCGGCTTCAAGAACGGCACCGACGGCGGTCTGACCGTTGCCATCAACGCCTTGCAATCGGTCTCGAGCCCGCACCGCTTCCTCGGTATCAATCAGGAAGGTGGCGTATCGATCGTGACCACCAAGGGCAATGCCTACGGCCATGTCGTACTGCGCGGCGGCAATGGCAAGCCCAACTATGATTCGGTCAGCGTCGCGCTGTGCGAACAGGCCCTTAACAAGTCCGGCATTCGCCCGAACATCATGGTCGACTGCAGCCACGCCAACTCCAACAAGGACCCGGCCCTGCAGCCGCTGGTGATGGAAAACGTCGCCAACCAGATTCTGGAAGGCAACGAATCGATCATCGGCCTGATGGTCGAGAGTCACTTGAACTGGGGCTGTCAGGCGATTCCGAAGGACCTGTCGGAATTGCAGTACGGCGTATCCATTACCGATGCCTGCATCGATTGGGAAAGCACTGAAAAAACCCTGCGCAGCATGCACGCGAAACTCAAGACTGTACTGCCCGCTCGCAAGCGCAAGTAACTGCCTGACCGATTAACCTGCAATAACGAAAACGCCGAGCATATGCTCGGCGTTTTTCATGCTGACGGTCAGTAAACTCGATGTATCAGAGCTTGGCCGCCTGGGACTGCAGGTCATGCAGTTCCATGTATCGCTCGACGTAAGAGCAGGACGGTATGACGGAGTAGCCCATGCTGCCTGCATAGTCCAGGGCCTCCTTGGTCAGGGCGGCGGCTATACCGCGTCCACGCAAGGCATCGGGCACAAAGGTCCGGTAGAAATCCAGCGTCTGCTTGCCGAGATCCATGTACGTCAGGTAGGCACGGTGGCCGTCGATAATGATTTCGAAATGGTGGCCGACTTCGTCATGGTGGATGGACAACGCCTCGCTCATCGCTACTCCTCGCGGGTCTTGGAATTTGACCCCTACCTTACCGGTCTTTTTCAGGCGAAGGAACATCTACGCCGCCCAGTGTCTGTTTTCGACACCGGATAAGAACATTGCCGATCTCGACGTACATCACATTCAGATAGTAGGCACCATTGCCGGATATCCTCAAGCGCAGTCGGAATAAAAACGCCTGGAAATGCCCATGCACCGACCGACAGTCAGACATGTAAGGTTTTTGCAGATGTTCAAGCGAGTCCTGAGGAACCGCCGATACGGGCGGGGGGTCCAGTGAAAGTGGATAGTTTTTGTACAGAACGCTTGAGAAGTAACGCGGAACGCTTGAGAAGTAACGCGGAACACTTTCAAAGCAGGGAATTTTAGCAGCTTCTTGCGCTGGGTCCGTTTACTTACTACAAACAATGGGTACTATGTACGCCGGTCGTTTTCTCATTTTCGAGAGATGACTAATTTGAACAAAATTCCTTGAAGGTGAACACGATGAACAACGTTCTGAAATTCTCTGCTCTGGCTCTGGCCGCAGTTCTGGCTACCGGTTGCAGCAGCGTATCCAAAGAAACCGAAGCTCGTCTGACAGCTACCGAAGACGCAGCAGCTCGTTCGCAAGCACGTGCCGACGAAGCCTACCGCAAGGCTGACGAAGCTCTGGCTGCTGCTCAAAAAGCTCAGCAAACTGCTGACGAAGCCAACGAGCGCGCTCTGCGCATGCTGGACAAAGCTAGCCGCAAGTAATAATCCACCGGGATTATTGAAAGCCGATCCGGCAACGGGTCGGCTTTTTTTATGCCTGTTATCTGGTATGCCCCCCGAAGGTTGGACAATTATCCACTTACGCTGCCTTGGCGGCCTGCATCCTG
>NZ_LKBW01000291.1 GCF_002699855.1 Pseudomonas amygdali | reverse complement strand
TTTGGTCGGCATACATGCACCTCTAGCTACATGTTATGCCCGAACACAAAATTTCTGACAGTCTCGGGGTTGCAGATAGAACCGTGCTTTAAAAAGCCTGCGCAGGATACCCCACTGAAAATGACAATCAGGATATTTTTTTATCCTCATTGGCCCGTCAGCGAAACAAAATCGCATTTTCACTGTCCGGGCCCATGCGTTGCGAGTCGCTGCACGCTTTGGTTTTACTGCGTTATGACTGCATCAGGGCGCAATAGCCCTTATGGACTTTCTCGCCAAAATTATTTGCGGCCTTCGGCGCCACTGGCCACTCCATCGGTGCGTGCGGCCATGATGAAGTCGTTGCGGTGCAGGCCTTTGATCGAGTGGCTCCACCAGGTCACCGTCACTTTGCCCCATTCGGTCAGCAGGCCTGGATGGTGGCCTTCAGCCTCGGCAATCTCGCCGACCGCGTTAGTGAACGCCAAAGCGAATTTGAAGTTCCTGAACAGGAATACTTTTTCCAGCTGCATGACGCCGTCGCGCACTTCAATGTTCCAGTCGGGGATCTGTTTGAGCAGTTCCGGCAGCTCGGCTTCGCTGACTTGTGGGGCGTCTGCTCGGCAGGCTTCGCAATGGGCTTGATTCAAGGTACTCATAAACAGGGTTTCCTTTTCAGATACCTGGCCGCGTTTCAGGCCGCGTGGCTTTTGGTTTTAGGTGGGAATTTCGGGGCGTGCAAGCCCAACTGCATGCCCTGTTCTACCAGCGCCATGATGTCTTCCTGCGCCAGGTCGAACAGGCGCTTGAGGCTTGGCAGAACAAAATACAGCGGTTGCAGAATGTCGATGCGGTACGGCGTGCGCATCGCTTCAAGCGGGTCGAATAGCTGGTGTTCGGGAGCCGGCGACAGGCTGTACACCGCTTCCTTGGGCGAAGAAAGAATACCGCCGCCGTAGATTTTGCGCCCCTGTGGTGTATCGACCAGACCAAATTCGATGGTCATCCAGTACAGCCGGGCCAGGTACACGCGTTGTTCCTTGCTCGCGCTCAGGCCGAGTTTGCCGTAGGTATGGGTAAATTCGGCAAACCACGGATTGGTCAGCAGTGGGCAGTGACCAAAGATTTCATGAAAGATATCCGGCTCCTGAAGATAATCCAGTTCTTCCTCGGTGCGAATAAAGGTCGCCACCGGGAAGCGCTTGCTGGCCAGCAGTTCAAAGAACGTCTGGAACGGGATCAGCGCTGGCACTCGCTCAACCTGCCAGCCGGTGGTTGCACCCAGCACCTTATTGATTTCACCCAGCTGCGGAATGCGCTCATGGGGCAGGCCCAGTTGCTCGATACCGTCCAGATACTCCTGGCAGGCCCGACCTTGAATGATCGTCATCTGCCGGGTAATCAGAGTGTTCCATACCGAATGTTCGGCTGCTGTGTAATCAATGAAGCCCGAAGCGTCCGGCTCGCGTGCCACGTAAAGCGTCTGGGCCATGCTGATGTCCTCGAAAGGCTGCTCTTGTAAACGTATTTTTGTAAAAGCCTGCCTGCAGGAATAACCCGCTTTCGACGATGGGTCTGCCTGCGAAAGCCGTCGCGCTCCCATCTTGTCGCCCAAATTCGTAACGAAAACTTTACGTATGGTTCCCGTGGACCATGAATTCAGCAGATTTCTCTCTCGCGAAGCGTGCCTCTGTAACGTATTGTTGACGGAAAACTTTGCCACTCTCTAAAAACCCACGTTCACAGGGGCGACCGAATCATGCGCATCAAGGTGCATTGCCAGAACCGGATCGGCATTCTTCGCGACATTCTCGATCTGTTGGTGGCCTACGGCGTCAACGTGGCGCGTGGTGAAGTGGGGGGGCGAGCATGGCGACGCTATCTATCTGCATTGCCCGAACCTGATCAATCTGCAGTTTCAGGCCCTGCGCCCGAAGTTTGAGGCGATCACCGGTGTATTCGGCGTCAAGCGCGTTGGGCTGATGCCCAGCGAGCGTCGGCACATGGAGCTTAACGCCTTGCTCGGCGCGCTGGAGTTCCCTGTGCTGTCCATCGACATGGCCGGTGCAATCGTCGCAGCCAATCGTGCAGCCGCGCAGTTGTTGGGCGTGCGGGTCGATGAAGTGCCGGGGATGCCGTTGTCGCGCTATGCCGAGGATTTCGACCTGCCTGAGCTGGTGCGGGCCAGCCAGTCGCAGATCAATGGTCTGCGGGTCAAGGTGCGCGGCGATGTGTTTCTCGCCGACATCGCCCCGTTGCAATCGGAGCACGATGACAGCGAAGCCATGGCCGGGGCTGTATTGACCCTGCACCGCGCTGATCGGGTTGGTGAGCGCATCTACCATGTGCGCAAACAGGAGTTACGCGGCTTTGACAGCATCTTTCAGAGTTCGAAGGTCATGGCTGCGGTGGTCCGCGAGGCGCGGCGCATGGCACCACTCGATGCGCCGCTGCTGATCGAGGGCGAAACCGGCACCGGCAAGGAATTGCTGGCCCGTGCCTGCCACCTTGCCAGCCCGCGTGGCCAGTCACCGCTGATGGCGCTCAACTGTGCCGGGCTGTCGGAGTCCATGGCCGAGATTGAGCTGTTCGGCTACGACCCCGGTGCGTTCGAGGGCGCGCGAGCGGAAGGCCGGCTCGGGTTGCTGGAGCTGACAGCAGGCGGCACGCTGTTCCTTGATGGTGTGGGTGAGCTGAGTGCGCGAATGCAGGCCAAGCTGCTGCGTTTCATTCAGGACGGCAGCTTTCGCCGGGTCGGCAGCGACGAGGACATGTTTCTCGATGTGCGTGTGATGTGTTCGACCCAGGTCGACCTGTCGGAGCTATGCGCCCAAGGGGTCTTCAGGCAGGACCTTTATCATCGCCTCAATGTGCTGTCGCTGCACATACCGCCGTTGCGCGATTGTCTGGACGGTCTTGAGCCGCTGGTGGAGCACTTTCTGGATCACGCCAGCCGCCAGATCGGCTGCCCGTTACCAGGCATTGCGCCGGCTGCCATCAAGCGCCTGAGTCAGTACCACTGGCCCGGAAATGTAAGGCAATTGGAAAATGTATTGTTTCAGGCTGTATCGCTGTGTGACGGCAGCAAGGTGCAGGCCGAGCATATTCGTTTGCCGGATTACGGTGTGCGGCCAGGGCTGAGCGACGTGTCTCTGGAAGGGGGGCTGGACGCTATTATCGGGCGTTTCGAAAAATCGGTGCTGGAACATTTATATGCGCAATATCCCAGCAGTCGCCAATTGGGCAAACGCCTGGGGGTGTCACATACAACCATTGCCAACAAGTTGCGTGGCTATGAGTTGGGGCGTGAGTCAGGCCGGCACGCAGCCGATCAACAATCCGCTGATTGACCACCCGGCAATCAACGCTCGTGTATACGCCCCGCAATCAATATCTGCGAGGCGTCGAGCACGGGTCGCAACAGCGAAAAGCATCAACCGTTACTGCAGCCGTTGCCCATCACCTGGTAGCTCATGGTGTGCCTTGCGCCTTGCGAGTCTTCATAGACCATGCGCGCCGGGACCACTTCGCAGACATTGGGGATCTGGCTGATGGAAATAACCCGGGCGATATCCAGATGAGTGCCATACGTGTATTGCTCGACACGGGCTTGCTGGGCAGCAACTTTGGTCTGCGATTCTTCGGCCATGGCGAAGCTGCTGACACCGCACAGTGCCAATGTCACTAATAAAGCTTTCATTGTGTTTTACCTTTTTGAAAGTGAGCGCGTCCGCATCACGTTTTTAGCGTCATGTACGAACTCTGTTTGATATCAAGAAGCGGGCTGCGTGGGGGCAGCTGATAGTTGCCGTATTGGCGAGATGAATTCTAGGCCTGTTGCATGGCGACATATATAAAGACTTTGGATAAGCGCTTTCATCAAAACGGTAATAATCCGGGGGGCGCTTGACGCTCCGGTCCCGCCGGTAATACCAACGTCGAATGGCCCCACCGGGTGGGGCGGGATACAACGGGTGCATAAAACAACAACTATCCACCGAGGTAACCAAGATGAGTGCAGCTTCCCTGTACCCCGTCCGCCCAGAAGTCGCAGCGACTACGCTGACGGATGAAGCGACCTACAAGGCCATGTACCAGCAGTCGGTGGTCAACCCTGATGGTTTCTGGCGTGAACAGGCTCAGCGCCTCGACTGGATCAAACCTTTCAGTGTGGTCAAGCAAACCTCGTTCGACGACCATCGGGTCGATATCAAATGGTTCGCCAACGGTACGCTGAACGTTGCCTATAACTGCCTGGATCGCCATCTGGCAGAGCGCGGCGACACGATTGCGATCATCTGGGAAGGCGATGACCCTTCCGAGCACCGTGAAATCACCTACCGCGAGCTACACGCCGAAGTCTGCAAGTTTGCCAACGCACTGCGCGGTCAGGACGTGCACCGTGGTGACGTCGTCACTATTTACATGCCGATGATCCCCGAGGCGGTGGTCGCCATGCTGGCGTGCGCCCGGATCGGTGCGATTCACTCGGTGGTATTCGGCGGTTTCTCGCCGGAAGCACTGGCTGGCCGGATCATCGATTGCAGTTCCAAGGTGGTCATTACTGCGGATGAAGGCCTGCGCGGTGGCAAGAAGACTGCGCTCAAGGCGAATGTCGACCGTGCACTGACCAATCCGGAAACCAGCAGCGTGCAGAAGGTCATCGTCTGCAAACGCACCGGTGGCGAAATCGAGTGGAACCGTCATCGTGACATCTGGTACCACTCGCTTCTGGAAGTGGCCTCCAGCACCTGCGCGCCAAAAGAGATGGGGGCCGAAGAGTCGCTGTTCATCCTCTACACTTCGGGCTCGACCGGCAAACCCAAGGGTGTGTTGCACACCACCGCAGGTTATCTGCTTTATGCGGCGCTGACCCACGAGCGTGTGTTTGACTACAAGCCGGGCGAAATCTACTGGTGCACCGCCGACGTCGGCTGGGTCACCGGGCACAGCTACATTGTCTATGGCCCCTTGGCCAATGGTGCAACCACGCTGCTGTTTGAAGGTGTGCCGAACTACCCGGACATCACGCGTGTGTCGAAAATCATCGACAAGCATAAGGTCAATATCCTCTACACCGCGCCGACCGCGATCCGCGCCATGATGGCCGAGGGCACCAAGTCCGTTGAAGGTGCCGACGGGTCCAGTCTGCGTCTGTTGGGTTCGGTGGGCGAGCCGATCAACCCTGAGGCCTGGGGCTGGTACTACAACACCGTTGGCAAACAGAACTGCCCGATTGTCGATACCTGGTGGCAGACCGAAACCGGTGGCATTCTGATCAGCCCGCTGCCAGGCGCAACGGCGCTGAAACCGGGCTCGGCAACACGTCCGTTCTTCGGCGTGATTCCGGCGCTGGTGGACAACCTGGGCAACCTCATCGAGGGCGCGGCCGAAGGCAATCTGGTGATTCTCGATTCCTGGCCGGGTCAGTCACGCTCGCTGTATGGCGACCACGACCGTTTCGTCGACACCTACTTCAAGACCTTCCGTGGCATGTACTTCACCGGTGACGGTGCCCGTCGCGATGAGGACGGCTACTACTGGATCACCGGGCGCGTAGATGATGTGCTTAACGTTTCCGGCCATCGCATGGGCACCGCAGAGATTGAAAGCGCGATGGTTGCGCACCCGAAAGTCGCCGAAGCCGCAGTGGTCGGTGTGCCACATGACTTGAAAGGGCAGGGCATCTACGTCTACGTCACCCTCAACGGTGGCGAAGAACCGAGCGACGCGCTGCGCACTGAGTTGCGCAACTGGGTGCGCAAGGAGATCGGCCCGATTGCTTCGCCTGATTTCATCCAGTGGGCACCTGGATTGCCGAAGACCCGTTCGGGGAAGATCATGCGCCGTATCCTGCGCAAGATCGCCACCGCTGAGTACGATGCGCTGGGTGACATCTCGACGCTGGCCGATCCGGGTGTGGTGCAGCACCTGATTGACACGCACAAGACCATGAACGCTGCCTGACCGCTCATTGACTGAGCGCGCCTCGTCCGGTTAATGGCGGGCGGGGCGCTTTTGTTTGTGCGGCCCGGTATCGGAAACGAGATATATATCGGTTTGTTACGGGTTTACACGGCGTTGTCGGACGGTGCTTCATTGTGGGACGTTCTCTGGCTTTCTTGTAGGAAGCTGCGACGCATCAGGGCGTTTCATCCGCCATATGGAACGCTGGGCTTGCCGGATTAGAAGGGTTTGCCAATAATGGGCGCGCTTTTTGCTGTTATGACAGGTTTGGCTGGCTCTGCTGGATCAGCAGAAATATGCTTCGTCAATAGCTGGTAGTGGGTTTTTCGGTGCATCTGTAACTAGTTGTCGCATTGAAGAAATATCGACTTCGAGCCTGTCGTTAAAATGCCCGTCATTCGCCGAAGGTCCGTGAGCCACCAATGCGGTGTCACGCCCCCGGCGTCGCTCTCCCCCGAGATTGTCCTTTCGCACATTGGGCGCTTGCTCACTTTGCCACTTGTCGTGCTTTACCGATGGAGTCGTTGAAATGAAGAAGCTCATGCTTATTGGCGCGATGGCGTTGTCCGTGCTCGCCCAGCCGATCTTTGCTGATGAAAAACCGCTGAAAATCGGCATCGAAGCGGCTTACCCTCCGTTCGCGTCCAAGGCTCCGGATGGCAGCATCGTCGGTTTTGACTACGACATCGGCAATGCGCTGTGTGAAGAAATGAAGGTCAAGTGCACCTGGGTCGAGCAGGAATTCGACGGCCTTATCCCGGCGCTGAAAGTGCGCAAGATCGACGCGATCCTTTCGTCCATGTCGATCACCGACGACCGCAAGAAGTCTGTGGATTTCACCGGCAAGTACTACAATTCCCCGGCCCGTCTGGTCATGAAAGACGGCACCGTGATCAGCGATAGCCTGGCGGAACTCAAGGGCAAGAAAATCGGCGTGCAGCGCGGTTCGATCCATGAGCGTTTCGCCCGTGAAGTTCTTGCTCCCAAAGGTGTGGAAGTGACGCCGTACGGTTCGCAGAACGAAATCTACCTGGACATCGGTGCGGGTCGTCTGGATGGCACTATTGCCGACGCCACCCTGCTGCAGGACGGTTTCCTGAAGACCGACGCAGGCAAGGGTTACGCGTTCACAGGTCCATCGTTTACCGACCCGAAATACTTCGGTGACGGCATCGGCATCGCCGTGCGCAAGGGTGACAAGGCCAACCTTGAGCGTCTGAATGCCGCCATTGCAGCCATCCGTGCCAACGGCAAGTACAAGGCTATCCAGGACAAATATTTCGACTTCGATATCTACGGCAAGTAAGTCGTCATACCGATCCTGATCAATGGCGCAAACAGAATTGCCTGGCTTGCGCCATTTTTATTCCACGCTTGAGGACCGCACATCATGTTGAAAGGTTACGGAGCTGTCATCCTCGAAGGTGCCTGGCTGACGTTGCAGCTGGCCCTGTCGTCGATGGCTCTGGCGATCGTTCTCGGTCTGATCGGCGTGGCGCTTCGTCTGTCGCCGGTACGCTGGATTGCCTGGCTGGGCGATCTGTACAGCACGGTCATTCGCGGCATTCCCGATCTGGTCCTGATATTGCTGATTTTCTACGGCGGTCAGGACCTGCTTAACCGCGTTGCGCCGCTGCTGGGTTTTGATGACTACATCGATCTTGACCCCTTGCTGGTCGGGATCTGCACTCTGGGCTTCATTTTTGGTGCCTATCTCTCGGAAACCTTTCGCGGTGCGTTCATGGCCATCCCCAAGGGGCAGGCCGAAGCAGGCATGGCGTATGGCCTGAGCAGCGGCAAGGTGTTCTTCCGCATTCTGGTGCCGCAGATGATTCGTCTGGCGATCCCCGGTTTCACCAATAACTGGCTGGTCTTGACCAAGGCCACTGCACTGATTTCCGTGGTCGGCCTGCAGGACATGATGTTCAAGGCCAAGCAGGCGGCCGATGCCACCCGCGAGCCTTTCACCTTTTTTCTGGCGGTTGCAGCGATGTACCTGGTGATTACCAGTGTTTCGCTGCTCGCTCTGCGTTACCTCGAAAAACGCTACTCGGTAGGCGTCAGGGCGGCTGACCTATGATCTTTGACTACAACGTGATCTGGGACAGCCTGCCGCTGTACTTCGGCGGCTTGCTGACCACCCTGAAACTGCTGGCGATTTCGCTCGCATTCGGGTTGCTCGCGGCGTTGCCGCTGGGCCTGATGCGGGTCTCGAAAAACCCTTGGGTCAATATGCCGGCCTGGCTGTACACCTATGTGATCCGCGGCACGCCGATGCTGGTCCAGCTGTTCCTGATCTATTACGGGCTGGCCCAGTTCGACGCGGTGCGAGAAAGCTTTTTATGGCCTTGGCTGTCCAGTGCTACGTTCTGTGCCTGTCTGGCGTTCACTATCAATACCAGCGCCTATACGGCCGAGATCATTGCCGGCAGCCTCAAGGCCACGCCGGCCGGTGAAATCGAGGCTGCGCGGGCCATGGGCATGTCGAAGGCCAAAATGTATCGGCGCATTCTGCTGCCGTCGGCCTTGCGCCGGGCGCTGCCGCAGTACAGCAACGAGGTCATCATGATGCTGCAGACGACCAGTCTGGCCTCCATCGTGACCCTGATCGACATCACCGGCGCTGCCCGCACGGTCAACGCGCAGTTCTACCTGCCGTTCGAGGCTTACGTTACCGCAGGCGTTTTCTATCTGTGCCTGACATTCATTCTGGTGCGGCTGTTCAAAATTGCCGAACGCCGCTGGCTGGGCTATCTGGCCCCACGGAAGGTCTGAAATGCAAAGAATCGATCATGTATTGCCGTGGAGCACCCTCGGCACCGAACGCACGCTGAGTGTCTTTCGCTTCGGCACTGGCGAGCGAAAAGCCTACATTCAGGCCAGTCTGCACGCAGACGAACTGCCCGGCATGCGCACCGCCTGGGAGTTGAAGAAACGCCTGACCGAGCTGGAACAGCAAGGCGCGCTCAAGGGCGTCGTCGAGCTGGTGCCGGTGGCCAACCCGCTGGGGCTGGGGCAGTTGCTGCAAGGTGCGCATCAGGGGCGTTTCGAGTTCGGCAGCGGCAAGAATTTCAACCGTGACTTCACCGAGCTGAGCGAGCCGGTCGCCGAGTTGCTGGAAGGCCAGTTGGGCGATGACCCGCGCGCCAATACCCAATTGATTCGTCAGGCGATGATGACTGCACTTGAAGGCTTGCCTGCCGCGCAATCGGAGTTGCAAGGCATGCAGCGCATCCTGCTCAAGCATGCCTGCATCGCTGATGTGGTGCTGGATCTGCATTGCGATGCCGATGCCGCGCTGCACATGTATGCCTTGCCACAGCACTGGCCGCAATGGCGCTCGCTGTCGGCGCACCTGAATATTCAGGTGGCACTGCTGGCCGAGGATTCCGGTGGCAGTTCCTTCGATGAAGCCTGTTCGCTGCCGTGGTTGCGTCTGTCACGGACCTTCCCGCAGGCGCAGATCCCGCTGGCGTGTCTGGCGACCACCCTTGAGCTGGGTGGTCAGGCCGACACCGGCAAGCCTCAGGCGCAAGCGCACGCCGAAGGCATTCTGGCGTTTCTGGCCGAACAGGGTTTTATCAGCGGTGACTGGCCGCAGCCGGCACATCAAGCCTGCGAAGGTCTGCCATTCGAAGGTACCGAATTGCTCTATGCGCCGCATCCTGGCGTGGTGACATTCCTGCGTGCCGCAGGCGATAAAGTCGAAATCGGCGATGCGCTGTTCGAAGTCATCGACCCGCTGTCCGATCAGGTCAGTACCATTTGTGCGAATACTGCCGGGGTGCTGTTTGCCATCGAGCGGCTTCGTTACGCTCAACCAGGTTTCTGGCTGGCCAAAGTGGCGGGGCGCACCGCGCTGCGTCATGGACGTCTGCTCAGTGATTGACCGTTCTGTGGGAACCCAAAGCATGAACAAACTGGAAGTGCAGGACCTGCACAAGCGCTATGGCAGTCACGAAGTGATCAAGGGCGTGTCCCTGACCGCCAAAGCTGGCGATGTCATCAGCATCATCGGCTCCAGCGGCTCGGGCAAAAGCACCTTTCTGCGCTGCATCAACCTGCTCGAACAGCCCCATGCCGGCAAGATCCTGCTCAACAACGAAGAGTTGAAGCTGGTGCCGAACAAGGACGGCGGTCTGAAAGCTGCCGACGCCAGACAGTTGCAGCGCATGCGCTCACGTCTGTCGATGGTGTTCCAGCACTTCAACCTGTGGTCGCACATGACGGCGCTGCAGAACATCATCGAAGCGCCGGTTCATGTTCTGGGCGTGTCGAAAAAGGAAGCGCTGGAAAAAGCCGAGCACTACCTGGCCAAGGTCGGCGTGTCCCATCGTAAGGACGCTTATCCAGGACACATGTCCGGTGGCGAGCAGCAGCGTGTGGCCATTGCCCGCGCGCTGGCGATGGAACCTGAAGTGATGCTGTTCGACGAGCTTACCTCGGCGCTCGACCCTGAACTGGTTGGTGATGTGCTCAAGGTCATGCAGGGGCTGGCTCAGGAAGGCCGGACCATGGTGGTGGTGACTCACGAAATGGGCTTTGCCCGGGAAGTCTCCAACCAGCTGGTTTTCCTGCACCAGGGTGTGGTTCTGGAGCGTGGTGACCCGCGCGAGGTACTGGCCAACCCGCAGACCGAGCGTCTGCAGCAGTTCCTGTCCGGCAGCCTCAAGTGACGATCGGCATCGCATGGCGATGCCTTTTTACGGCAGAACAGGGCATGCTGCGCGACGCGCGACATGACCTGGATGTTCCAGATCGAGCCATCTTCTGAGGCTCGGCTTTTGCGGCAATACGTATCGGATGTCCCAATGACTGCCCATCGAATAGGTTTTCTCGTCTGGCCTGGCACCAAAGCCCTGACTCTGGCACTTGCCGAGGAAGCCTTGCGTGTCGCTCAGCGCGTTCATCCTGAAGTGGTCTACGAATTGTCGTTTCTACAGGCCGAGGCAGGGGCGCCGACAGCGGTTGCCGGAGCCTGGCAATTGCCGGGCGAGCCCTGGACCGGGCGACTGGACGGTTTTCAGAAGCTGTTTCTGCTCGCTGATGAGCCTCCGGCAGCCGTGGCTCCGGCGCTGGGCAGCGCGCTCAAGCAACTGGTGCGTGCCGGCTGTTCGATTGGCGGGCTGTCGGCGGGCGTTTACCCGCTCGCGCAACTGGGCCTGCTGGATGGCTATCGCGCTGCCGTGCACTGGCGCTGGCAGGACGACTTCGCCGAGCGCTTCCCCAAGGTCATCGCCACCAGCCATTTGTTCGACTGGGACCGGGATCGTCTGACCGCCTGCGGTGGCATGTCGGTGCTCGACCTGCTGCTCGCGGTGCTGTCTCGCGATCATGGCGCGGAACTGGCCGGGGCGGTTTCCGAAGAACTGGTTGTCGAACGCATTCGCGAAGGCGGCGAGCGTCAGCGCATTCCGTTGCAGAACCGTCTGGGCTCCAGCCATCCAAAGCTGACCCAGGCTGTACTGTTGATGGAAGCCAACATCGAAGAGCCGTTGACCACTGACGAAATCGCCCAGCACGTGTGTGTGTCGCGCCGTCAGCTGGAGCGAATCTTCAAGCAGTACCTCAACCGTGTACCCAGTCAGTATTACCTGGAGCTGCGCCTGAACAAGGCGCGTCAGATGTTGATGCAGACCAGCAAGTCGATCATTCAGATCGGTCTTTCGTGCGGTTTTTCCTCGGGGCCGCACTTCTCCAGCGCCTACCGCAACTTCTTCGGTGCCACGCCGCGTGAAGACCGCAACCAGCGACGCAGCAGCAGCCCGTTCGAACTTTCGCCGGTGCCTGCCGAACGCGGTTGATTGTCTTGTCACGATAGAAGTGCTGCCGCGACAGCTCTGGTCCAGACAGGCCGGCCTCAATCCGTTTAAACTGCGCCTTTGTGACGCAATATGTCGCATTGCCGAAAACCTTGAAAAAACCCGGTTTTGCGCTGTAACAAGTTGTCGCCTGGCGGCAAGGCCGAACACAATTCAGTCCTTACAATCTTCCCATCGCTCGCCAGTTTCAGGCAGGCGTTCCTCATCAGGAGACTCCGATGTCCGTTGAGCATGCTGCGGTGCAACGCGCCGATTTCGACCAGGTAATGGTCCCCAATTACGCCCCGGCCGGGTTCATTCCCGTGCGCGGTGCGGGTTCCCGGGTCTGGGATCAGGCGGGGCGCGAACTGGTGGATTTCTCGGGCGGGATCGCCGTCAACGTATTGGGCCACTGCCATCCGGCGCTGGTCGGTGCCTTGACCGAGCAGGCCAACAACCTCTGGCATGTGTCCAACGTTTTCACCAACGAGCCGACCCTGCGTCTGGCGAAAAAGCTGGTGGATTCGACCTTCGCCGAGCGCGTGTTCTTCTGTAACTCGGGTGCTGAAGCCAACGAAGCCGCCTTCAAGCTGGCGCGTCGTGTGGCGCATGACCAGTACGGCCCGGAAAAATACGAAATCATCGCGGCGCTGAACAGTTTTCATGGCCGCACCCTGTTCACTGTCAGCGTCGGTGGCCAGCCGAAATACTCCGATGGTTTCGGGCCGAAAATCACCGGCATCAGCCACGTGCCGTACAACGACCTTGAAGCGTTGAAAGCGGCTGTTACCGACAAGACCTGCGCCGTGGTGCTGGAGCCGATTCAAGGCGAGGGCGGCGTGTTGCCGGGCCAGCTGGAATACCTGCAAGGCGCGCGCAAGCTGTGTGACGAGCACAACGCGTTGCTGGTATTCGATGAAGTGCAGAGCGGCATGGGCCGTAGCGGTCATCTGTTCGCCTACATGCATTACGGCGTGACCCCGGACATCCTTTCCAGCGCTAAAAGCATCGGTGGCGGCTTCCCCCTGGCGGCCATGCTGACCACTGAAAAACTTGCCAAACACTTTGCGGTCGGCGTTCACGGCACCACGTATGGCGGCAACCCGCTGGCCTGCGCGGTCGGTGAGGCGGTGATTGATGTCGTCAATACGCCTGAAGTGCTGGCTGGCGTGCAGCGCAAGCATCAGCAATTCAAGACTCGCCTGGAGAGCATCGGCCAGCAATATGGCGTGTTCACCGAAGTGCGCGGCCTGGGCCTGTTGATCGGCTGCGTGCTGTCCGACGCCTGGAAAGGCAAGGCCAAGGACATTTTCAACGCCGCTGAAGCCCAGGATCTGATGATTCTGCAGGCCGGTCCCGACGTGATCCGTTTCGCGCCGAGCCTGGTGATTGAAGACGCAGACATCGAAGAAGGCCTGAACCGCTTCGAGCGTGCCATCGCCAAGCTGACGTCCTGATTCATCCGCTTTATCCCGGTGTCTGCCTGATCGGCAAACACCGGACATTTTCCTGTGCTGTGCGGCATGATGCCGTGTGGTGCTTTTACCAGTGCCGGCGTAAATGCCGGTCGATCTACAAGGAGTGGCACCATGCTGGTGATGCGCCCTGCGCAAATGGCTGATCTGGCCGAGGTTCAACGCCTCGCTGCCGACAGCCCTATCGGTGTCACGTCCTTGCCCGACGATGCTGGCCGCCTGACCGACAAGATCGGCTCGTCGGAGGCATCATTCGCCGCCGAGGTCAGCTTCAACGGCGAAGAAACCTACTTCTTCGTGCTCGAAGACAGCGAAAGCGGCAAGCTGGTGGGCTGCTCGGGCATTGTTGCTTCGGCGGGCTACTCCGAGCCGTTTTACAGTTTTCGCAACGAAACCTTCGTGCATGCTTCCCGCGAACTGAAGATCCATAACAAGATCCATGTTCTGTCCCAGTGTCACGACCTGACCGGTAACAGCCTGCTGACCAGTTTCTACGTGGTCCCGGAGCTGCTTGGCACTGCTTGGTCGGAGCTCAACTCTCGCGGCCGCCTGCTGTTTGTTGCCAGTCACCCCGAGCGTTTCGCCGATTCGGTGGTCACCGAGATCGTCGGTTACAGCGACGAACAGGGAGATTCGCCATTCTGGGATGCCATCGGGCGCAACTTCTTCGATCTCAACTACGCCGCTGCCGAGCGCCTGTGCGGGCTGAAAAGCCGGACCTTCCTCGCCGAGCTGATGCCGCATTACCCGATCTACGTGCCATTGCTGCCTGACGCTGCGCAGGAGGCCATGGGTCAGGTGCATCCGCGTGCGCAGATCACCTTCGACATCCTGATGCGCGAAGGCTTTGAAACCGACCATTACATCGACATCTTCGACGGTGGCCCGACCCTGCATGCCAAGGTATCCGGAATCCGGTCCATCGCGCAGAGCCGTCTGGTGCCGGTCAAGGTCGAAACCGCGCAAAGCAGCGATGTCGGCACAGGCGGGCGTCTTTATCTGGTTGCCAACGGCCTGTTGCAGGATTACCGCGCGGTGCTCCTGGAACTGGACTGGGCACCTGGCAGACCGGTGGTGCTGAGCCTGCAGGCCGCCGAAGCACTGGGCGTTGGTGAAGGTGCCAGTGTGCGGATCGTCGCGGTCTGAGCCAGACGTTCGATAGCCGATTAGCGAGTTTCAAGGCTCTCGATGAGCCGCTGAGGAGATAACATGATCGTTCGTCCTGTACGCAGCAGTGACCTGCCTGCGCTGATCGAGCTGGCGCGCAGCACCGGTGCCGGTCTGACGACACTGCCCGCCAATGAGCAGCGTCTCGCGCACCGGGTAGGCTGGGCTGAAAAGACCTTTCGCGGAGAAGCCGAGCGCGGCGATGCCGACTATCTGTTCGTGCTTGAAGATGACGATGGTCGGGTGGTCGGTATCTCTGCCATCGCCGGGGCGGTCGGCCTGCGCGAGCCCTGGTACAACTATCGGGTCGGCCTCACGGTCAGTGCGTCGCAGGAACTGAACATCTACCGGGAAATCCCGACCCTGTTCCTGGCCAACGACCTGACCGGCAATTCCGAGCTGTGCTCGCTGTTCCTGCACAGCGATTCACGCAATGGCCTCAATGGCCGCCTGCTGTCCAAGGCGCGCATGCTGTTCATCGCCGAATTTCCGAAGCTGTTCGGTAACAAGATCATTGCCGAGATGCGTGGCATGTCCGACGAGAATGGCCGGTCGCCGTTCTGGGAAAGTCTGGGTCGGCATTTCTTCAAGATGGAATTCAGTCAGGCCGATTACCTGACCGGCGTTGGCAACAAGGCATTCATTGCCGAGCTGATGCCCAAATTTCCGCTTTATAGCTGCTTTCTTTCCGAAGATGCACGCAATGTGATCGGCCGCGTGCATGTCGACACCGAGCCTGCGCTGACCATGCTCAAGGGCGAGGGTTTCTCGTATCAGGGTTACGTCGACATCTTCGATGCTGGGCCTGCCATCGAGTGCGAGACCGGCAAGATTCGCGCAATCAAGGACAGCCAGACGCTGGTACTGGCCATCGGTACGCCAGGTGACGATGCGCCGCAGTTTCTGATTTACAACCGCAAGCGTGAAGACTGCCGCATTACGGTAGGCGCTGCGCGTTTCGCCGCTGGCACGCTGGTGGTTGCGCCACAAACCGCCAAGCGGCTGCGCATGAGTGCAGGCGACAACGTGCGCGCCGTGCCTTTGTCTGCGGCGCGGGAGGGCGTTTGATGAGTACCCTCTACATTGCAGGTGCATGGCAGGCCGGGCAGGGCGAGCTGTTCCATTCGTTGAACCCGGTGAGCCAGCAAACGCTCTGGTCCGGGCAGGCTGCTACGCCAGAACAAGTCGATTACGCAGTGCAGGCTGCGCGTCAGGCATTTCCCGGCTGGGCGCAGCGCTCTCTGGATCAGCGCATTGCTGTGCTGGAGGCCTTTGCTGCCAGCCTCAATGGCCGCGCCGATGAACTGGCGCATTGCATCGGTGAAGAAACCGGCAAGCCTTTGTGGGAGTCGGCGACCGAAGTAACCAGCATGGTCAACAAGATTGCCATCTCGGTGCAGAGCTATCGCGAACGAACCGGCGAAAAGAGCGGGCCGCTGGGCGATGCCACCGCAGTATTGCGCCATAAGCCACATGGTGTGGTCGCGGTGTTCGGGCCGTACAACTTTCCTGGTCATTTGCCTAACGGGCACATCGTTCCGGCCTTGCTGGCGGGCAATACGGTAGTGTTCAAGCCCAGCGAACTGACGCCGAAAGTCGCCGAACTGACCATCAAGTGCTGGATCGAAGCCGGGTTGCCTGCCGGTGTTCTCAACCTGCTGCAAGGCGGGCGCGAAACCGGTATCGCACTGGCTGCCAGCCCAGGCATCGACGGGCTGTTCTTCACCGGCTCAAGCCGCACCGGTGATGCGCTGCACCAACAGTTCGCCGGGCGTCCCGACAAAATTCTCGCGTTGGAAATGGGCGGTAACAATCCACTGATCGTTGATCAGGTTCAGGACATCGACGCAGCGGTTTACACCATCATTCAGTCGGCGTTCATTTCTGCAGGCCAGCGCTGCACGTGCGCGCGTCGCCTGTTGGTGCCCAAGGGCGACTGGGGCGATGCCTTGCTGGCGCGGCTGGTTGCCGTCAGCGCGACTATCGAGGTGGGGGCGTTCGATCAGCAGCCGTCTCCGTTCATGGGCTCGGTCATTTCACTGGAGGCCGCACACGCCTTGCTCGACGCGCAGCGCAACCTGCTCGCCAACGGCGCAGTGACCTTGCTGGAAATGCGTCAGCCGCAGGCCGGAGCAGCGCTGCTGACGCCGGGCATTATCGATGTCAGCGCGGTCGCCGAGCGGCCTGACGAAGAGCTGTTCGGCCCGCTGTTGCAGGTTATCCGCTACGCCGGTTTCGACGCCGCCATCGCCGAAGCCAACGCCACTCGCTATGGCCTGGCGGCAGGCTTGCTCTCGGACTCCGAAGCGCGCTATCAGCAGTTCTGGCTGCACAGCCGCGCCGGGATCGTCAACTGGAACAAACAGCTGACCGGCGCCGCCAGCAGCGCACCGTTCGGCGGGGTCGGCGCCTCGGGCAACCACCGCGCCAGCGCTTATTACGCAGCCGACTATTGCGCCTATCCGGTGGCTTCGCTGGAGGCGGGCAGCCTGACCCTGCCGTTGACACTGACCCCCGGCATCAGGCTGAGCTGACAGGGTGCGCACGATTGCTTATAAAAACAGATCCACGGAGCCTTGCCGATGAAGTCCTGTGAAGTGAATTTTGACGGTCTGGTAGGGCCAACCCACAACTACGGCGGGTTGTCCTACGGTAATGTCGCCTCCCAGAGTAACAGCCAGCAATGCGCGAACCCGCGTGAAGCAGCGCTGCAAGGCCTGGCGAAAATGAAGGCGCTGATGGACCTGGGTTTTACCCAGGGCGTGCTGGCACCGCAGGAACGCCCTGATGTGGCCGGTTTGCGGCAGTTGGGTTTCACCGGCAGCGATGAACAGGTGATTGAAAAAGCCGCCCGTCAGGATATGCCATTGCTGGTTGCCAGTTGCTCGGCATCGAGCATGTGGGTGGCCAACGCGGCGACGGTCAGCCCCAGTGCTGACACCGCAGATGGGCGCGTGCATTTCACGGCAGCCAACCTCAACTGCAAATACCATCGCAGCATCGAACACCCGACCACCAGCCGCGTGCTGGGGGCGATGTTTGCCGATGCAAAGCACTTTGCCCATCATCCTGCGTTGCCACCAGTCGCGCAGTTCGGCGACGAAGGCGCAGCCAACCACACCCGTTTCTGTCAGGACTACGGCCAGCCCGGCGTGGAGTTTTTTGTTTTTGGCCGCAGTGCGTTCGATACCCGCTACCCGGCACCGCAGAAGTATCCGGCCCGCCAGACCCTGGAAGCGTCACGAGCTGTTGCGCGTTTGCATGGCTTGAGCGAGGGTGGCGTGGTTTATGCTCAGCAGAACCCGGCTGTCATCGATCAAGGTGTATTTCATAACGATGTGATCGCGGTCGGCAACGGTGAGGTGCTGTTCTATCACGAGGATGCATTCCTCAACACCGAGCCAATGCTCAATGAGCTGCGCGACAAACTCGGCCGTGTCGGCGGGCAGTTGCGGGCGATTTGTGTGCCGCGTGCCGAGGTCTCGGTGCAGGATGCGGTGCGCTCTTACCTGTTCAATAGCCAGTTGTTGTCATGCCCGGACGGCTCGATGCTGCTGATCGTGCCGCAGGAGTGTCAGGCCAATGCGAGCGTCTGGGCTTATCTGCAGCGATTGATTGCCGATGACGGCCCGGTTGCCCAGGTCAAAGTGTTCGACCTCAAGCAAAGCATGCAGAACGGCGGCGGCCCTGCCTGCCTGCGACTGCGTGTAGCGCTCAAGGAAACCGAGCTGGCTGCGGTGAACCCTGGCGTGATCATGACCGCGCCGCTGTACGACACGCTGACGCAATGGGTCGACAGGCACTACCGTGATCGCATGAGTGAAAACGATCTGGCCGATCCCCGATTGCTGAGCGAATGCCGTACGGCATTGGATGAACTGACGCAAATCCTTAAACTGGGTGCCGTCTATCCGTTTCAACTGAATTGAAACACCCTGCGCGCCGGGCAAATGTCTGGCGCATGATTTCTTTATCTAGAGCATTCCGACTATGAGCGACGCCCTGCAACTGATCCTTGAAGACACCGATGGCACCCAGCTGGAAACCTCCTGCACCCGCGTTGCGATTATCTGGCAGGGCAAGGAGCTGTGGATTCAGCAGGATGGCCGTGGCCAATTGCTGATCGGTGTTGATGTCGAAGAAGACGATGCCGAGTACGCCAACCTGCTGCTGCGCCCGTTGGCAACCAACCTGGTCAGCCTGCAACTGGAAATGGAGCCAGCCGACGCAGGTGCCGACGAAGACGGTCACGTTCACGGTCCTGACTGCAACCACTAAGGAAGTTGCCCTATGCTCGCCCTCGGCAAATTGCTTGAACTGACCCTGGCTGGACGTGAGCCAGCGGAAAAGACTCAACTGACCGTCGAAGGCGTGCGCATGCGATGGATGGGCGAGGGGGCTCTGGAGGTCCGCCCGCCGGAGGTCCGTGACAATGGCACGGACCTGCTGCTCTCTGCCGGTATTCATGGCAACGAGACTGCACCCATCGAGCTGCTGGATGAACTGATCCGCAGCATCGCGCGCGGCGATCTTAAACCGCGTGCACGTATTCTGTTTCTGTTCGGCAATCCCGACGCCATGCGGCGCGGTACCCGGTTTGTCGAGCAGGACGTCAATCGGCTGTTCAACGGTCGTCACGAGCAAAGTGGCGGTGCAGAAGCCCTGCGTGCCTGCGAGCTGGAGCACCTGGCCGCCAGCTTTTTCAGCCTGCCGGATCGCTACCGCCTGCATTACGACCTGCACACTGCCATTCGCGGTTCGAAGATCGAGCAGTTCGCGCTGTACCCGTGGAAAGGAGGCCGTCAGCACTCGCGTCTCGAACTGGCCCGGCTGCGTGCTGCGGGGATGAGTGCGGTGTTGTTGCAGAACAAGCCGTCCATTGTGTTCAGTGCCTATACCTACGATCAACTGGGTGCCGAGGCCTTCACGCTGGAACTGGGCAAGGCCCGGCCGTTCGGCCAGAACCAACAGGTCAACCTTGCGCCGCTGCGTCTGCGTCTGGAGCAGATCATCGAAGGCCGCGAGCCCGAGCTGGATGAAAATCTTGAGGGGTTGCAACTGTTCAGCGTGGCACGCGAAGTCATCAAGCGTACCGATGCGTTCACGTTCAACCTTGCCGATGCTGTAGAAAACTTCTCACCGCTGGAAAAGGGCTACGTGCTGGCCGAAGACGCGGGTGGTTCACGCTGGGTGGTAGAGGAGGAGGGCGCGAGGATCATCTTCCCCAACCCGAAAGTCAAAAACGGCCTGCGGGCGGGGATTCTGATTGTGCCGACTGATGCGGGTAGCCTTGGCTGATCGCTGGGCACCCACAAGATCGGACGCAGAGCGTCCAGAACGGCATTCCCACGCTGGAGCGTGAGGAACGATAATCTCAACTATCGTGCGACGCTGCAGCGTGAGGAGCGATAATCTCGACTATCGTGCGACGCTCCGCGTCGGCATGCCGTTCTGGACGCTCTGCGTCCTCTTTGCGACATAAAACCTGCGCAACGAGAGTCGTCCTGAAGAACGCCTCTCGTGCCGCTGCTACGCGTTTCAGCAGGCCGCTTTTTGCTGAGCGTCCAGGCGACGCAGGCTGCGTACCTTGTTCAAGGTGTCAGCGCAGGTCTTGGCCGCTTCTTCGCCTTTGTGCGAGAAGTGATCGAAGAAGAACTTCTGATGTTCTTCGCCCGCATGGAAGTGGTGCGGTGTCAGGACCACGGAAAACACCGGTACTTCGGTTTCCAGCTGGACCTGCATCAGCGCGCTGACCACTGACTGCGCAACGAATTCATGGCGATAGATGCCGCCGTCCACTACCAGTGCAGCGCCGACGATGCCAGCGTAGCGGCCGGTATTGGCCAGCAGTTTTGCATGCAGCGGAATTTCGAAGGCACCGCCCACTTCAAAGATGTCGATGTCACTTTCCGCATAGCCATGATTGGCCATCTCGGCGATAAAACCTTTACGGCTTTGATCGACGATATCCTTGTGCCAGCAGGCCTGGATGAAGGCGACGCGTTCGTTCGGGTGGTTTTTGCTTTTGCTGTCGATTGCAGTAGGTTGCACGTGTTCTGACTCCTGTTTATGGAAAAAACAGGGCGTTTGGATCGAAAGGGATTCAAGTCGCGTAGGAAAGCCTCCTGAACGATGTCGTTCATGATGAGGTTTTGCAGACGTTCTTGCAGACACCAATCCCGCTCTCTCTTCATCCGGACTATGACCGTCGGCCCCGGAATCACACCGGGTCTGCTGACCTTGCCGATCGCCAGCCAAAGCTGCGACCCCCAAGCGCTCGCGGGCTAGACGCATTGCGCGCCATTACCGCCGGTGGGGAATTGCACCCCGCCCTGAGAACGTTGCCGGCACTTTACGTGGCCGGCGCGGGATTTTTATCACAGTTCGCTGGATCATGCATGGACACTTTCGTACGGTGCACCTACCTTTTTCTTATAAGGGCACGGAGTATCGAGAGCGGCGGTGCTTGATTATCATGTACCGCGTCTTCTGTAATGCCTTGTTGCAAGCCAAAGGTTGCATGCATTATCGATCTTCAACTTCAGGGAGCTTTTTCGTGACTGTCATCGATCTGCGCAGCGACACAGTGACTCTGCCTACGGCCGGTATGCGCGATGCCATGGCACGTGCGCCCGTTGGCGATGACGTCTACGGTGAGGACCCAACCGTCAACCTGCTCGAAGCGACGCTCGCCGAGCGCCTCGGGTTTGATGCTGCGCTGTTCGTGCCGTCAGGCACCATGAGTAATCTGCTGGCACTGATGGCGCACTGTGAGCGTGGCGATGAATACATCGTCGGCCAGCAGGCACACACGTATAAGTACGAAGGCGGCGGTGCAGCGGTACTGGGTTCCATCCAGCCGCAGCCACTGGACGTGCAGGCCGATGGCTCGCTGGACCTGAAGCAGGTGCTCGACGCCATCAAGCCCGATGACTTTCACTTTGCCCGCACACGCCTGCTGGCCCTGGAAAACACCATGCAGGGCAAGGTGCTACCGTTGGAATACCTGGCCGCCGCACGCACACTGACGCTGGAAAAAGGCCTCGCCCTTCATCTGGACGGCGCACGGCTGTACAACGCATCGGTCAGGCTGGGAGTCGATGTCCGCGAGATTACCCGGCACTTCGATTCGGTATCGGTGTGCCTTTCCAAGGGTCTGGGCGCACCGATCGGCTCGGTGCTGTGCGGATCGCAGCCATTGATCGCCAGAGCGCGTCGCCTGCGCAAGATGCTCGGTGGCGGCATGCGTCAGGCCGGAGGGCTGGCTGCCGCAGGGCTCTACGCGCTTGATCATCAGGTCGAGCGGCTGGCGGATGACCATGCCAATGCTGCGTTTCTGGCCGAAGGCCTGAGCGGGCTCGGCTACGCTGTCGAGCCGGTGCAGACCAATATGGTCTACGTGCAGATTGGTGAGCGCGCTGCAGCACTCAAGGCGTTCTGCGCCGAGCGTGGCATCGTGCTCACAGCCGCGTCGCGACTGCGCATGGTGACCCATCTGAATGTGTCGAGTGCGCAGGTTGAACAGGTCATCGCTGCATTTGCAGCCTTTGAACACTCATGAGATGACGATAATCCAGTTAGTTGTTTCTATCGCACAAACACACTGTACCGAGGGCGCAACGCCTATATAATGCGGCCCTTTGCCGTCGCTACGTCATTTGACGTTTTGCACTTGCCTCTGGCCGCAGTCTCCGTGGAAGAACCTATGAAAAGCGCAGAAATCCGTGAAGCCTTCCTTGGCTTCTTCGAAGAGCAAGGCCACACCCGTGTTGCTTCAAGCTCCTTGATTCCGGGCAATGACCCAACCCTGCTGTTCACTAACGCAGGCATGAACCAGTTCAAGGATTGCTTCCTGGGCCAGGAAAAACGCGCCTACACCCGCGCCGTTACCAGTCAGAAATGCGTGCGTGCCGGTGGCAAGCACAATGACCTGGAAAACGTCGGCTATACCGCTCGTCACCACACTTTTTTCGAAATGCTGGGCAACTTCAGCTTCGGTGACTATTTCAAGCGTGATGCCATCACCTACGCCTGGACTTTCCTGACCTCCGAGAAATGGCTGAACCTGCCCAAGGAAAAGCTTTGGGTCACGGTCTACGCGACCGACGACGAAGCCTACGACATCTGGACCAAAGAGATCGGCGTGCCTGCCGAGCGCATGGTTCGTATCGGCGACAACAAAGGCGCGCCTTACGCCTCCGATAACTTCTGGACGATGGGCGATACCGGGCCATGCGGTCCTTGCAGCGAGATTTTCTTCGATCACGGCCCGGAAATCTGGGGTGGCCCGCCAGGCTCGCCGGAAGAAGACGGTGACCGTTACATCGAAATCTGGAACAACGTATTCATGCAGTTCAACCGTACGGCTGATGGCGTGTTGCACCCACTGCCGGCGCCCTCGGTCGATACGGGTATGGGCCTGGAGCGTGTCAGTGCCGTTCTGCAACACGTACATTCCAACTATGAAATCGACCTGTTCCAGAGCCTGCTGGCTGCGTCGGCCAAGGCCATTGGTTGCAGCAATGACAACCAGGCTTCGCTGAAGGTCGTGGCGGACCACATCCGTTCTTGCGGTTTCCTGATCGCAGACGGCGTGCTGCCTTCCAACGAAGGTCGTGGCTATGTCCTGCGCCGCATCATTCGTCGCGCCTGCCGTCACGGCAACAAGCTGGGTGCCAAGGGCAGCTTCTTCTACCAGATCGTTGCGGCGCTGGTGGCCGAAATGGGCTCTGCGTTCCCTGAGCTGGTGCAACAGCAGTCGCATATCGAGCGCGTGCTGAAAGGTGAAGAGGAACAGTTCGCCAAGACCCTTGAACAGGGTCTGAAAATTCTTGAACGGGATCTGGCTGACCTCAAAGGCACCGTGGTGCCGGGTGAAGTCGTGTTCAAGCTGTACGACACCTACGGTTTCCCGATGGACCTGACGGGTGACATCGCCCGCGAGCGCAATCTGACCCTGGACGAAGCCGGCTTCGAGCGTGAAATGGACGCCCAGCGCGTGCGCGCCCGTTCGGCCAGCTCGTTTGGCATGGACTACAACAGCCTGGTCAAGGTCGACGTCGCCACGCAGTTCACCGGTTACTCTGCAACGACTGGCAGCGCCAGCGTTGTGTCGCTGTATAAAGAAGGTCAGTCGGTCACTCACCTGAATGAAGGCGAAGAGGGCTTGGTGATTCTCGACACCACCCCGTTCTATGCCGAATCAGGCGGTCAGATCGGCGACAGTGGTTTCCTGCATGCCGGTGATGTGCGTTTTGATGTCAGTGACACCACCAAGACTGGCGGTGCGTTCCTGCACCACGGTGTTGTGGCGTCCGGCAGCCTGAGCGTTGGCGCACAGGTTGAAACACAGGTGGCCGATGAAGTTCGCGATGCAACCAAATTGAATCATTCGGCCACTCACTTGCTGCACGCCGCATTGCGTCAGGTGCTGGGTGAGCATGTTCAACAGAAAGGCTCGCTGGTCGACAGTCAGCGTCTGCGCTTTGACTTCAGCCATTTCGAGGCGATCAAGCCCGATCAACTGCGTGCGCTGGAAGATATAGTCAACGCCGAGATTCGCAAGAACACCGAGGTAATGACCGAAGAAACCGATATCGACACGGCGAAGAAGAAGGGCGCCATGGCGCTGTTCGGCGAAAAGTACGGCGACAGTGTTCGCGTACTGAGCATGGGCGGCGAGTTTTCCGTCGAGCTGTGTGGTGGCATTCACGCCAGCCGCACCGGTGACATCGCGCTGTTCAAGATCGTCAGTGAAGGCGGTGTCGCTGCAGGTGTGCGGCGTATCGAGGCGGTTACCGGTGCTGCTGCGCTGGCCTGGCTGAATGCGGCCGAAGATCAACTCAAGGAAGCCGCGACGCTGGTCAAAGGTAATCGCGACAACCTGCTGGACAAGCTGACGGCTGTGCTTGAGCGCAACCGTCTGCTGGAAAAACAACTGGAACAACTGCAAGCCAAGGCAGCCAGTGCCGCCGGCGACGACCTGTCGTCTGCCGCGCTGGATGTCAAAGGGGTCAAGGTTCTGGCTACGCGCCTGGATGGCCAGGACGGCAAGGCGCTGCTGGCGCTTGTCGACCAGTTGAAGAACAAGCTCGGCCGCGCAGTGATCCTGCTCGGCAGTGTTCATGAGGACAAGGTTGTCTTGGTCGCAGGCGTGACCAAGGACCTGACTGGCCAACTCAAAGCCGGTGATTTGATGAAGCAGGCGGCTGCCGCTGTCGGTGGTAAAGGCGGTGGGCGTCCTGATATGGCTCAAGGCGGTGGTGTCGATGCAGGTGCGCTGGATTCAGCGCTGGCACTGGCCGTTCCTTTTGTAGAGCAGGGTATCTGAGTCGAGTCTGCAAGCCTGTCGATTGCCGGCAGCCCTTGCAAGGATTTGAATGGGTTAATAGGTGCTCTTAACGGGTTCTGAGGCGGCTTTGAGATGGCTTTAATCGTACAGAAATTTGGCGGCACCTCGGTGGGCTCTGTAGAGCGCATCGAGCAGGTGGCCGACAAGGTCAAGAAATTCCGTGAGGCTGGAGACGACCTTGTGGTCGTGCTGTCGGCCATGAGCGGCGAAACCAACCGTTTGATCGAGCTGGCCAGGCAGATCAGTGATCAGCCGGTTCCCCGTGAACTGGACGTGATCGTTTCCACTGGCGAGCAGGTCACCATCGCGCTGCTGGCGATGGCGCTGATGAAACGTGGCGTGCCTGCTGTGTCCTACACCGGCAATCAGGTCCGTATCCTTACCGACAGCGCGCACAACAAGGCGCGCATCCTGCAGATCGACGACCAGAAGATCCGCTCCGACCTGAAAGCCGGTCGTGTGGTGGTGGTCGCCGGCTTCCAGGGCGTCGATGAGCACGGCAACATCACCACCCTCGGCCGTGGTGGCTCGGACACTACGGGTGTTGCGCTGGCCGCAGCGCTGAAAGCTGACGAGTGCCAGATCTACACTGACGTCGATGGTGTGTACACCACCGACCCGCGTGTCGTGTCGCAGGCTCAGCGCCTCGACAAGATCACCTTCGAAGAGATGCTGGAGATGGCCAGCCTCGGGTCCAAGGTGCTACAGATCCGTGCGGTCGAGTTCGCCGGCAAATACAACGTCCCGCTGCGCGTTTTGCACAGCTTCAAAGAGGGGCCGGGCACCCTCATTACAATCGATGAAGAGGAATCCATGGAACAGCCGATCATTTCCGGCATCGCCTTCAACCGCGATGAAGCCAAGCTGACCATCCGTGGTGTGCCAGACACCCCCGGCGTAGCGTTCAAGATTCTCGGCCCGATCAGCGCGGCCAATATCGAAGTCGACATGATCGTGCAGAATGTTTCGCACGATAACACCACCGATTTCACCTTCACGATCCATCGCAACGACTATCAGGCGGCCTTGCAGGTGCTTGAGTCCACCGCGCGTGAGATCAGCGCTCGTGAAGTGTCCGGCGATACCAAGATCGCCAAGGTGTCCATTGTCGGTGTCGGCATGCGCTCGCATGCAGGCGTTGCCAGCCGTATGTTTGAAGCATTGGCCAAGGAAAGTATCAATATACAGATGATCTCCACGTCGGAAATCAAGGTTTCCGTGGTCGTCGAAGAGAAGTATCTGGAGTTGGCTGTGCGCGCGTTGCACACGGCTTTTGAGCTGGATGCTCCGCGGCAGGGTGAGTGATCCTGTCGTCGAAGGGCGCGGTCTGACCGCGTCTTTCGGGTGCTGCGCAGAAAGGCTGTGGTTTTCTTTGCGTTAGTCGATACACAGGTAAGGGTTGTGGCCTTGTGCTACAGGTCGATGCCTACTGGTTTGCAGACTGTTGTCCCTGAATAAAGGCGTAAGGAGAAAAGTATGCTGATTCTGACTCGTCGGTGCGCGGAAAGCCTGATCATTGGTGACGGTGAGATTACCGTGACCGTGCTCGGAGTGAAGGGTAATCAGGTGCGTATTGGTGTCAATGCGCCCAAGGAAGTCGCTGTCCACCGTGAAGAGATTTACCTTCGCATCAAGAAAGAGAAGGACGAAGAACCAAGCCATTAATTTTTATTGAATTTTTGGTTTGCAAACGGGGAAAAGGGTGGTTATTATACGCCCCGTGTTGCGGAGAGCTGGCCGAGTGGCCGAAGGCGCTCCCCTGCTAAGGGAGTACACCTCAAAAGGGTGTCGGGGGTTCGAATCCCCCGTTCTCCGCCATTATTTATGTAGTGCGTAAGATTGGGCTTGATCGGTAAGTTGTTGAATTTACTAGAAAAAGTTCTTGACTAAACAATGTTACGACCTATAATGCGCGGCACCAACACATGCACTCGTAGCTCAGCTGGATAGAGTACTCGGCTACGAACCGAGCGGTCACAGGTTCGAATCCTGTCGAGTGCACCATACAACGAAAAGCCCACATCGAAAGATGTGGGCTTTTTGCTTTCTAGCGTTTTCCTTTAACGCATCCGTTCCCGTCGAATGTCACATTGTTGCTGCGGCCCTTTTTCTGGTTGTACACGTAATGCAATTCGCCATTACGGTTGGTGATTTTGTCCGGACGCCCCAGCAGGCTCTCGACATCACGCATAGTCATGCCGGGAGGTGTGCGCTGGTTGATGATAGCTGCCCGACGCTGTTCGGCGCTCAGGCGGTTGCCGCAACCATCATCGCGCGTGCCGACCACTACCAGTTCCTGGCTCGCGGGCTTCCTGCGTGTTGGCGCTGAAAGGTTTGCGGGCGGGAGTAACCCGATGTTGGTTCCCGGTGGCGCATTGAAGGCCCTTTGCATGCTGGTGCTGTGGCCTTCAGGGCAGCCGAGAGTGGTGAACATGATTTTTCCGGAAGCGTCTTCGCAGCGATGAACAGTGCTGGCGGTCGCGGGTGCAGGAGCGCAGAGTAGAGCGCTCCACAGGGATAGATGAACGGCTGTGCGCATGCTCAAGTCCTCCATGACAGGGTGTCGTGCAAGCCTAGCCGCAGCCTCTGGAGGCGGCGAGCAGGTTTTCTTGGCTGAATGTGACGTTGAGGCCGGGCCAGCTCACAGAGTTTTACAGGTTTGTGCTGCAAACGGTTGTTATAGGCCGAATTTCTCGCATGCGCTTCTCTAAAAGCGGTGTATCATTGCGCCCGTCAGCTCCGCCGGGGCTTGTGGAACACCTCCATGGACTTACCCAGTCGTTACTCAATAATGTTTTTCAACAATCATGAATTAACTGATTGATCTCCCGGCGTGCTCCGCTGCTGGGAGTGGAGTTCGCCTATGACCGAAAGAGAAGTAAAAAAAACGCAGGAAAGCTTGCAGGATCGCCTGGCTCAGGTTGTCGATCTGCTGCAGCGCCAGCGTATTGTTGAAGACCTGACCCATCGTCAGGAAGGTCAGCATCAGGACCGTGTAGAAAACCTGGTTCACCGGCAGAACCTCGTCGAGTTGCAACGCAAGCTCGAAGACCTTCACTCTGCCGACGTCGCTTATATCCTCGAAGCCCTGCCTCTGGAAGATCGTCTGACCGTATGGCAGCTGGTCAAGGCTGAGCGTGACGGCGACATTCTTCTTGAAGTATCCGATTCCGTTCGTGAAACCCTGATCGCTGACATGGATGATCACGAGTTGCTCGCGGCGGCATGGGACATGGACGCCGACGAACTGGCTGACCTTGCTCCCGAGTTGCCCCGTGATGTCGTTCACGAGCTTATGGAGGCACTGGATTCACAACAGCGTGAGCGCGTCCGTTCGGCTTTGTCCTATGACGAGGATCAGGTCGGTGCGCTGATGGACTTCGAGATGGTGACGATCCGTGAGGATGTCAGCCTTGAAGTGGTGCTGCGCTACCTGCGCAGGTTGAAAGAGCTGCCGGGCCACACCGACAAACTGTTTGTGGTCGACTCCGAAGGCGTGCTCAAGGGTGTGCTGCCGATCAAGCGCCTGCTGGTCAATGATCCGGAGAAGCAGGTTGGCGAAGTCATGGCCAACGATCCGGTCAGCTTTCACCCGGAAGATGATGCCTACGATGCGGCACAGGCCTTCGAGCGTTACGACCTTATCTCTACGCCGGTGGTGGACAAGAACGGCAAGCTGATCGGCCGTCTGACCATCGATGAAATGGTCGACCTGATTCGTGAAGAGAGCGAAAGCGAAGTTCTCAACATGGCGGGTCTGCGCGAAGAAGAAGATATTTTCGCTTCGGTATGGCGTTCCCTGCGCAACCGTTGGGCCTGGCTGGCAGTCAATCTGGTGACGGCCTTCCTGGCTTCGCGCGTGATCGGCCTGTTCGAAGGCTCCATCGAGAAGCTGGTGGCGCTCGCTGCGCTGATGCCTATCGTGGCCGGGATTGGTGGCAACTCCGGTAATCAGACCATCACCATGATCGTTCGCGCGATGGCGCTGGATCAGGTCAATACCGGTAATACCGCCCGCTTGCTGCGCAAGGAACTGGCTGTCGGCTTGATCAACGGTTTGCTCTGGGGCGGGGTGATCGGCGTGGTTGCCTACATGCTGTATGGCAGTTGGTCGCTAGGCGTGGTCATGACCGCAGCCATGACGCTCAATCTGCTGCTGGCGGCGCTGATGGGCGTTTCCATCCCTATGGCGCTGGCGCGCCTGGGGCGAGACCCTGCCATGGGAGCAAGCGTCATGATTACGGCGATGACCGACAGCGGCGGTTTCTTCATCTTCCTGGGGTTGGCGACGATCTTTCTGCTCTAAGCTTTCTGTTTCAAGATAGGCTCTTAAAATAAAAAAACCGCCATGATCAGGCGGTTTTTTATGCCCTGACGAAGTCTTCGGCTTGCCATGTACTGCCACTAGGCCTACGACTACTAACGAAAAAGGCTACAACGAAAAAGGCCAGCTTTCGCTGGCCTTTGTCTGTTACACCAAGTCTCAGGACTCTTCGGAAGCGAGTTCCGTGTCATGAGCAATCAGCGAAACAAGTGCATTCTGTTGACGATGTGAAAGCTGACGAAAACGTTGCAGCAGCTCGCGTTCGTGCAAGGACAGCTCAGGACTGTCAAGACGCAGGCTTGGTTCATCACCAAGTGCGCCTTCCTGAATCAGGCTTTGTTCGAGACGAGCAATGATTTCCGAGTTCATGCTGCGGTGATGATTCTTGGCTACCTCTTGCACGCGATTACGCATGCCGTCTGGTAGGCGAACGACGAACTTGTCAGCCGTGCGGCTGGAATAAGTAGCCTGTTTCATAGGGCTCATATATTTAACCGGTTAGTTCAGGGGAAGCGGTTCTAGCAAGTGGCCGCAAGATTGTCATCGTGAGACAGTCATTTTGGCCAAATGTTCAACCGGGGTTCCAAGGGGCCGACATCATGCCGTAATACGTCGAATCCTTGGCGTCAATTCTGTGACAAATATTGACTCAGGTGGCGGCTTTTGGCCAGCACCAATTATCAGAAATGCGAGCAAATTTGCAAAGTCCTCGCATTTGCCCCTGAATAACCGGGCACGTCACTGAGCTTCTTTTTGCCATCATGGCCATCTGACTCTGAGAGTAGGTCGGAATTCAGCGCAAACGAAGCTACCCGACCAAGGGTTGCGAGGGCGGGGCGAAAGCAGGATTTGGAGGATATGAGCGCAGTGCTCGGCGCGATTAGCGGGTCGAGCGAGAGGGTTGTGAGCTTTTGGTGCTATGCCTTTTAGATTAGCGAAGCACCGGGTCGAATTTGATACGACGGCCGAGAAAAAGCGCTACTACGAAAAGACTGGCGAACACGCCTGCAGCGATGTTGGCAGCGATGCTCAGGGTGTGCGCTTGGACAGGAAGCAACAGGTCAACGATCACAGCCATAATCGCCAGGACCAGAAATGACAACGCGGATTTTGACATGGCTACTCTCTCTATAAATGGCTGGTTCAAGCGTTCTCAGAAAATCCAGCGCTGCTCGGCGCGTGGCATCTGGAGTGAATCATCATCGTCATTGGCCAATACCGCTGCGCTAGCAATGCGGTCAGTCATGATAGCCAACTGAGGTGCATGGCTGATCTGGTGATGAACAGGAGCAGGTGCGGTGACCTGCGTGTCACTGGCGCCGGAGTCATGAAAATGAAATGCCACCAGAGCCACCAGAGCTGCCGCATTCAACACTGAGAGAGTCTTGTTCATTTTCCAGTACCTGTGCCCGACCGTTTGGGAGGAGATGTGTTCACTGATACTGATAATGCAGTCTGCATGCCAATCAGAAAATGATAAAAATTCCTTTTAAATCAATGACATATTAATTTAAAAAAAGTCGGGTGCAGTGCGTTTTGCAATGATGGCTTTTTGGGGGATTGCAAATTGCATGATCGGTTTATTCAGCCGCGTTTCGGGGCGACATCGGCTACAGCTTTGAAGGGCAATGACGACATGACAAAAGCGGCACATGCCGCTAAGATGCACGCCGTCCTCGCTGGCACCGATCGGTGTGCTGGCACGCAGTGTCTCAGTAGCTCAATTGGATAGAGCATCCCCCTCCTAAGGGGAAGGTTGGCAGTTCGAACCTGCCCTGGGACACCATAATTATCAAGTGGTTAGCGAGACTTGGTGTTAGCTTTTTCGATTATCCTTGTCGCTAGTCCCCACTTTGGTCCCCACTTCTCTGCACGTTCATTATCGAGAGATCCACCAAGGAACCATGGTTGTTTTGGTCGATTTCCGAAACTGGTGCTAGGGTTTGTCTGAAAAGTCAGCCCGCAAGCATCTTTCGATGCAAGCCAGTGTGACCATCGCTTTAAAGCTACTTGCCAGCTTGTCGTAACGC
>NZ_LKBW01000290.1 GCF_002699855.1 Pseudomonas amygdali | reverse complement strand
GCGTTACGACAAGCTGGCAAGTAGCTTTAAAGCGATGGTCACACTGGCTTGCATCGAAAGATGCTTGCGGGCTGACTTTTCAGACAAACCCTAGCACGGCAGCAAACGTCAACAGGTTAAACATTCTCATCGCGTCGTCTCCCTTTGGAGCAGGTGGCTATGGCGCCATCCTCCTCCTTTGCCGGAAAAACAGAACTTGCCTTGCTTGATGATGACTATCGACTGAATGAATGATAGTTGATGCCAACGCACTGCAAGGTTTTCCGCTTTAACTTTCATCCGCCCGGACAGCCGCACGAATAGCCTTGAGCAGCATCCGGCACGCTGGATTGTCATTGTCGGCACGCCAGACCAGATGCAACTCGCTCTGCACACCCTCGCCCAGGTCAATGTCACGAAATACGACGTCCTTGAACACCACATTGGTCGCACAGCGCGGCACCAGTGCCAGGCCCATGCCGGCGTTGACCAGTGCCAGAATAGTCAGTGACGACCCAAGCCATTGGACATACTCCGGCGCAACTCGTGCGGAACGAAACATACCGGTCAGCAGTTCGTTGAACGGTGGATAGGCCGAATGCGAATACATCAGGAACGGCGCGCCTTCCAGGTCCGCCACCGTAACTGAATCAGCGTGAGCCAGCCGATGATTGCCCGGCACCGCCAGCACGAATGGCTCTCGCACCAGGCATTCGCTCTCGTAGCCGGGCTGAAACAGCGGCGCTCGCACGATCCCCAGGTCAATGCGTCGCGCCCTGAGCGCTTCGTGCTGCTGATAGGTGTTCATTTCAGTCAGGGAAATCTTCACCTGCGGCTGCTTGAGCCGCGCCTCGGCGATCACTCTGGGCAGAAATTCGTACACCGCGCTGCCGACAAAACTGATGGTCACCGAACCAATATCGCCTTCGGCAAAGCGCCGCGCGGAGATGGCTGCCTGCTGCGCGCGCTCCAGCAACGTCTGCGCTTCAATGAAGAACGCCCTGCCCGCTGCGGTCAGGGCCACACTGCGGGTGCTGCGCGTGAACAGCTCGACACCCAGATTGTGCTCCAGTATCTGGATTTGCCGGCTCAGCGGAGGCTGGGTCATATTCAGCCGTTCGGCAGCGCGCCGGAAATTGAGTTCCGTGGCCACCGTGGTGAAGCAGCGCAGTTGAGAAAGCTCGAACATTGATCCACTCCCGGTATCAATCAAGTCATTAACTGGATTGGACGGGAATAATATACCCCCTCATGATCGACTCATCCCCAAAAAAACAATGAATGGGAGTCGCCTCTTGAATACCGTCCCTGGCACTACGGACCCCACGGTGCTTGCCCGTGCGGCCTCCAAGGTGAAACGCCACGTGTTGCCGCTGTTTGTAGTGATGTTCATCGTCAATTACATCGACCGGGTCAATATCGGTTTTGTACGCAGTCATCTGGAAACCGATCTGGGCATCGGTGCGGCGGCCTACGGGCTGGGCGCCGGATTGTTCTTTGTCGGCTATGCACTGTTCGAAGTACCTTCCAACATGCTGTTGCAGCGCTATGGTGCCCGCGCCTGGCTGACCCGCATCATGTTCACCTGGGGCGCGGCCGCGATGGCCATGGCGTTCGTTCAGGGTGAAACCAGTTTCTACGTGCTGCGTTTCATTCTGGGTGCCGCCGAAGCTGGCTTCTTTCCCGGCATCATCTATTACTTCACCCAATGGTTGCCTTCAAGCGATCGCGGCAAGGCCATGGCGCTGTTTCTCAGTGGCTCGGCAATCGCTTCGGTAATTTCCGGCCCGGTATCCGGCGCGCTCCTGGGCATCGAGGGCCTGAGTCTGCACGGCTGGCAGTGGATGTTCCTGATCGAGGGTTTCGCTTCCATAGTGCTGTGCGGATTCGTCTGGTTCTGGCTGCAATCACACCCGCATGAAGCCACCTGGCTCAGCGATGAAGAAAAAACCGCACTCAGCACCGCCATAGCCGAAGAGCAACGTCTGCGCGAAGCAACTCAGACCGTCAGGCCATCGGTGTTTCGCTTGCTGGCAGACCGGCAGATCCTGCTGTTCTGCTTCATCTACTTTTCGGTGGCGCTGACCATTTACGGGGCTACCTTCTGGCTGCCAAGCATGATCCGCAAGATGGGCAGTTTCAGCGACTTTGAGGTCGGGCTGTTCAACTCGGTGCCATGGATCATCTCGATTGTGGCCATGTATGGCTTTGCCGCACTGGCGGCACGCTTCAAGCACCAACAGGCCTGGGTCGCTGTCACGCTGGTGATCGCCGCCGTCGGCATGTTCATCTCCACCATTGGTGGTCCGGTGTTTGCTTTTGTTGCCATCTGTTTCGCGGCAATCGGTTTCAAGGCCGCGTCTGCACTGTTCTGGCCGATCCCTCAGGGCCATCTGGATGCGCGCATTGCCGCAGCGGTCATTGCGCTGATCAACTCCATCGGCAACCTGGGCGGTTTCGTTGCTCCCACTACGTTCGGTTTTCTGGAGCAGACCACCGGTTCGATTCAGGGTGGTCTTTATGGGCTGGCTGCCACCTCGTTGCTCGCTGCCGTCGTGATTTTCTTTGCCCGCACCACCCCGCGTGGTGACCTGCGCCGCCCGTCCAGAGATGAGCCAGCCAAACCCCACCGCGCCGTCGTACCTGGCACCCCTTCCAGCCTCAAACCTGATCACCGGGAGACCGCCCTTTGAAAATCATACGCGTGACCGTAACCCCTATCGCCTTTCGCGATCCGCCGCTGCTCAACGCCAGTGGCATCCATGAACCTTTCGCACTGCGCTCGATCATCGAAGTGGAAAGCGACAACGGTTACATCGGCCTCGGCGAAAGCTATGGCGACGTCCCGGCGCTGGCCATTCAGCAACAGGTGCAGAACCAGTTGATCGGGCTCGACCCGTTCAACCTCAATCAACTGCTCAGCATCGTTCAGGCGACGGTTGCGGCACACAAACCTGCCAGCCTGGCCGGTGCTGAACTGGCACCGGGTTCGCACGCCAGCAAAGCGGTAAGCAACGCTTATTCAGCATTCGAGGTGGCGTTTCTGGACCTGCAGGCACGTTCCATGAACCTGCCGTTGGTGGACCTGCTCGGCGGTGCCATTCGTGACCAGATACCCTTCAGCGCCTACCTGTTCTTCAAATACGCGCAGCATGCCGATGCGCCTTACGCGCCCGACAGCTGGGGTGAAGCGCTCAGCGAAGAACAGATTGTCGCCCAGGCACGGCGCATGATCGAAGCCTATGGCTTCAAAAGCATCAAGCTCAAGGCCGGTGCGCTGGAGCCGGAACATGAGGTGTCCTGCATCAAGGCATTGAAAAAAGCCTTCCCCGGCTACCCGCTGCGTATCGACCCCAACGGCAACTGGTCGCTGGAAACCTCGATTCGCATGGCCGAGCTGCTGGGCGATGACCTGCAGTACTACGAAGACCCAACTCCTGGTCTGGATGGCATGTCGGAATTGCGCAAGCGTACCGGCCTGCCGCTGGCGACCAACATGGTCGTGACCGATTTCGATGAATTCCGACGCAGCGTGGCCCTCGACAGCGTGCAGATCGTACTCGCCGACCACCATTACTGGGGCGGCCTGCGCGACACCCAGGCGCTGGCGAAGATGTGCGACACCTTCGGCCTCGGTGTGTCGATGCACTCCAACTCGCATTTGGGGATCAGCCTCATGGCCATGGCCCACGTCGCTGCGTCCGTGCCCAATCTGGACTACGCCTGCGACACACACTACCCGTGGCAGGAACCGGACGAGGAAGTCATCAAGGGCGGCAAGCTGCCGATTGTCGACGGCTGCGTCAGCATCACCCGCGCGCCGGGCCTTGGCCTTGAGCTGGATTACGACCAGCTCGGCAAGCTCAACGATCAGTACCACAGCTGTGGCATTCGTCAGCGCGATGATGTGAAGCAGATGCAGAAGTACCAGCCGCAGTGGAGGGCTGTAAAACCAAGATACTGAGTACGTCCGGGCAGCGTCAGTCAGGCCTTGGCGCAGAATTGGCCGGCGGGTAGACACTCGGCACATCCTGCCGGGTGCGACCACGGATCAAGGCTTCGGGGTTGCGGCTTATATAATCGGTCAGGACCCGCACCGAGCGGGCCGTACGTTGAACCTCATCCATTGTCCGGCTGACCTGCTGGCGTACCGGCGAGTCTTCTGCAAGGGCCGCCCCGGCCATCTCCATCGTGCTTCGGGACTGCCCCAGAACAGTCTCAAGTTCGGGCACTACGTCTGCGTTGAACAGCTTGAACGTCTTGTGCGCTTCGTCAAGGCTGCCATTCAGATTGCCGGCGATCTCCTGCACCGGCAATTTGCTGACCTTTTCAACGATCAGCTGTACCTGCTCCTGCATTTTCTCCAGCTCTCCCGGTACGGTGGGGATTATCAGCGGCCGTGCGTTGACATCGAATTGAACCGGCGCAGCGTTGGCAAAGAAACCCAGAGAAATATAAAGCTGGCCGGTCAGCAGACTCGCACTGCGAGGCTGTGCGCGCAGGCCCTGTTTGACGAAGTCGGCGATCAACTGCGCGGTACGCGAATCGTCGGGTGTGCCCAATGTCTCTAGGATCTTTTCGTTGGCCTGCCCAAGGCGGTCCGGGTAGATCACCGCCCCCACAATGCTGGAAAAAGACTTGCTGGCCGCATCGTAGTCAAGATCGACGGAGATCACTCGCCCCAGATTTATGCCCATGAACTCGACGGGCGAATTGACTTCAAGGCCACGCAAGGACTGCCTGAACATCATGCGGATATAACCCGGCTCGCCATCGGGAGGTGACAGCGCCTTTTGCTGATCCTCGAACAGCTTGAAACGTGCATGCTCTGCAGCCCTTGGCGCGCTCGAACCGTATCCCGGCTCAACGAAGGCCACACCTCCGGCCAGTAACGGCGAAACCGATTCAGTCTTTATCTTCAGCCCATCGGCATCAACCGTCAGGCCAATACCGCTGGCGTTCCAGAACCGTGTATCGGTGGTCACAAACCTGTCGTTGGGGGCATTGATGAAAATTTCCGCATCCACACCTTTGCCATCCTCGGACAAATGACGGGCAACCACTTGACCGACTTGAATGCGCCGATAATAGACAGGAGAACCGACATCGAGTGAGCCCATGTCCTCAGCGTGCAGGGTAAAACGTGTGCCTTTTGCGCCAAACGTTAGGGGTGGTGGGCTTTCCTGACCAATAAAGTGTTTTTTCGGGTGCTCGGACGTCCCCCTGTCTGCCGCGATATACGGCCCGGAAAGCAGGGTATCCACGCCGGACACGCTTTTGGCCCCGATACGCGGGCGCACCACCCAGAACATGGAATCCTCGGCAGTGAAAGCACGGGCGTCGGCATTCAGATCCACTGTCGCCACAACACCGGTACGGTCTTTGCTCAGGGTGACGGCCGACACCTCGCCGATCACGACATTTTTGACCTTGACTCTGGTCTTGTGGGCTTCAAGCCCTTCGGCGCTTTGAAAACTGATAAAAATTCTCGGCCCTTTCGACAGTGAGCTGCTAATCAGCAGCGATACGCATACCAGGGCAGCAATCACCGGAATCAGCCATACCGGCGAGGCACCGAATCGCCTTTTTCCAGTGATTGAAGCGCCAATTGTCGATGCAGAAACGGAACCTGAGCGATCAGACATTTTTTCCTCTGAGGCGCCCACACGGGGTCATGCCGACGGTTAATACTGTCGGCAGAACTCTGAACGTCGACTATCAATAAACCCTCAAAGAAATATCAAGATTTGATCAAGGCAGCGGGTCGAACTTCAATTCACTGAGGCTTTGCACCTTGTCTTCACGAACCATTTTGTATTCGGTATTCGGGCCGATCCACTGCGCCCAGATCGCGTCGATTTCACCTGCTGCTTCCATCGCACGCAGCGATTCGTTGACCTTGGCCAGAAATGCCGGCTCGCCCTGACGCATACCGGCACCGATAGGCTCCAGCGCCATCGGCTCCTTGGCGATTGCCAGCTCCACACCACTGGCCTTGGCCTGCCCGACCAGCTTGATCGCGGTCATGGTGTTGGTCACCAGGCCCACCACCTTGTTCTGTTGCAGCGCCATGTAGGCAGAACCGGTGTCCTGGAAGGTCACAGGCGTGGCATCAGCCAGCCGAATCGACTGTTCGGACGTAGAGCCTTTGGTCGAGCTGATGCGTTTGCCTTTGAAAAAGGATTTCGGTTGATCGGCATTGGCGGCGCGCACTACCAGCGTTTCCTTGGCGATGTAGTACGGATCGCTGAACTGGATCTGGTCGGCGCGGCTCTTGGTGTAGGCCAGGTTGGCAAAAATCACGTCAACGCGGCCCATTTTGACTTCAGGAATGCGCGCTTCGACCGACAGCGGCTTGAGCTCCAGCTCGACGCCCATATGTTTGGCCAGCGCCTTGCAGAGGTCAACGTCCATGCCTACCAGTTCACGGGTTTTCGGGTCCGGTGCCGAAAACGGCGGGACGTCAGCATAGACGCCGCAACTCAGGCTTTTCTTGCTCATCACATCACTGAGCTGATCAGCGTGAGCAACCGAAACAGCCAATGGCGACAATGCCAGTGCAACCAGCAAAGACTTCATACGCATGGTGAGACTCCTGGAAATAAATGGAGGGATTGCTGAAACAGGGGCCTGTGCTCAATGGCTGCGCAGGTCGGAAATGAAGCGTTGGGCACGCGGGTGGTCCGGCTGCTGAAAGAAAGCCTCAGGACTGGATTTTTCAAGGATCTGCCCCGCATCCATGAACCAGATGGTATCGGCCACTTCACGGGCAAAATTCATCTCGTGGGTGACGCACATCATGGTCATGCCCTCTTTGGCCAGGCCTTTCATGACGCTGAGCACCTCGCCGACCATTTCCGGGTCGAGTGCGCTGGTGGGCTCGTCAAAGAGCATCACGGGCGGTTCCATGGCCAGCGCCCGGGCAATCGCCACGCGCTGCTGCTGGCCGCCGGACAACTGCGCCGGGTAAGCGCCGGCCTTGTGTGCCAGCCCCACCCGATCCAGCAGTTCCATGGCCCTGGCGCGCGCCTCACTGTTTTTCAGGCCGCGCACTTTGGTCGGGGTCAGGATGATATTGTCTAGCACCGACAGATGCGGGAACAGATTGAAGCTCTGGAATACAAAACCCACCCGACTGCGCAAGCGATTGACGTTGGCGTCGGTGCCGTTCACGTCGTGGCCGTCAAACAGGATCTGGCCCTGTTGAACATCTTCAAGACGGTTGACGGTGCGGATCAGTGTCGACTTGCCCGAGCCCGAGGGCCCGCACAGCACCACCACTTCGCCGCGCTGCACTTCAGCGGTGATATCGGTCAGGGCCTGGTACTCGCCATACCACTTATTGATCCTGGAAAACATGATCATCGGATGCATTGGGCAACCCTCAATTATCGGTAGTCAAAGGCCGGGGAACAGGTGCAGGCGACACGCTGCCCTCCCGTTTGCGGGCAATCCGCCGTTCCACCACTGCGGCCAGCCGGGTCAGGCCGTAGCACAGCACGTAGTAGGTGATCGCCAGAATGAAGAACACCTGAAACGGCTTGGTCAGCAGCTGGTTATTGATCTGATTGGCGGCAAAGGTCACTTCCTGGACGTTGATCACTTAGCCCAGCGACGTTTCCTTGATGATCGAAATGAACTGGCTGATCAGGCATTGGCAATGCGTTGTACAGCGCTTGCGGCAGAATCACCCAGACCGTGGTGCGCATGTAGCCCATGCCCAGCGCGCGTGATGCTTCGTACTGACCAGCCGGCAGCGCCTGAATGGCACCGCGGATGATTTCGCACAGGTAGGCGCTCTGATAGACCACCAGCGTGCAGAGCATGGTGGTGAAGCCGGTGATGTTATGACCGATCAGCAGCGGGACCAGAAAGTAAGTCCAGAAAATCACCATCAGCAGCGGAATGCCGCGCATCACATAGACCCAGACCGTGGCCGGGTAACGCAGCCAGCGCCACGGCGAGACCCGTGCCAGCGACAGTAGCAGCCCTAGCGGGAACGCCAGCAAAAGCGCCAGCGCAGCCAGAATCAGCGTTGAAACCAGCCCGCCCATCGGGCCGTGAGGGTATTGGCCGACCAGCAGCAAGGTCCAGTTATCGCGAACAATCGTGAACACATCGAACATCGCCGCCTACCTCGCCATGGCTTTGCTGAAATGCCGGGCCAGCAACGCACCCAGGCCCATCAGCATCAGTGAAATGGCCAGGTAGACCACGGTTGCGACCAGATACGCCTCGAAGGTGCGAAAGGTGTAGTTCTCGACCTCGCGAGTGGCATAGGTCAGCTCGACGACGCCGATGGCCATGACCAGGCTGGTGTTCTTGAACAGCAGCACCGTGTGATTGATCAATGACGGCAGGCAGTTGCGAACGCCTTGCGGCAGGATCACGTAACGCATCGAACGCACATAACCCAGGCCCAATGCGCGCGATGCTTCGACTTGCCCGGCCGGAATGGCGCGCAAGCCGCTGCGGATGTCCTCACTGAAGTAAGCCGCCTGGCACAGCCCCAGCGCGATCACCGAAAAAAGGTACTCGGTGCTGTAGTTGGCCAGCCAGAGCTGCGTGCTTTCGGTGAGCAACGTCGGAATACCGAAATACCAGAGCATCAGTTGCACCAGTGTCGGCACATTGCGATGGTAGGACACATAGCCCGCCACCAGACGCTCGGCGTATTTGTTGCCGGTCAGGCGAATAGACACCAGCAGCAAGGCCACCGCCATTGCCATGCACCAGGCAACGAACGCCAGTTGCAGGGTTGTCTCTATGCCCTTGACGATCAGCTCGGCATACTCGCCCTGCAGGATCGCCGAAAGATCGAATTTACTCGTCATGGTTGTTCCCATTGACATTCAGCCAGGGCAGAAGCAAGGCGCCAGGGGTACTGGCGCGGGTGTCGCATGGCGGCTGGTGCCGCTCTCGTGATGGGTACAGCGCTCGCAGCGAGGCGCAGCCTCAGCCTTCATAGTCCTGCAGGCGCGCGGTCGACAGCCCGCCGGGTACCTGTAGCGTCGGGGTGATTTCCATATGGCCGATGTTGACCGCGATGGGCGCAGCGATCACGTAGGCGATTGCATCGGCAATGTCCTTGGCCACAGGCAGCTCATAGCCCTCGATGAAGCGTTTGCGCACTTCCTCGGAATCGCCATGCACATGGGCAAAAATATCCGTGGCCACACGCCCCGGGCAGATTTCCGTCACCCGCACGCGCTTGCCGAACGCATCGATACGTAGCTGGCGAGAAAGCATGCTCACGGCAGCCTTGGTGGCGTGGTACGTCGAGTTGCCGCCGAAGTTGTAGGCGGCGGCAATCGAGCTGATGTTGATGATGTGCCCGCTGTCACGCTCGACCATACCCGGCAACGAAAGCCTGGCGATCTGCAATACCGCGCGCAGGTTCACATCGACCAGCAGATCAATCCCTTCTGCGTCGGCCTTGAGCAGCGAACCGGGCCGGTCGACTCCGGCATTGTTGACCACAACATCGAACTGATGGGCCTGGAACAGTGCCGTCAGACCGGCCAGATCAGTCACGTCGATAGCATGTGCGATGCAGCCGGTGCGCTGCGCCAGTGCCGCCAGCTTGTCTGCACTGCGCGCCAGCGCATGAACCTGCAGACCTTCGGCACACAGCCGTTCGACGACGGCTTCGCCAATGCCGGAAGAAGCGCCGGTCACCAGCGCAGTTTTGTAATCGGAAAAAGGCATGTCGGGGTTTCCTTGAATAAGCGTCGATCAGCCGCTTGGCTGCTAATGCTGATCGCCTTGTACTGGACTTTAACGAGCGTCATGGGCAGCGACCAAGACACAATGGTTGTGTGGCAATAAGCTGCGCTTATGACCCGAGCAGCTGTGAAACCGGGGTGATGACACCGCCCTGCTCTTCGATGCTCTGGCGAATGCTGCGCGCAAGCTCCACCGCCCCCGGCGTGTCGCCATGCAACAGGATTGATTGGGCATTGACCGCCACGCGCTTGCCGCTCAGGGTCGCAACCGTACCGTCCTGCAACAGTTGCGCAACCCTGGCGCGGACCTGCTGTGGGTCCTTGATCACCGCCCCGGCAATGCCACGCGGCACCAGCAGGCAGTTTTCGTCGTAGGCTCGGTCGGCCAGAAACGTGGTCGCGACTCTCAGGCCGCACGCTTCGGCGGCCTGTTCGATGGCCGCGCTGCTGGATGAACTGATGATCATCTGCGCATCGAAACTGGCGACCGCCTTGACCAGCGGCCTGGCCAGTTCGGCATCGGCCGCGGCCATATTACCCAGCGCGCCGTGGAAGCTCATGTGCGTCACGCGGTAACCGGCAGCGGCTGCAATGCCTGCCAGAGCGCCCAGCTGATACACCACCATGCTGCACAACTCGTTGAGTTCGATGTTCATTCTGCGCCGCCCGAACCCCTGCAGATCAGGAAAACCGACATGTGCGCCGAGATCGATGCCCAGCGCTTTGGCGCGGTGCACGGTGTTGTTCATTATCAATGGATCACCGGCATGAAAACCACAGGCCACGTTGGCCGAGGAGATCAGTTGCATCAGTGCCTCATCCTCACCCATGGTCCAGGGGCCGAAGCCCTCACCCAGATCAGCGTTCAGATCGATGCGCATCGTGTCACTCCTCCAGTTCAATCAGCGGCTGGCCGTAACCGACCCGTTCATGCTCGGCAGCCAGAAAACGCGTCACACGCCCTGCCTGCTGGCTGCGCACCGGCAGATAAAGCAGGCCGATGCGCAACAGGCCCAGCAACTGCCCGACTGCAACGGTGTCGCCGGGTTTTACGTAGCTGTTTTTTTCGTCGGGGTGTCTCGATACAAAAACGCCGGGGTTATCCGCAGCTATTACAAGCGCAGTGGCTGGCGGCTGTTCGACTGCGACGTCCACGTCAGGTCGCGATGCAGGGTTATCCGCACGTACTCCGCGTCGGATCAACAACTCGAACCCTGGTCGTTTCAGTTCAAGAACCGTGAGCCCGGCATCACGAATCCAGCCTGCCAGTTGGCGAATTTCATTGATGTTCATCAGCGATGTCCTTGCAGGCCGCGCAGCGCAAGCAAGCGCCGGGCGTTTTCGATGAAGGCGTGATTGGTGTCCAGTGCCTCGACGGCCTCCTCGTAGCTGCATTGCACGAAGCGCACCTTGCTGCCGATGGGGGCCTGACCGAGACGCCACAGGTCGGCTTCGATAACCGTCGCAAACTTTGGATAGCCGCCGCTGGGCTGGGCATCGCGCATTTGCACAATCGGCTGGCCGCCGTGGGGCACCTGAATCACCCCGGGCACAATGCCGTGAGAGCGAATTTCCAGCGCCTCCCTTGGCAATAGGGGCGTACCTTCCATGCGATAACCATAGCGATTGCTTTGCGTGGTGATTTTCCACTCGCCGGCAAAAAATGTTTGTTGGGCTTCAACGCTGAAGCAGTCGAACTCGGCGGCAGGCAGTACGCGTATGGCCGGTAGCTCGTCGATAATCAACGGCAAGGCCGCCGCAGCAGATTGCATACCAAAATCACCAGCGCGCGGTTGATTAGCCGCACCGGCGGGAATCAGATCGCCCTGCTGCAAGGCGCGGCCCTGCCAGCCACCAAATGCACCGCGCAATTGCGTGCTGCGCGAGCCCAGAACCTGCGGCACATCCACACCGCCCGCCAGGCATAAATAGGCGCGACTGCCCGTCGTTGGGTAACTCAGCTTCAACACCTGATTCTTGCGCGCCTGAGCGACCCAGTTACCCGGCAGTCGCTCGCCATCCAGCCGTGCAGAACAGGCAGCACCGGTGATAGCAAAAGTGCAGTCCTCGACAAAACGCACTTCGAACGGGAACAGTGGAATTTCGATGCCTGCCGCGTCTTCGTCGTTGCCCAGCAACAAATTGCCGAGCTGCAACGACAGCGTGTCCATTGCGCCGGAGGTGCCGACGCCGTAGCCCAGGCTGCCATGGCGGCCCAAGTCCTGGACCGTCGCCAGTGCGGTGGCGCTGATAACTTCGATCATCGAATGATCCTCTCGATACGCAAGCGCAGTTGATCGCCGGGCTGCATCAGCGCCGGAGGGTTCTGATCAGCGTCGAAAAACACCATTTCCGTGCGCCCTATCGTGTTCCAGCCACTGGGGCCGGCTGAAGCGGAGATACCCGTCTGCACGCCGCCGATGGAAACCGAGCCGGCACCGATATCGAGTACCGGCACTTTGCGCCGAGGCGTCGCCAGACGCTGATCCATGCCGCCCAGATAGCAATAACCCGGGTGGCTGCCCAAGGCGTACACCGGGTAAAGCGGTTCGCAGTGCAGATTGGCGATGGTCTCGATATCCAGTCCGGTATGGGCGATGACATCGGCCATATGCGGTCCGCCGTCACCGCCATACACCACCGGCAACTCGATGATCCGGCCTTGCAACGGCAGCGGCTGGCATTGCTCCCAGGCCTCCAGCAAGCGGGTTTTCAAGCCGGTCAGGTCGCGTGGCGGCGCTGCGAAGGTCAGCATCAGGTTGTTCATGCCCGGCACCGATTCGCGCACCTGCGGCCAGTCCTTGCTCAGGCTGGCCAGCGCCCATATGCGTTGCTGCGCTGCCAGCTCAAGCTCGCCGGGTGCTTCGAACAGCAAGGCGGTGGTTCCCAGCAAAGTGATTCGTGGCGGCAACTGCTGGAGGGTCATGGGTGGCTCCTTGTCTGTAACCAGCGCTCCAGGTGGTGAATGTCCATGCCACCCTTGCAGAACACCGGGTCCTGCAAAATGTCGCGATGCAGCGCGATGTTGGTAGAGATTCCCTCAACGTGCATTTCGCTCAGCGCCAGGCGCATACGTGCCAGGGCCTCATCGCGACTGGCACCGTGAGTGATGACCTTCGCCACCATCGAATCGTAATAAGGCGGAACGCGATAACCGTGGCTCACATGCGAGTCGACCCGTACGCCAAAACCACCAGGAATCTCCCAGCGGGTGACTTGCCCCGGCGTAGGCATGAAGCTGCGCGGGTCCTCGGCGTTGATCCGGCATTCCAGAGAATGGCCCGACACGCTGACGTCGGCCTGGCTGAAACTCAGGCGCTCACCCATCGCCATGCGAATCTGCTGCTGAACTATGTCGATGCCGGAAGTCATTTCCGTGACCGGGTGCTCGACCTGCAGGCGAGTATTCATTTCGATGAAATAGAACTCATCGTTTTCAAACAGGAATTCGAACGTGCCTACGCCCTGGTAACCGATCTGCCGGCAGGCCAGTGCGCAACGTTCGCCCACCCTGGCCATCAATTCCGGGTCGATGCCCGGTGCAGGAGCCTCTTCAAGCACCTTCTGGTGGCGGCGCTGCATCGAGCAATCCCGCGAGCCAAGCCAGATGGCATTGCCATAGGCATCGCACAGCACCTGAATCTCGACATGGCGCGGCTGACCCAGAAACTTCTCGATATACAACTCGGGATTGCCGAAGGCCCGGCGGGCTTCTTCGCTGGTCAGCGCAATTGCATCGAGCAATTGCAGCTCTTCCTGAACCACGCGCATGCCCCGCCCGCCGCCACCGCCAGCGGCCTTGACGATGACCGGGTAACCGATGTCACGGGCAATTTTCAGGATGCCTTGCGGATCGGCAGGCATGCTGGTGTCCGGGCCTGGCACGCACGGCACGCCAGCCTCACGCATTGCCCGCTTGGCCGCGACCTTGTCGCCCATCACCCGAATGCAGGCGGCACTGGGGCCGATGAAAGTCAGGCCAGCCTGTTCGATGCGCTCGGCGAACGCGGCGTTTTCAGACAGAAACCCGTAACCGGGATGGATCGCCTGAGCACCGGTCAACTGCGCAGCGTAAAGAACGGCAGCCTGATTCAGATAACTCTGCCCCGGCGCGGCCGGGCCTATGCACAGTGACTCATCGGCCTGCCGTACATAGCTGGCATCGCGATCCGCTTCGGAATAGACCGCAACCGTACTCAGGCCCAGGCCTTTGCAGGCGCGCTGGATGCGCAGGGCAATTTCGCCGCGGTTGGCGATCAACACTTTATCGAACATCAAAAACCCCTGATCTGTGAACCCGGAAGGCAGCCGCACGGCCACCCAAGACCTTCAACCGATGCTGAAAAGCGCTTGTCCGGCCTGAACCTCTTCGCCGTTGGCAACCAGAATGGCGGTCACGACCCCTGCCTTTTCAGCCGTCACCGGATGAAACATCTTCATGGCTTCAACCACTGCCAGGGTCTGTCCCACGTCGACTGACGTGCCGACTTCAACGAAGGGCGGCTGGTCGGGCGCCGGGGTCAGGTGCAAGACCCCATACAGCGAGGCGCAGGCCTGAGCCTCTTGCGCATTGGCAGTTGCACTTGCCTGAGAGGAAGCAGCAGCATCGGTTGCAGGCGCTTTCAGCGACGTTGATGCAGATGGACTGACGCCGCTGGCGGCCTCGACCGACTCACGCAGCAAGCGCAACTGCGTATCGCCTTCAGACAGGCTGAGTTCACTCAGGTCTGATTCGGCCATCAGGTCGATAAGTGCTTTGATACGTTCCGGTTTCATGCAAGAGCCCTTGCCTGGCAAAAGAAATGTGGCTGAGGGCAATGTAACGAGAGCGATTTTTGACCGCCAAGACGGTTTGACTGTGGGGTGATAAGCGCCCCTTATGACGCCGGGGTTACTCTGTACGGCGATTGCCGCGCATCTCTGCGACCAGTTCCAGTAGGATGGCCTTGACTGCCTGGGCCGGAACCGAAAGCGGCAAGTGGCCTGACAGGCACAGGGCCAGCGGCGCTTCGATCTCGGGTTCGACGATCCGGCTCAGATTGACCGCATGCGTATCGGCCAGCACCCGCGCAGCAGACTCGGGAAGAATGGTCGAGCCGAATCGATCCGCTACTGCGGCAGCCAGAGTCGTCGATGATTCGACTTCTGCCACCACCCGGGCACTGCGCTCGATGCGCACAAATGCCTCATCCACCAGACGGCGGATGGTGTTGTAGGTGCGCGGCAACAGCAGGTCGATATCGGCCAGCTCGGCGAGGGCTATTTCCTCGCAGCCCTGAAGCGTGTCCTGGGCGCTTACCAGATACAGTTGCTCGCGAATCAACGGCACAAAACTCAGGCCATGCACCTCACGTCCGCCATAAAGAACGGCCATGTCCATGCGCCCGTTCATGATCAGTTCGCTCAGCGTGGTGCCAAAGTTCTCGTTGAGGTACAGCAGGATACCCGGATGACGCTCGCGCACCCGTTTCAGCAACGGCAGCGACAAGGTTGACGCAGCAGTGCCCGGGGCCAGCCCTACCGACACCGGCCCCGACAACGCCAGGCCGCTGGCGTTGACATCACTTTGCGCCTGCTCACACTGACGCAGTATGACCTGAGCATGGCCATACAAAACCTTGCCCGCCTCGGTCGGGGTAACGCCGCGCTTGGTGCGGATCAGCAACTGCTGCTGCAACTCGGCTTCCAGCGTCACCAATTGCTGGCTTAACGCAGGTTGTGCGATGTGCAGTACATCGGCGGCTTGGGTCAGGCTGCCGATGTCGACAATTTTCACAAAGTATTTCAAGCGGCGAAGGTTCAAGGTGCTGCACTCCAGAGTCACGACCCCGATGCCTCAGCAAGACACAGGCCAGCTCTGAAAAAACCAGACATAAGCAATTGCTATGTCAGCAACTGCCGAGCGTGATTGCAACGCATGGATGCCCCCGCAGGCATTGCTTGCCCGCTTTTGGTGCAGCATTGGTTCATCTGCGGTCATAAGCGCTGCCTATCAACCCAGAACAAACTCGTCTTATGGCCTGCCGTCTGCAGGCTCGTAACGTATTCCCCGTCAAGGCCATCAACGAGGAATGCCAACGTGACCGCATCTCGCATCGCTGCCCGCGTGCTCCGCATCAAACCATCGCCCAGCAGCGCTGCTGCCGATCGGGCCAATGAACTGCGGCGCGCAGGCAAGTCGATCATCAATCTGGTGGTTGGCGAACCCGACTTCGATACGCCTGCCCACATTCGTCAGGCCGCCTCTGCCGCCATCGAAAACGGTGAAACCCGCTACACGCTCAATGCGGGTACTGCAGCGCTGCGCGACGCGATTGCCGCCAAACTCCAGCGCGAAAACGGCCTGAGCTACGCCCCCGGCCAGATCGTAGTCACCAGCGGTGCCAAGGCTGCGATCTTCAATGCCTTCGCAGCGACCCTGGGCATTGACGACGAAGTGCTGATCCCCGCGCCGTACTGGGTGTCGTACCCGGACATGGTGCTGGCCTGCGATGGTCGCCCGGTGACCTTACCGTGCCCCGAAGACAATCAGTTCAAGCTCACCGCCGAGCAACTACGCCACGCAATCACGCCGCGTACCCGCTGGCTGCTGCTCAATTCGCCGAGCAACCCGACCGGCGCGACCTACAGCGCAACTGAATGGCGGGCACTGGCCGACGTGCTGCTCGACTACCCGGACGTGCTGGTCATGACCGATGATATTTACGAACACATTCGCTATGACGACACCCCGCTCAGCCATCTGCTGACTGTCGAACCCGCCCTGCGCGAGCGTGTGCTGATCATCAATGGTGTATCAAAAACCTACGCCATGACCGGTTGGCGCATCGGCTATGCCGCAGGCCCCAGCGATATAATCAACGCGATGGCTACCCTGCAGTCGCAATCCACCAGCAACGCCTGCTCGGTGAGCCAGGCCGCCGCAGTGGCGGCCCTCAATGGCGACCAGTCGTTTGTCGGCGAGAGCGTCAAGGTCTACAAACAGCGCCGCGACCGCTGCCTGGAGTTGATCAACGCAATTGACGGCCTGAGTTGCATCCAGCCACAAGGCGCGTTTTATCTCTACGTCAATTGCGCAGCGCTGATCGGCAAAACCACCCCGTCAGGCTCGGTACTGGAAGCCGACACCGATGTGGTTCTGTACCTGCTGGAAAGTCAGGGTGTTGCGGTTGTAGCAGGCACCGCTTATGGCCTGGCACCGTTCTTCCGGATGTCTACGGCGACGGCCCTCGAAACCCTTGAAACCGGTTGCACACGCATTGCGACTGCTGTCGCTGCGTTGCGCTGAGCGCCTGGCCATGACCACGCCGAGCCACCCGGCCCTGACCTTCAAACAGGCCCTGCTGGCCATGCTCGGCATTTCCCTGGTGCTGATGCTGTCCGCACTCGACCAGACAGTGATCGGCAACGCATTGCCAAGCATCGTCGCGGAACTCGATGGTTTCGAGCTGTATGCCTGGGTCGCCACCGGCTACCTGCTGGCGTCCATCGTGACCATTCCGATCTTTGGCCGACTGGGCGATTTCTACGGGCGTAAACCGTTCGTGCTGGCCGCTACGGTCATTTTCACCGTTGCTTCGCTGGTCTGCGCGCTGGCCGACAGCATGCTGGTGCTGGTCATTGGCCGGGCCCTGCAAGGCGTCGGTGGCGGGATGCTGATCGGTACGGCATTTGCCTGTGTGCCGGAGCTGTTTCCCGACACTTGTCAGCGGCTGCGCTGGCAGGTTCTGCTGAGTGCGATGTTCAGCGTGGTCAATGCCATCGGCCCAGGGTTGGGCGGTTACCTGTCCGGCGAGTTCGGCTGGCGTTCGGTGTTCTGGCTGAACCTGCCGCTGGGCGTGATTGCGTTGTTTTTTGCCTGGCGCTTTTTACCCTGGTATCGCCCGCCAACAGCCGGTGCGATCAGGCTCGACTGGATCGGCGCAGTGTTGATTGTCCTGAGCCTGGGCAGCCTGCAATTGTTCGTTGAATGGCTCGGTCAGCGCTCTCTGGCGATCAGCCTGCTGTGCGGCGCTATCACTGTTATTGCCTTGACCGGACTTTGGTTCAGAGAGCGCCGTTGCGCGTTCGCCTTGCTGCCCGCCGGGCTGTTTGCCAATCGCAGCATCCGCCTGCTGTTCATCATGTCGCTGCTGGCCGGTGCGATCATGTTCACCCTGCTGTTTTACCTGCCTCTGCTGTTGCAGGGCAGCTACGGCTACTCGCCGCAGGACGCCGGGCTGCTGCTCACACCGCTGGCCCTGAGTATCACTTTGGGCGCAATCGTCAACAGTCGCATCGTCACGCGTCTGGCAAACCCCAACTGGTTACCGAGTGGCGGATTCATTGCCCTGTCGATTGCCTGCATCGCCTTGGCACTGGTCGGACTGCACGCCGGGTTCACGACCTTGCTGGGACTGATTCTGCTGGCGGGGTTGGGGCTTGGATTCATTCTGCTCAACCTCACCGTATTCACCCAGACGCTTGCCGAGCGGCAGTTTCTCGGTATCGCCACAGCACTCACTCAATCGTTGCGACTGGTTGGCGGCTTGCTGGGCACCGCGGCCATGGGTGTGCTGGTCAAGTTGCTGTACGTCGCCAATCTGCAACATGCGCTGTCAGCGGCAGGCCAGATGCAGGCAATAGCGCGTCTGGCCGACCCTCAGGTCTTGCTGCAGCACACGCCCAAAGATATCGACACCACGTTGCAGCTGGCTCGCACTGCCCTCGCCCATGCAGTCGGTACAGGGCTGTTGATCTGCGCCGCACTGGGCGTACTCGCACTGGTGGTTCTTTACCGCTTACCTCGCGTCACGCTGTATCAAGCGCCTCACACAACGACACCTGAAACGGATTCAGCTGCAAAACACGCCTCTTAAAACAACAAGAAACCTGACTGCCGCCCGACCCTGCCTCTCACAACACTTAATGACAGCATGAGGATGAACCCGATGGAGCGTATCAATCGCGCCACCCCTTTCGTTGCGGGCTTTTGTGGCCTGCTGATCGCGCAGCAGAGCTTCGGCGAAGGTTTTCTGGAAGACAGCAAGGCCAGCATTCTGGCGCGCAACTTCTTCAGCAACGCAGACAACCGCAGCGGTGCTGCTGACCCGAACTACACGCAGGAGTGGGGCCAGGGCTTCATGCTCAACTACCAGTCCGGCTACACGCCCGGCACCGTCGGCTTTGGTGTCGATGCGCTGGGCCAGTTGGGCATTCGTCTGGACTCGGGCAAGGGCCGCCACTACAACCCGCAAAGTACCGCATTCAATGGCAACATATTCCCGACTGACAGCGACGGCTGCGCGGTCGATGAGTTCAGCAGCCTGGGCGCGACGCTCAAGGCACGCGTTTCAAAAACCGAGTTGAAGTACGGCACGCTGGTGCCGATGCTTCCGGTGGTCATGTCCACTGATCGCATGCTGCAACAGACTTTTCGCGGCGGGCAGATCCAGTCGAAAGACCTGAGTGATTTCACCTTCACTGCCGGGCAACTGGAACATGTAATGGGCCGCGGTTCGACCAACCAGATGGGCATGTCGATTCCGGGTGCCAATAACCCGCTGACCGGCGAATTCGTCAACAAGTTCTACTACGCAGGCGTCGATTACAAACCGACCAAAGACCTGACCTTGCAGTATTACTACGGCAACCTGGAAAACTTCTACAAGCAGAACTTTCTCGGACTGAAATACGACATGCAACTCGGTCCGGGCACCCTGCGCACCGACCTGCGCCACTTCGACAACCGCTCGGACGGTGCAAACGGTCACGATCCGGCGTTCTACACGGTGGGTTATTACGGCAACGGCGTTACCAAGGGTGAAGTCGACAGCCGCCTGTCCAGCGCCCAGTTCACCTACCTCATCAACGGTCATACCTTTGCTGCCGGTTATCAGGCAGTGACCGGCGACAGCGACGCGGTATGGTTGAATCAGGGCGATGGATCAACTGCTTACTTCATGACCGAATCCATGATCGGCAAGTTCCAGCGCGCCGGAGAACGCACCTGGCAGGTCCGTTACGGCTATGACTTCGCCAGGCTTGGCGTTCCCGGGCTGAACTTCCTGGCCATGTATGAAAGCGGTTCGAACATCCAGACGTCCGACGGCGACAAGAAGGAATGGGAACGCAACGTTACCCTGAGTTACGTGGTGCAGTCCGGCCCGGTGAAAAACCTCAGCGTTGCACTGCGTCATGCACAACTTCGTACCGAGTTTGCCAGTCAGCGTGATGCCGACGAGCACCGGATCATTGTCAGCTATCCGATCAATATTTTCTGATCCTGCGAAAACAGCAGATGGAAGTAGCGTCTGCTGTCTGAGCACCTGTTAAACTCCCCGCCGTTATTTTTCACGTCCGGGCATCTTGCCCGGACGCTTCTGCATTCCTGTCTTGGTATACAAGGAGTTCGTGACCCCATGGTTGCAGGTACAGACCTGAGCGCAATGCAGTGAATTGCTGGTCTATTCTGGGGCTGGACGCTCCTTCTGATATTCGCAGTATCAAGCGCCGTTACGCTGTACTGCTCAAACAGAACCGCCCGGACGAAGATCCGGCTGGTTTTCAGCGGTTGCGTGATGCCTATGAGCAAGCGCTAAGCTGGGCTGCCGAAACTCAAGAAGAGCCGGTGGAACAGCAAGGCCCATTGCTTGCGCCGACTCCAGAAATGCCGTCGCCAGCTCAGTCTTCCAGCGCCTCAGATCTTCAACGCCGCAGGGCTGACCTGCTGCTTGAAGGTGTCACTGCGAAGAATCTGGACCAGCGACTGGAACACGCCCGAGCTACACAGTGTGAGCAGGCGTTCGAAGTAGGCATGCTGGAATATTGCCAGGCGGATGCTCCCGATGTCTGCGAGCTGACCGAGCGCGCAGTCGAGCTTTTTCAGTGGCTAAGTGCCTGGCAACGCATCGACCTGTCCTTGCGGGCGACGCAAACTGTTCTGAACAATCTGTCACGCAATACCGAACAGAAGCTGGCAGAGGCGCTGAACAGCAGCAATGCCGAATCCTTCTCCAGTCTGTACCTGCATCTTGACCAGACTGCCTGGATGCAGACTCTCGACCGGCGTATATGGCTTAACAAATACCTCGCTGGGTTACTGGCCCACGCTGAAGTCTGGTCCAGCCCTATTTTTGATGCCGTGTGCGAGTGGCAAGGCTGGAAGAAAACCGACGGTCGCACTTTTTGCCCGGAACCCTTCTGGAGTCGGCTGTTGGCACGCAGTCGTCAGGCCTTGTTTCTCGAAGAGCAGCAGCGTCTTGCCACGCAGAAAATCGACAGTACAGGCTCACGTGCAGCCCGCCTGCTGTTCCTGCCCATGAGCGATGACGCTCGCGTGTCAATGACCATCCGCTTCACCCCTGCCGACTGGCAAGCCTGTGAGTCGCTGGCCAACACAGTGGCGCGACATTACCCGGATTTGGCCAGCCATGTGCCCGGCGAAAACGTGTACTTCTGGCGACCGTTGCGCCGACATACATCGTTCTGGGCATTGCCGTTTGCAATCGTTGGCGCAGCGTCCATGACGGCATGGGATAGTTATTACCGACTGGGAAGTGATCCGGGCGAAACAATGATCACCCTGTTGCTGATTATTGGCGCACTTGGCCTGATGGCGGGTTTGCTTTACGTAGGCGGCCAGACGCTCGGCGTTTTTGCCTGGCGCCTTGATGAGCAACTCACCAAGCGCTTTGGTCGCTGGCTCACGCTGCGCCGCCCGGTGCCGCTTTTGCTGCGAGAAAGCACCGTAAGCTGGGCGCCCGCAGTACCCGCCTGGCTGATCGGGGGATGGAAAGCGTTACTGATTTACGCCGCAATACTCACCGTGGCTGCTGCCGGCACTCGCATTGCCTGGCCCGAAGGGCTCAAGCGGACATTTTCAATCGCTCCAGGCTCACCGGCCAGAGAATTTATGATTGGTATTGTGCTGGGCCTGACAGTCTCGTTGCTGTTCATCTCCGGCACTTTCATCAACTACCGGCCGGTGCAAGAAGGTCAAGGTCTGCAGGCGTGGCCGAAGCGCCTTTGCGCAGCCCTGCTTGAAACAAACCAGCCCTGTCACCCGCCCTCGCGGGACCAGTGGTATGCGCCCGCATCTGCTCTGGAGGCTGGCCATGATCAGTAATCGAGCGTTCATCGCCGCTATTTGTGTTTTCGCGACCATCGTCTGGGCGCATCACAGATTGACCAGCACCCACCGCATTCCGACAGACACGATTGCAGATACTTCAATGATGCGGGACGCGGCAGCGTGCCTGGTATTTGACGATGCTCTTCTGCTTGAACGCTATGCTGATTATCGCAAGCACTATCAGGCGCTGATTGATGGCAGCGAGGGTGTGGGGCCGTTCATCCAAAGCTTTGCAATGGGTGAGAGCAGTCGTTCCATCGCAATCAATAAGAGTTTGGCCTGCCGTATCCGTTACCCACAACTGCTCTACCCCAAGTCCGATCCGCTGGTCATTGCCGTAACCGAGTACAGCGAGACGCTCGACGCACTGCGTGAAAAAACGTTTGATGCCGAGGCGCTCTACAATCAACCACGCCCCGATATCAAGCTTGCCCGGCAGCTGGATGCAGATATTACCCAAGGGATACAACAACTGCAGCAGCGCAGTCTTGCCGTTCGAAAACGCTTCGAGGAACCTCAATTTCTGGCACGCAGCGAACAACTCGCGGCCATTGACGATCGCCTTGGCCACGATCAGCACTGGCACACGCTCAACTTCATGATCCTAGCCCGGCAAACGATCAATTACCTGAACCAGAACGCAGATAACGCTCGCCTGAACCCGGACGCGCTTGAGGCCTTGCACACCGAACTGGTTAACGCATGGCTGGATGCCGAGCGCTATTTCAAAAATATGCCCAACCTCAAGTCTGCCAATGGAAAACGCCCGATATGGCTTGTGATCAAGACGCCCGCACAGAACTGGCTATCAGCTCTGGACACCTTGCAACGGCAGTGGGCCGCTCATGCCGATGTTGACCAATTGAACAAGAGTCTGCTGACGGTAGAGCAGCAGTACGATCAACTTCTGAAGCAATACAACGCATCGGTGCTTGGACAGTACTAACCGCTTCAAGTGAAGCCGGCAGAGAAATGTACCGGCAGATACATTTCTCTTGAGAGATGAATGAACTCAGCCAGACACCTGATCCAGAAATATCAGCTGCGGTGGCTCTGCCAGCCACTCGCTGCTTGCAGCTGCAAACTGTTGGTAATGCGACGTGGCAACGTGCGCATCCAGTGCTGCCTGATCCTTGAAACATTCACGCATGTAAAACGTGCCGTGCTCATCGCGCGCCTCGAACAGTGTGTACTCGATATTGCCCGGCTCTGATCGGGAGGGCTCCACCAGTGCTGATAATGCTTCTTTCAATGCAGACTCTTTGCCGGCAACGGCTTTCAGAACGGCGATCAAGGCCAACGGCTTTGCAGGTGTATTCATTATCAATGCTCCGGTATTCAATTCGATCAATGAGTGGGGGCAGGCGCAGCGTCGACTTTCACGCGTAGCAGGCTATAAGGTTTTGCACGCTTGTCGTGGCCCGAATTGAAACCGGCCTGACGGTGCAATTGGTTGACGATGAAATACAGGTAGCCATCCGGACCGATAGACAACGTATCAGGCCACAGCATGCGAGGATCGTGCGCCACGGTTTGCCAGTTTCCGCTCGGCAGGCGTTTGCGAATTGCATTGTGCTCATAGTCACCTGCATACACAGCACCGTCTGCGTCAGCCTCAAGACCATCGGAGGCGCCCTTTTCACCGAGGTCCTCAACAGCCGCAGCCAGTTGCTGCTCACTTACACCGCTGTCGTTCAGCAGCTCGGTCGCGACGGAGTACAGGTGGCGGCTGGACAGTGGCGAGAAATACAGCGTCTTGCCATCAGCCGACAACGCAATGCCGTCTGCGGCTACGTGAACCGGTTTGCGCGATCCGTCCGGGCCATCACCCAGCACGGGTACGCCCTCGACCACGGGCACGAAATCCGGGTCGGCAGACGTCGCCTTCGCGCCGCTCAGGCGACGTACGGCATGCCCACTGGCAATGTCCATGACAATGATTGCGCCCGGTCCGCTTACCGAAGAGTCAGTCACATAGACAGTCCCCTGCGATCCTTTGCGGAAGTCGAAGCGCATATCGTTGACATAAGTGCTGGGCAAGATGACGTTATCCGGAAACACCAGCCGCTTGACGATTCGGTTGGTGGCCAGGTCTACCGCAACCAGCTTGGCACCACCCGGACGCGGAGCAGCAAACTGCGGTCCGGCAGTGTCCAGAAGCCAGACGCGTCCTTTGCCGTCAGCCACCACACTCTGCACGCTGATCAGCCCGTCGCCGGGGTCCTTCGGATTCTCGTGGTTGACCGCCAGATCGGGGTAGGCAACAACTTTGCCTTCACGAATCTCGCCCACCGTAAAAGGCACCTTGTCGCCCCAACGAGGGAAGTTGACGAAGATTCGCCCGGTTTCAGTGACTGTCACACCGGTAGGCATCGCATCGTAAAAGGCATGCACCTGTTCAAGCTTGCCTACCGACCTGTCGGCAGGGGCGCTTGCAGGGAGCCCGGTGATGGTCGCGCCGTAGGCCAGTGAGGTGGTGAGTGTGGCGGCGGACAGGATGGCCAGTGCTGCGCAAATTGATTTTCGATGCATGGTGCTCTCCTGATGGGACAGCCAGGGCTGCTCATCGGTATTCAGTAATACGGGCTGTGCGCACGGAAGGTGATGACGTTCATCACTCTACGTGGCTCAAGGACGATGGATGGACAAGACTGCGAGTATTTTGGTCTTTCTCATTACAAAGAAAAACGCGGGGAATACGCTAACACTTTCAACGCCGAGGCGAAGATCACCGCCTTTGCCAAGACACGCAAGCACCACGCTCATGCAGCAACGCTGCGCCTGGAAGGACTCCAGCCGCTCATTTGGCGGCTATAAACAAATATCCGAGTCAGGCCAATAACAACTCAGGCCACTCCCCTTGCACGAGTCTCATCCGACCAATCAGCCGCCGACCTTGGCCCAGCGGAGGGATCCAGACTGCTGACCGCATCCAGGCGTTGAATCTGTTCGTCAGTCAGCGTCAGCGACAAGGCGCCCAGATTATCGGCAATCTGCTCGTGCGAACGAGGCCCGATGATAGGAACAGCGCCGTGCGAACCTGCCCAGGCAATGGCAACCTGACCCGCGCTTACGCCAAGCTCACCGGCAACCTCCAGAACAGTATCGAGAATCCGTGTGCGCTGCGTCGAGTTCTCAGGCTGGAATACCTTGCCGCCAAACCCTCAGCGCGCCCGCTCTCCCCTTTGCGATATTTGCCGGTCAGCATGCCACCACCCAGAGGTGACCAGGTGACGACGCCAAGGCCAAGCGCGTAAGAAGCCTGAAAAAGATCGGCCTCAGGCTCGCGATGCACCAGGCTGTGCTCGAACTGAGCGGCTGCAATCGGTAATGCACGGCTGATTTCGGCCAGCGTAACCGCGCGAGCAAGCCGCCATGCAGGGAAATTGGACAGGCCTGCGTATAGGATTTTCCCTGCACGCGCCAGATCTTCAAACCCTCTGACAATTTCCTCGATGGGTGTAACAGCGTCTGGATGGTGCGCCCAATAGATGTCGATGCGATCCGTCTTCAAGCGTTTGAGACTTGCTTCCACCGAGCTGACCATTGCCTTGCGATTGTTGCCGATGGCCAGTCGGCCGGGATTGGCCGAGGCACCGTTGGTAAATTTGGTCGCCAGCACGAAATCATCGCGCCGGCCTTCCAGCAGCGTACCGAGTAACTCTTCGGACTGACCGAACTGATATATGTCTGCAGTATCGATGAAGTTGCCACCCGCCTCTGCATAGGCGTTGAAAATTGCCTTGCTGGCAACCGGGTCTGCGCCGTAGCCCCAGCCCGTGCCGAAGTTTCCTGTGCCCAGCGCCAGTTGCGAAACATTGAGCCCGGTTTTGCCAAACGTTCTGTATTTCATGGTTTTGCTCCTGCCGATTGAGGATCGCCCGTGGCGCGATCCTGTTGCCGAGAAACAAGGTGGACAGCTAACAGTCAGCTTTGAGCGGTTATGATTACGATCAGCATCTTAACTGCCAATCATTTTGATTATGGTCAGCATCAATGCTATATTCACGCCCTGCCGAACCCGGACGGGTAAAAACCAAGCAGGCAAGAGAGGCAACTCACATGAGAGTCACCAAGGCGCAGGCCCAGGCCAACCGGGCACACATTGTCGAGACGGCATCCATCCAGTTTCGCGAGCACGGCTTTGACGGTGTAGGGGTGGCAGACTTGATGGCCGCAGCGGGTTTTACCCACGGCGGGTTCTACAAGCATTTCGGCTCCAAGTCCGATCTGATGGCCGAATCGGCTGCCTGTGCCATCTCGCGCACCGTGGAGCAATCGAAAGACGTCGATCCTGCGCAGTTCATCGAGTACTACCTGTCCAGAGAGCACCGGGATAACCCAGGCACAGGCTGCACGATAGCCGCACTCAGTGCTGATGCTGCACGTCAGTCAGACGACGTCAAGGTAACCTTTGCCGAGGGCATAGAGAGCATGCTTGCCGCCCTGGCTCCGGCAGGCACGTCTCCTGGCGACAACGAATGGAAACAGGCGCGGGCAAACACCATCGATATGTTTGCCCATGCACTGGGCGCGCTGCTGCTATCGCGCAGTTGCCCGAACGACTCGCCACTGGCAGACGAAATACTCGATGTGTGCCGTACGAAAATGCTTGAGCAACTGCAGGCTCTTTGACCGCTTCTATGAAGGAAACAGTTTGCTCAGGCACGCCAGCTTCTTTTTGTACGACTTTCGCGCTTCTAGAGCCTCCTCCAGCGTTACCGCCACGAATCGCGCTTTCTGGTTGGGTTGCATCTGACCGATCAGGTCGAGGTCGGCACTGATCACCGTACCGATCATCGCGTAGCCTCCGCCGGACACCGCGTCACGGTGCAAGACAATGGGCTCAAGCCCGGCAGGCACCTGAATCGAGCCGATCGGGTAGCAGCTGTCGACGATATTCGATGGATCGGAGCCTGCCCCGAAAGGCTGCTCCCTGGGCTGGAACGTCAACGCCCTGCCGCCCTTGAAGCGATAACCGATGCGGTCGGCTTCCGAGCCTACGCTCCAGGACTCGGAGAAAAAGCTGGTGGCTGCGAATTCGGTCAGACGCTCGTAATACAGGCCCGGCACCACACGCAAATACACTTCCCCGCCCAAAGACTGGCGCAAAGCCATCGGCAAGCTCGCCCCGGCTCGCCCCTTGCCGCCGGGAATGCCTATTGGCAACTGGTCATCAGCCATCAGTCGGCGACCCTGAAAACCGCCAAGCGCACCCAGCGTGTAAGTCGACCGACTGCCCAGCACCAGCGGCACATCAATCCCCCCGGCAACCGCTAGATAGGTGCGCGCGCCGTCCTTGGGGAAGTCGAAACGCAGCACCTGTCCGGCTTTTACCGCAAAGGCGGTGTCGTGGTGCATTTCCACCCCGTCGAGGCGCGCCGCCATGTGTGCACCACAGACCGCCGCCAATGTATCGCACTGGAACTCCAGCTCCGGCCCTAGCAATGTGCATTCAAGCCCGGCGGCACCGGGTGGGTTGCCAACGAGTTGATTGGCAGCGCTGAGCGCGTACTGGTCCAGCGCACCGGAGGGCGGAATGCCCAAGTGGTAATAGCCTTCGCGGCCAAGATCCTGCACCGAGGTCGCCAGACCGGGTTTGAGCACCTTGATCATGCCAGCACCTCCTGCAACGACTTGGGATAACCAGCGGGGTCAGCCAGAAAGGCATCCAGGGAAAACTCGACCGGACGAATCCGCAAATCGAAGCGCCCGGCTTCGACCTCTACAACGGCCGCATCATAGGTGTCCCGATCAACCGGTTTGAACTGGACGATGTCGCCCGGCCGGAAAAACACCATGTGCTCTTTCAGATAAGCCAGACCCTGCTGCGGATCGTAGATCGGCGCGGGCGTAACGCCGAACATCTGGTAGCCACCCGCTCCGCGCACCGAGTAGATGCAGCCGAAGCAGCCGCCGTGCCCCAGCGTAAGCTTGGGTGTATCGGTACGTGGCCGCAGGTATTTGGGCACTTGCAGTTGGCGCTCGCGTTCGACCATCTGAAACATGAACGGCAGACCGGCCACAAAACCGACCATCGAGACGAACCACGGCGCGCCGCTATGAGCCGCAATAAAGGCATCGACATCCGCCAGGTTATTGATGCGCGCAGCGTATTCCAGGTCCGTCGAACCCGGGTCCTGGTGGCGGTCACGAAAACGCATCAGGGTTTCATGGGTCCAGGGATCGTTGTAGAGCACCGGAATCTCGATGATACGGGTTTGCAGCGTACGTTCGGCCACCGCATCGACCTCGGCAGCTCTCACCGCTTCGAGCAAGGCATGCGGTGCGATACGGTCTGGGTCGAAGCGGATCTGGAACGACGCGTTGGCCAGGCATACGTCCAGTACCCCGTCCAGTTCCAGACGCTCGACTGCACGGGTCACCGCCAGCCCTTTGAAAAATGCCTCCAGCGACATACTCTCGCTGACTTCCGCGAACAGGTGTTCATCAGCGCCAAAGCTGTAGCGAATCGGATCAGCCATGTCTGTTCCTTGTTGAATTTGTTGTAGAACGGCAGGCAAATATCAGTAACGTAGCTCGTGTGTCTGTGCACACGATGCCATTTGACTCAGCGCGGCTTACGCACCGTGATTCCGGCAGCGTCCAACGCCTTGCGGGTCGCTTCGGCAAGGGCCAGAGCGCCCGGCGTGTCGCTGTGCAGGCAGATCGAATCGAACTCGATGCTCAGGTCCTCGCCCTCGACGGTGCGCACCAGACCTTGCTGGCACGCCCGAACCACGCGTGCCGCGACCTCGGCCGGGTCATGCGCGCGCACATTACGGGTGAAGACGATGGAACCGCTAAGGTCGTAGTCGCGATCAGCGTAGAACTCGCGAATCACCGGCTGACCGAGCTCCTGAGCGATCTTGCAGATAACCGAACCGGGCATGCAGTAAAGCAGTAATTCGGGCTCCAGGCGCTGAAGGTTTTCCACCAGTAGACGGGCAGCGGCTTCATCCCGGGCGAGGTGCATATACAACGCCCCATGAGGTTTGAAATGCTGCAATGCCACGCCCTGAACCCGGGCCAGCTCACGTAATGCACCCAGTTGGTAGAGCATGTCATCGACCAGCTCCTGCGGCGCTGCGTTGATGTGCCTCCGCCCGAAGCCGACCAGATCGCGGAACCCTGGGTGCGCGCCAATGGCAACGCCCAGCTGTTTAGCCTGTTCGATGGTGCGGCGCATGGTGCCGGGGTCACCCGCGTGAAAACCGGTAGCGACGTTGGCGGAACTGATGAAGGCCATCAATTCGTTATCGACACCATCACCAATGGTCCACGCGCCGAAGCTTTCACCCATGTCCGAGTTGAAATCCACCTGCATGGCTTTTGCTCCTGGGGCTATCGGGTTAAGGGTCAGTCCGGAAAAGAAGCTATCCGGCTTCCTGCAAAACACGTTAGATTCGCTTGCACCCCTTGGGTAGATCTATTTACAGATACATCATCTTCTGAAAAACAGATACCCGCCGATTGGAGTGCTTATGTCCCTGACGTTGCGCCAGGTTCGTTATTTCGTAGCAACGGCCGAGATCGGGCAAATCTCGCAGGCGGCCATTCACCTGAACATTTCCCAGTCTGCGGTGACCACGGCCATCAAGGAACTGGAAAGCATGCTCGGCACGCTGTTGTTCCAGCGCTCGGCCCAAGGCATGAGCCTGACCGAAGCGGGTCGACATTTTCTCAACCGCGCCTACGTGATCCTGCGCAGCGTCGATGACGCACTGAACAGCCCGCTACCCGATATTCGCGCCAGCGGCGTATTGCGCCTGGCCGCCAGCTACACCGTGATTGGCTACTTTCTGCCTCACCACCTGCAACGTCTGGAACATTGGCACCCTGATGTAGCCATCGAGGTTCATGAGCGCGAAAGGCAAGCCATCGAACAGGGTCTGCTGGAGGGGCGCTTCGATATGGCGGTGGTGCTGACAGCCAACATCACTCACCCGGATATCGTCTCGGAGACACTGTTCAACTCCGAACGCCGTCTATGGCTGTCCAGCCATCACCCGCTGTGCCAGCGCGCCGCCGTGAGCCTTGCCGATGTGGCACAAGAGCCCTATATCCTGTTGACCGTCGATGAGGCGGAGCAAAGTGCAATGCGTTACTGGGAACTGGCCGGCCAACGACCTAATGTCAGAGTGCGCACCAGCTCCGTGGAAGCAGTGCGCAGCATGGTCGCCAACGGCAGCGGCGTGGCGATTCTCTCCGACCTGGTACATCGTCCCTGGTCGCTGGAAGGCAAACGTATTGAAACGTTGACTGTCACCGACTCGGTAACGCCAATGAGCGTCGGCCTGGCCTGGCACCGCGAGCGAGAGCTGAGCCCGGCGATGCAGGCGTTTCGTAACTATTTTCACGATGCGTTTCTGGCACCGCAGCAGCTATCGGCGCGGCGTTGAGGATATTACAACCGGGGCAGTTGATCGAACGCACCGAGATGTACATCTTCAGACCAGATATAAACCCGTCTCGATGGATTCAGAGAACAGAGTCGTCTCCAGTCATGAATGATGGAAAGATCGCCAAGCCAGCTGCCACACATTGCATGCTCTGGAAACTCGCGCAACCAACCGCTCATTTCATCCTCTTGCAGGAAGCTGATGGCTTTGAACGGGGAACGCCCTTTCAATGCATCCTGTACCTGCCTGACAAAACGCTCTGCACATTTACGTCGAGCGCCTCCGTCTCCATTCTGTCCAATATGATTGCCGGTTTCGAGTATCGTAGCCATCGGCAAAAACAGCGACTCTCCAGCAAGTATGCGTTGTTCTAACTGACGAAGGGTTTCAATGTGTTGTTGCGCCTTGATGGGCACATTGAGAATTTCGACGAAGACAGAGGTATCAATCAAGCAGACGGCTGTCATTCTGCTCCTCCATCTGTGTTTTGGCGCAATTCAGCCAACCAGTCCAGCGCTTGTGCCTTGCGCTCATCTTCCGTTGTATCGTCCTTCAAGAAACGATCCAGGATCCTCCGCGTCATGAGTTGCCCTAATGGCCCCTGCGCGACCAGTTCCGGATAGGGACTCAGGTCTCCCAGGCGCACCAGACGGCTGTCGCCGTGTTCAGGATCGCGATAGCAGGCAACCACATCAGCCAGCGCACTATCAGGCAACGCATCCATCAAAGCAGGGTTATGTGATGTCAGCAGGACTCGCAGCNTTCCGCACGACTGGGATGGACACCATTGTCAATCTCTTCGATAACCACCAGCGCTCCTTCAGGAGCGGTTAAAAGCGTTGCGCCGACGGCTAAAACGCGAAGGGTCCCATCAGAGAGCAGCGGTGCGTCCACGGTTCTGCTTTTCTGTCCGAAAGACTCCACCAGCCTCACCATGACGTCGTTGCGATCAGTCTTTATAAACTCTATGTCGGTGATGTCCTGTTCGGGCAAGGATTTGATAAAGGCGAGCAGTCTGGTTTTCTGTTCCGGCTCTTGAGAAATCCTGTAGAGGACCGCAGACTGAACCGCCCCGGGTTTCTCGGAGACCCTTTTGTTTGAGTCATGCCACCTGGGCAGACTCGG